>CALBPV010000077.1 GCA_937899265.1 uncultured Bacteroidales bacterium
GACTCCGATGGAGGTTTCCGCAATTGCCAAAGCGTTGCCTAAAATGTAGGCGAGCTTTTGGCAATTTTAAAAGGTGTGACTTTTTTACGGCCAGTCTGCGGTTTCCGGCTGCCTCCTCGGCCCAGTACAGTGACTGACGGGATGGAGAATGATTCTATGTCATGCGCCCCTATGAGGAACGAACGTTTTAAAAGAAGGCTCCCGCAACAAGCGGAAGCCTTTCTTTTTGTCTGTCTGCAACAATCAGATGTGGAGAGCGGAGATAATGACCAGAAAGAGGTACATGCCGGGGGCTGCCATGATGAGACTGTCAAAGCGGTCCCAAAAGCCACCGTGGCCGGGTAACATCTTGCCGGAATCCTTCACGCCCACACTGCGCTTGACGAGCGACTCTATGAGGTCGCCGAAAGTGGAAAAAATGCTCACCACCACGCCCAGCAACGTCCATTCCAGACGTGACAGTCTGACGGCCTCTGTGAGCTGAATGCCAAAGAAATCCCAAAACTCCCAGTCACCCAACAAAAGACCCAACAGCATGCAGGCGACCAAACCACCGAAGAATCCTTCCCAGGTCTTCTTGGGCGAGATGCGCTCGAAGAGCTTGTGTTTGCCGAAGGTCATACCCGTGAGGTAGGCTCCCGTGTCGTTGATCCAGATGAAGAAGAACAGCGCCAACAGGAAGATGGGACAATAGTTGCCCAAAATGTTCATGTCATCGGGATATTTCAGCATGTGGAAGGCGATGGCATTGAGCATCGACAACGGAGCTGCGATATACACCTGGCCAAGGATGATGTAGGCCAACTCGCGGATGGGATTCTCTTGCTTGCTGTAGAGGCGGGAAATGAACATTGTCATCACATAGACCATGTAGAACAGGAAGATGTTCCCGCCGCTCAAGTAGGTCTTGGTATGAATGACATGCGACGTATTGAGAAAAACGCTCAAGAAGAGCAGCGCTCCCATCGACGAATGTATCCAACGGTGAATATGCACTTCGCGAGTGACGTTGATGAGCGTGTAAAACTCCATCAGCACCGAGAAAATAAGGAAGGCAAACAGCCCGGCAAAGGCCACGGGACTCCACAGAATGCAGGCGATGATGGCGAACACCAAAATCAGTCCTGTAACGGTGCGCTGCACCAGATTCGCTTTCTTAATAACTTTCATTGTTTATCCTCTTTTTTGGATTTATTACTCTGTCTCTGCCGGAGCCGTGCTCTCGGAAGCCGCTGCCGGTTCGTCGGAGGAAGCCTCTTCTGCGTTGTTCTTGAGGAGAATCTCCTGGCGTGAAGTCCAGGGACGGGGTCCGAAAATCCGCTCCACGTCCTCGGTGAAGATGACTTCGCGGTCTTCGAGCACCTGCGTCAGTGTCCCGTGTCCCTCGGCATACTGCTTCAGGATGGATTTGGCACGAGCATACTGCTCTGCGATTATTTTCGACACTTCCTGGTCTATCACTTTGGCACGTTCCTCGCTGTAGGGCTTCGTGAAGCCGTACTCCTGCCCGCTCGAGTCGTAATAACAGATATTGGGCAGACTCTCACTCATTCCGTAGAAAGCCACCATGGCGTAGCACTGTTTGGTCACCCTTTCGAGGTCGTTGGCTGCACCGGACGAAATATGTCCGAGGAAGAGTTCCTCGGCGGCTCTGCCGCCCAGAAGGCTGCAAAGCTCGTCGTTCATCTGTTCGCGCGTCGTGATTTGACGTTCTTCGGGCATATACCATGCGGCACCCAGCGCATTGCCTCGGGGCACGATGGTGACTTTGACGAGGGGTGCGGCATACTGCAGATGCCACGAAATGGTGGCATGGCCGGCCTCGTGGATGGCAATGGAATGTTTTTCGTCGCCCGTGAGCACCTTCGACTTCTTCTCCAGACCTCCGATGATGCGGTCGATGGCATTGTTAAAGTCGCTAATATCAACCCTCTCCTTGCCGTTTCTGGCGGCTATGAGGGCTGCTTCATTACATACATTGGCGATGTCGGCACCCGAGAAACCGGGTGTCTGCCTTGCCAGTTTGTTGAGATCGAAATCTTTGGCCAGTTTGAGGGGCTTCATGTGCACCTTGAAGATGGCAATTCGGTCGCTGAGCTCCGGCAGATCGACGTGAATCTGACGGTCGAAGCGTCCGGCGCGCAAGAGAGCCTTGTCGAGGATGTCGGCACGATTGGTCGCAGCCAGAATAATCACACCCGAGTTGGTGCCGAAGCCGTCCATCTCGGTGAGCAATTGGTTGAGCGTGTTCTCGCGTTCGTCGTTGCTTGACATCCGGGCATTGGTACCTCGGGCACGACCGATGGCATCAATCTCGTCGATGAAGATGATGCACGGAGCTTTCTCCTTGGCCTGGGCAAAGAGGTCGCGCACTCGGCTGGCACCCACGCCCACAAACATCTCCACGAAGTCGGAACCCGACATCGACATGAAAGGCACATCGGCCTCGCCGGCCACTGCCTTGGCCAAGAGGGTCTTACCCGTGCCGGGAGGCCCCACGAGGAGGGCACCCTTGGGGATTTTACCTCCCAGGTTGGTATATTTTTGGGGGTTCTTGAGGAACTCCACGATTTCCTGCACTTCCGTCTTGGCTTCGCTGAGACCGGCCACATCGGCGAAGGTCACCTTCTGCTGTTTGTCTTTTTCATAGACTTTGGCACGGCTCTTGCCCACGTTGAAAATACCGCCGGCGGCATTGCCCATGCCGCGCGACATAATCCAGAAGAAGAACAACAGCAGCAGTACGGGAGAAGCCAGACTCCAGATAATCTGCCATGTGTTGGAACTCTTCTCCCACTTGATTTCGGTGGCAAAGGTCCGTCCTTCCTCCTGTGCAGCATTCAGCCAGCGGTCGTAGTCTTCGCTCAGTTTCTCGCCGGAGGGGATATTGGTCTCGACCATGAACTCCACCTGTTTCTTCTTGGACTGCAAGTATTGCTTGGCCAGCTCGGGATTTGCGTTGAGCACGTTGGTCAGTGAGTCCTTCCATATCTTGGCGTGAGCGATTTGCTCCTGATTGTCCACACGGATTTGTTCGAAATTGCCCTGTTCGCCCATCCGGCTGAAAACCGAATAGCTCACCTCCCCACTCGTCATCGTTGACGTACCCGAGAAGAAATAGACGGCAACCAGGCCCAACCCTATCAACAGGTAGAACCAGTAAAAGTTGAAGTTAATCTTAAAACCTCCCCCCTGTCCCACATTCATTCCGTTGCCTTGGGGGTTTCTGTTGCCGCCATTCATCTGCGGCTGCTGATTTATGTTTTTTTCTGCCATTGTTTCTTGATTGCTGTTTTTTGACATGATGTATTCGTCACGGAAGGGTCAATGGGTGTCCTCTCCGCAGGCGGTGATGGGAGCGTCCTCCCAAAGTTCCTCCAGCCGATAGAACTCACGGGCCTCCCTCTGGAAGACATGAACCAACACATATCCGTAATCGACCGCTACCCACACGCGATTGTTCATTCCTATCGTACCGAGACACCTTTCGCCCGAATGGTCTCTCACATAGTCCGTGAGGCCGTCGGCGATGCCCGCCACATGGGTGGAGCTCGTGCCCTCGCATACCACGAAATACATGAATGCCGCCTCCTCAAGGCCGCTCATGTCAATTACTTTTATGTTTTTCGCCTTGGACTCCTCGAGTCCTTGGACGATAGTAGTCACCAATTTATCCATATTTACAGGGTGCGAATATACAGCTTTTTTTCCACATTTCGGTCTTTTCTTCCGTCAAAAATTGCTAATCAGGCTCTTTTTAGCATTTTTCACACATTTTTTTCGGTATTTCTTTCGTTATCTCGAACTTTTTGCTTATCTTTGCCGAGTTAATTTCAACTACAAAAATACATTTTAATATGGAAATTCAAGGTAAAGTAATCCAAGTTCTCCCGCCCCAGTCGGGAACGTCCAAGAGCGGCAATCCCTGGAAAAAACAGGAGTATGTACTCGAAACCCACGACCAATATTCCCGCAAGGTGATGTTCATGCTCTTCGGCGAAAGAGCCGACCAATACACGGCACAGGTGGGTCAGGAAGTCATCGTCAGTTTCGACCTCGAGAGCCGAGAGTTCAACGGCCGCTGGTACACCGATGTACGGGCCTGGAAGATTGAAGCCGCTCCCCTCGATGCCGCAGGCAATCCCCTTGCCCCCGCCACTGATGCAGCTCCCGCAGCGGCGGCTCCTGTAGCAGCTCCCGCTGTTCCGCAGTTCCCCGACGCGGCTCCCGAGCCGAATCCCACTGACGATCTCCCGTTCTGACCGTCGGGTCTCCCCGCCCGGCGGGGTTTTCGTTCCGTGCGCAGACTGCAAGCCCGCTATTTGTCAATTCTGTTTGTCAAGTGGTGGCAAAACCGGTCTTTTTTAACCTCTGAATGCAAAAAAATCCGGGAGGCTGATTCCCATGTCGGCTTTTTTTGCTATCTTCGCACCGATATAAGAAATCATTATTCATTTAACAATACTAAAACGTTAGAAAAATGAAAATCGAAAAAATCGTTGCTCGCGAGATACTTGACTCTCGTGGCAATCCAACCGTAGAGGTTGATGTCGTTCTTGAGAACGGTGTATTGGGTCGTGCTGCTGTACCCTCCGGCGCATCGACAGGTGAGAATGAAGCTCTTGAGCTTCGCGACGGTGACAAGTCGCGCTACGGCGGCAAGGGCGTTCTCAAAGCTGTAGAGAATGTGAACAAGGTTATCGCTCCCGCCCTCAAGGGTGACTGCGTCTTCAACCAGCGCGCCATCGACTATAAGATGCTTGCCCTCGACGGCACTCCCACCAAGTCGAAACTCGGTGCCAACGCTGTGCTCGGCGTATCTTTGGCTGTAGCCAAGGCTGCTGCCACCGCTCTCGGCCTGCCCCTCTACCGTTACATCGGCGGTGCCAACACATACGTGCTCCCCGTTCCCATGATGAACATCATCAACGGCGGTGCTCACTCCGACGCTCCCATTGCATTTCAGGAATTCATGATTCGTCCCGTAGGTGCCAAGAACATCAAGGAGTCCATCCGCATGGGTGCCGAGGTGTTCCACGCTCTCGCCAAGCTCCTCAAGAAGCGCGGTCTCTCCACCGCTGTAGGTGACGAGGGTGGTTTCGCTCCCGCACTCAACGGCATCAACGACGCTCTCGAGTCTATCGTACAGGCCATCAAGGACGCAGGCTACGTGCCCGGCCAGGATGTGAAGATTGCCATGGACTGCGCCGCTTCCGAGTTCGCTACCCAGGAGAACGGCGAATGGTACTATGACTATCGCCAGCTCAAAGACGGCAAGAAGAAGGATCCCAACGGCAAGAAGCTCACCGCTGCCCAGCAGATTGAGTACCTCAAGGAACTCATCTCCAAGTACCCCATCGACTCCATCGAGGACGGTCTCGACGAGAACGACTGGGAGAACTGGGTAAAACTCACCGCAGCCATCGGCGACAAGTGCCAGCTTGTAGGTGACGACCTCTTCGTAACCAACACGAAGTTCCTCCAGAAGGGCATTCAGATGGGCGCTGCCAACTCTATCCTCATCAAGGTGAACCAAATCGGTTCGCTCACCGAGACTCTCGAAGCCATCGAAATGGCTCACCGTCACGGCTACACCACCGTTACGTCGCACCGCTCCGGCGAGACTGAGGACACGACCATTGCCGACATTGCAGTTGCCACCAACTCCGGCCAGATTAAGACCGGTTCGATGAGCCGCACCGACCGTATGGCCAAGTACAACCAGCTCATCCGCATCGAGGAAGAGCTTGGCAATGCTGCCAAGTACGGCTACAAGCGCCTCAAATAATCAAACAGACAGAAAAATCCCCGCAATTGCCATGTTGATTGCAATTTGCGGTTAAACAATCCCCGAGCTGTCCAATCGGACAGCCCGGGGTGCTTTATTTTGTTCGAGCCACAGGACTGTTAACTCTTCAGAATCTGGTCGGCATGAACTTTGGTCTTGACTTCCTTGCCGGCGAAGATTTGTTCGATGAGGCCGTCGCCGTTGACAACAAAGGTGGTGCGGATGGTCCCCATCGTCTTCTTACCGTACATATTCTTCTCTCCCCAGGCACCCATAGCCTCCATGAGCGCATGGTCCACGTCGGCAATGAGCGGGAATGGCAACTGGTGTTTCTCCTTGAATTTGACGTGGGAGGAAGCGGAGTCTTTGCTCACACCGACGACCTCGTAGCCGGCACCTTGCAAGTCGGCATAGCGGTCACGCAGACTGCATGCTTCGGCCGTGCAGCCGCTCGTATTGTCCTTCGGATAAAAATAGAGTACAAGCTTACGTCCGCGATAGTCACTGAGGCGTATCTCACGCCCCTGTTCGTCTTTGCCCAATACCTCGGGCACTTTGTCTCCGATGTTCATAGTAATAACAGTTATATGATGAATTGAAAAGAAAACTCAAAGTCTTACCCCGATTGAGGCGTTGATGTACCAGTCGTTGAGATAGCCGTGACTGTCATCGCTATTATACTGGAAATTGTAAAACTGGCCGCAGGCGTTCAGGAAGTAGCGGTCGAAATTATAAGTCAGCGACAATCTCACATCAAAATTCACAGCCAGACCGCTGCTCCTTGACTGAGTGCCCACCGGCTTAATCCTCGCCTGCTCATCAAAACGACGATCCCATTCCTCGTCACTAATCTCATCGTCCCAGAACCAATCCTCTTCCATTATCTCCTCGACATTGGTCTGATAGGCATAGGCCTTGATGCGGTTCACAAACGTCAGCATCGGCATCCCCATCACACTCACAAGCATACCCTTGAAAGGAACCCAGTTGTAGGCATAGCCCACTCCGGCACTCGCCTGCCAGAGTTTGATACGAGCCGTGTTCTGCATCAGATAAATAAGGCCGGCATTGGTGCTGTCGGCATAATTGATGTGCCCGTAATAATAGGATGCGCCCACCATGAGCGACCCTGCGGAACGCGTCTGTATAACGGACTGGTCGTAGGCTGCCGCATAAGAGAAATGCTTGCCGTTGAAGAGATATATGGCGCTGGCTATTACCGCACGCACCTTGATGGGGCTTTCCAGTTTCCACTTCTGCCACGACTCATCCTCCATGTCCAAGAGACTGCTGTTCAGCTCGAAGCTGGGATTGTCGTTCTCAAAGGTGTGGATGCGCACACTCGCAGCATAGGCACCGCCCAAGGCTCCGAAGGTGAGGTAGCTACCCTTGTCGCCCGCCACGTTGACGGAGTAGCCGGCACCGTAGCCCCGGTAACCTACCCAGAAGCCCACATACTGCGATGGCTCGGTCTTCATGTAGGGTGTTGCGCTGTAGGGCAGAGAGAGGCCGGATTCATCATCGACAATCTCCCCGGATGTCTGCATCTTGAGCGCACTCTGGTTGACGTTCCACTTGGCAATGACCTGCCAGGGATGCTTCGGCACGGAGATGTAGCGCTGGTCGATACCACGCACCGCTCCCGAGTCGATAAAGTTCTTCACCGCCATCAGGGGTTTCAGCCATTTCGGGGTCTCCTTGGATTCCACCGGTTCTTCTGCCATCAGAGTGAACGGCAGCAATAAAAGACCTGTCAGTAGTATGTGTCGGTTCATTTTAATTGTCTATTTCTTTCGCAATTCGGGTGCAAAGATACACAATATTTTTGAAACAACCAAATTATATCGTCTTTTTTTTGAAAACCGAAACAAAACGCCATGCATCCGAAGAAGGCATGGCGCTAACAGAAAATTCGGGATTACTTACTTGCCAGGGTAATACCAAGTGGACTCTCCACCGTAGGAAGGCGTACCGAGAGCGTTCTTGGAACCGGCTGCCTTGTCGGCCATAATCTCACGGAACCAAGCATCACCCGACATACCGTCGTTGGTGAGCGTATAAATGGTACCGTTGACCGAAGAGGTGACCGTAGAGGTGTTCATGCGGCGGGCCACACGGACGAGATCCTCCCAACGGTTACCCTCGTGGGCAAGTTCGTTGGCAGCTTCGTCGAGAATAATCTTCTCAACGAGATAGATGGAATCCTCCTTGGTGGTGCAGTTGGCAAGATCACCCGAAGTGGAGTGGTCGGCTTCGTAACAGTTGGCCATGCAGGAACGGCGGCGTACACCGCGTGCCTGACGCCAAGGACCACGGCGAACAACCTTCTCATAGGGGTTGGAAGCCGCTGTAGTGTACATGCGGGCATCAAAGAAGAGAAGTGCCGAGTCGGCCTCATTGTCGCAGACACCTGTTGTGATGGGGTACATCACCTGGAAGAGGTTGGGCGTGGCGAAATTGCGGATGTTGGAGAGCGAGTCGGTGGCTCGTCCGTCGAGGTCAGTGCTCGGATAGGAGTTGCCGTAGGTGCCCTGAATGCCCGACTGTGCAAAACGCACTGCGAAATCGGGATAACCCAAACGGTTCATACATTCGGCAAAGCGAAGGTGAACCTTGGCCGTGCGATAGAGCCACCAGCGACCTGACTGCTGATAAGGAGTCGTAGGATCGTAGAAGTAGAGGTACTTGGCACACACCGTGTCGCCGGAAGCGCGCACCTCATAGGTCGCCGAGTCGCCGCGTGTGTCGTAAGGAGCACCGTTGGTACGGAGACGATCGGTACGATTGAAACGATAGAGGCAGTCGGTCGAAGGACGCAACTGGTAGTTACCGCCATCGGCCACTGACGCGAAGAGCTTCACGAAGGGATAGGCCGGCTCACGACCCGCAGTGAAGGGAATGGTCCAAATCCACTCCTGAGAGAAGGCCGCACGGGTGTAGTTGACAGAGGCGGGGTCGGAGAACATCGACATCCAATTGGATGAGTAGGAATTCACGTCCCAGTACTTGTATCGTGACAACGTGGCCTGATAGTAGCTGGCCGAGACGCTCTCGTCGAGTGACGTGGAACACTTGAATCGCTCGTAGTTGTTGATGTCGTCGAGCTGCGAGTCGGTGTCCATGATATCCTTGTAAAGCGTGGCAGCCTCGCGGAACTGGTTGTTCCACAGGTAGAGGTCGGCCAAAAGGAGTTTCTTGTTGATGAAAAAGAATTTCATAATTACACCGTCGAGGGAGACATTGGTTCCGTCGTTGACAACAAGGGGCGACTCCTCATAGTCCTTGAGCGTGGGACAGGACTCCATGCAGCCTATGAGAATGGGGATGAGAGCATCAAGGGTGACAGTCTGTCCCTTGGCCTGAACAGCCTCCATGTCGCCTACCGAAACAATGGGTTCGGTAAGGTAATAGACGGGCGAGAACTGCGTGGCCAGCTGGAGGTAAGTGTAGCAGCGGATGGCCTGGATGTCGGAATAACGCTCGGCGTACTCGTCATCCTCGAGGCTGTGCTTGGCGTGCATCTTGTCGAAATTGACCAGCACGTCGTTGCACTCGTTGATGACCTTGTAGTAGGCCGTGGGATCCATATAGGGGTTGTTGGCGTCATAGACGTTGGCATCGACCTCCTGCAGGTAGTCGTTCGAGTAGTCGGTGATAGTCATGAGGTCGGCACGCACCTCACCCAGCACTATCATCTGCTCGGCGAGATCCATGAACTCGGAATAAACGCCGAGAATGTGCTTGTCGGCATCATCGACATCTGTGTAGGTGCTGCCGTACTCAACGGCATCGTCAATATCGGAGTCGATGCAGGCAGAAAGGCCGAGAACCGAAGCGGCGGCGAAAACGGAAAGATATTTTATCTTGTTCATAAACATTAACATGATTAAGCGTTAGAGACCGAGTTTGACACCGACATAGAACGTACGCTGTGTAGGCGTTGTGAAGGCATCGACACCGGTGTAGAGGGGATTGTTGGACGACGAGCAGATAATCTCGGGGTCGTAGCCCTTGTAGTCGGTGAGTGTAAAGACATTCTCGCAGGTACCATAGACGGTGAGACCCGTGATGAAGCTCGACTTGATGGGGATGTCGTAGGCGATGGAGGCAGTCTTCATCTTGAAGTAGGAGCCGTCCTCAATCCAGCGGTCGGAGAATCGGCTGTTGCCATGGGGATCGCCGTAGGAAGCGCGAGGCATATCGGTAACATCACCCTCGGTGCGCCAACGGTTGAGAACCGCCTTGGTCTGGTTGAGGTAGGCCGACTCGGACTCGAGCACCGAGCGTGTGTAGTTGTAGATATCATTGCCTACGGAGAAGCCGAATTCGGCCGTGACGGTGAACCCGTAAAACTTCATGACGGAACTGATGCCGCCAAAGAAATCCGGGTTGGGGTCGCCAATCTTCACTCGGTCGAGGTCGTCAATGAGGTGATCGCCGTTTTGGTCCAAGAAGCGCACGTCACCGGCCTGGAATGCCTCGCGGAGGGCACCGTTCATGGTGTAGAGACCATCGGCTACTGCATCGGTCGATGTAGAATAGACACCGTTGGTCTTGAAGCCGTAGAAGATGCCGAGGGACTCGCCTTCGGTGGTGAGCACCTGTCCATTGCCAATCGTGGTGGTGAGGTCGCCGGTCGAGAGCTTCTTGACGGTATTGTGGTTGTGAGCCACCGTGAGGTTCATATCCCAGGTGAAATGTTTTGTCGCTGCAAGGCGTCCGCCTACAGAAACCTCGACACCCTGATTCTGCATCTCACCGCCGTTGCCAACGTAGGAGGCAAAGCCCGAGAATCGGGACGGAAGGGCGTAGAGAAGCATGTCCTTGGTACGGTTGAGATAGTAATCGACGCTGATATTGAGACGCTCTCCCACGAGACCCATGTCGATACCGGCATTGAACTTACGAACACGCTCTGGCTTGAGATCCTCGTTCATCAGGTTGCCGCGTACAAGGCCGTTGGAAGTTAGGAACTGCTTCGAGAGATAATAGCGGCGCGAGGTGTAGTTGCCGAGGTCATCGTTGCCTGACTCCGACCAAGAGGCACGGAGCTTCAGCAAGTTGAAGGCATCGATGTCCATCCAATTCTCATCGGAGAGGAGCCATGCAGCGCTCACACCCGGATAGAGTTGGAAGGTGGACACGTTGTCGCCGTAGCGCGACGAGGCATCGGACGAAAGAACGGCCGAAAGGAAATAGCGGTTCTTCCAGGAGTAATCGACATTGCCATAGAAAGACAGCCAATTGGACGTACCTATGGCACCGCCGTTCTGGTAGAGGTCGGCGTTACCGGACGAAATGGTCTGGTAGTAGTTGGATGCCGAGTTGTAGCCGCGACCGAAGTCATCCTCGGTCATGTGGTGCCGATAGCGGAAGCCGAGGGTGGCATCGAGGGTGTGGTTGCCTTTCTTCAAAAGGTAGTTCAATGTCGTCTCGTCGAAGATGGTGAAGAGACGCTCCACGCGGTGCATCTGTTCGTTGGCGATTTCGGCGAGCGGCAGTGTGCCGTAAGGAATGCCTGTCGTAGGATAGAATATCTCCTCACGTTCTTTGGCAAAATCTATACCGAAAGTAGTGGCCAGTTTGAGCCCCTTATAGAGGTCGGCCTCAATCTTGTAGGAACCGATGAAACGATAGAACGAGTTGAGCGACTTAAGGTCGGATACTACCACCGCAGGATTGGCATTGCCCATGGCATCGTAGTCTTCGAAGGCCGTCGAAGCAATGTTCTGGGGAGAAATGGACTTGACCGCCGTGAAGGGAGCCTTGACGAGAGCCGTGTAGATGGGGTTGACCACAGATGCCGAACCCTGGTTGGCTATGTTCTTCTCGCCATAGACGAACTGCATGTTGGTCTGGAAGCGGATGGACTTGGTGAAGTTGATGGCCGCGTTCAGACGTGCGTTGAAGCGCGTATAGTCCGTTCCCTTGACGAGACCATCCTTTTTGGCAAAACCTACGGAGACACCATAGACAGCTGTCTCGTCCCCGCCGGAGACGGCGAGGGAATACTGCTGTTTGAAAGCCTTCTGGAAAATCTCATCCTGCCAGTCGGTGCTCTGGTTGTACTTCCAGTAGTTCTCGTTCTGGTAAGTTCCGTTGGGGAGCAACACGGGCGGGTTGGCGTTCACCCAGTCGAGAGCCGTGATTTGCTTGGAGGTAAGACCCGAAGTCTGTGCCACGTCCTGAAGGTAGCGCTTGGAATCGGCGGCATTAAGCAGGGGGAGGTTCTTAGGCTGCATGCTCATGCCGGCGAGAGCCGTGATATCAACCTTCGTCTTTTGGTCGGTGACGCGGCGCGTCTGAATCAGAATGGCACCATTGGCGCCCTTGGCACCGTAAATGGAAGTTGCGTCCTTGAGGACAGTCACCTGGTCGATATCCTTCACGTCAATGGCCCCAAGGGGGGTCGAAATCTGGCCTTCGATGAGGGAGGTTCCGAACTCGGCGTTCTCGATAATCATACCGTCGATGATGAGCAAAGGCTGGTTGGACGCATAGATGGAGTTAAAACCGCGCAGGTACATGTTGGAACCTGTAGCGTCTGCACCGTCACGCTGGAGGACGTTGAGACCGGCCACCTTGCCCTGAAGTAATTGTTCGGGGGTTCCCTTGACAGAGAGGGCATTGTCTTCGGAAACAACAGAAAGGGCGGAGGTGAGATAAGTCTTCTCCTTCATGCCGAGAGGAGTAAGCACCATACGGTTGGTCATCGTGGTGTAGCCGGCAGGCTGAAGACGGATGGTTATCTCTTCGCGGGAACGGAGAGAAACAATCACACCGGAAACCTGAGGACCTTCAACACGGAGCTGGCATTCTTTCGATTCGGGCACCTTGAGAGAGAAGGAGCCGTCGTCGTCGGTCATTGTCGAGTAGGGCTTACCAACCACCGATACCGAAACACCGGGGAGGCCGGCATCGTTGAGGTCAGAAATGACTTTGCCCGTGATAATAGCTGTGGGTTCGCCCTCAAGGGCAGCCTTACGCTGAGGAGCCTCCTGAGCGAAAGCGGCAGACAGACTGCATACAGCAGCCATCAGAAATAGAAAAATCGTTTTTTTCATAATTCTATATGCTTAATTGAGGGTTATTCGTCAATCTGGGGAACGAAATGAATATAGTCGAGAAGGATACATCCGTGAGGCTGTCGGCTGTTGGATGAACCGGACGTGTTGTTGTTGAGGTTGAAGGGCGCATTGGTCACGAAGACTGTAGCCTCGCCGGCATATCCGTTGAGGAAGATGTCGTTGGGAATGAGGATGGGGTTGCCCGTGTTGGCGTTGTAGCGCTCCTGCTCGTTGGTGAGCACTCCCACGATACCTGTATAGTAGGCCGTACCATCTCCCACGACAGTGACACCGGGCACAGCCGTCTGACACCATATCATAGGCGACTCATAGTCGTAATCATCGACGGCGAATCCGGCGTTGATGCCGAGACGTGCAAAATGTGAAGCGGTGTTGATGGCCGTGTAGTCTCGGCGACCGGCTGCGTTGGTCGTTATGGCAGCCGGATCGTAGGGTGCCATACAGCGGTAGTTCTTATACGTACCGGAGAAAGGATTGTTGGGATAGCAGTTGAGCACAAAACCGCCCGCAGTGGCAGAGTTGTTGAACTCCAACGGATAGTCGCCAGGCTGCGAAATGTACATCTTCTGAACGTGACGCAGCACACCGCCTATGGGGTAGTTGGGATTCACGCGGAAGGAATCGATGGCGAGTACCGAATCTTTCCACTGGGCATAGTCAAGAGCCAGGGTATCGGGATTGTAATGGTTGGCAAGGTCATCGACGCTACGCATATAAATCTTGTACTTGCAGGCGAAGAGATTGGCTTTGAGTCCTATGTAGGAACCGCCGGCCGAGAAATTCACCTGAGTCGTGGAGATGGGGAGCACCTCCGACTGGGACTTCAGTACAATGGAATCATTGAGCACGGTGTCACCCTCAGCTATCACAGTACCGGCGGGGATGAGCTGGTAGTATCGTACGAGGGTGTCGGCACCCGTCACAACGACATCGTAACCGCCGCGGGCATGTATGTTGACACGGGTGTGGGTGTAGGTCTCGTTGGTGACGTAGTAGTCTTCAGCCTCTATGTAAACATCCTTCACCTTATTGTCCTTGATTTTAATGCCTACAGACGAAGCCACTTGAATGTTTCCGTTGGCTGCAGAAATCACTTTCTCGATTTTGGCCGTATCCATCGTGAGTACGATGCCTCCTGTGGAAACGTAATCGGAACCCTGCTGTGCGTCATGCAGATAGCAAACCAAATCCTTGCAGAGCTCGAACTTGGAGACATAATCCGTAGCAGCCGAGTCAATTTTGCTGACCTGAGCCATTGGATCGCGGTTCACTCCGCTGTGCTGGCGGAGGTAAGGCCAATACTTGGCAACAAGGGCATCGAAAGTATTGTCTTCGAGGAGAACGAGAGAAACAAGCGAGTCGTTGTCGTTGAGGGGCACGTAGTCGAAGAGAGGATTGTAATACTTCATCACGGTATCATAGACGATGTTGTTGTTCTCGTCAATGCCAACCTGCTGAGAGAGCTCCATATCCATTACGGAATCGCCGAGCGATATGATGAAGTCGGCCATCTTATAGCTTCCGCGCAAACTGAGCAAGTGCTCATAGATGTTGGGCGTTTCGGCATAGCCATAAGTGGCGAAGCGAAGCACACCGTTGCGGCAGATGATTTCCTCCTGATTGAGATGCAAAGAATCGAGAACAATCATCTTGTTGTTCATCATCGTGAGGTAAACCAGCTGGCTCAGTTCGGCCTTGTTGTACTCGAGGAGCGCAATGTGGGATGCGGGCACTGTCGAGAGCAATGAGTCGGGAATGTTGGCTATCGCAGTATTGACGGGAGCCAACACCGTGTAGGTTCCGGAGGAAGCGAGGAGCTGGTCGTAGCCGTTGCTCTTGAGAACACCGGCAAACGAAGAGAGCTCTGAGCGCGTCGAAATGACATCCCATAGGGTCAGTGAACGTGAACCCGAGACATCCTCATCGTCCCAAGTGTCCTGGCAGCCGCAGAATGTAAGAGCGACTGCAAGGGACATGAGCATTAAGAATTTTCTTCTGATATTATTCATAGCTATCTTATATTATTCAATAGAAAGGTTCATTCTTCAGTGAACAGAGAAGCATCGTGGTTGGGGCACCAGGTGTAGGGACACATACCGGGCTCGAGCTTGCCGCCGACAACCTGACACTGATTGGGGAAAACGTGGGTACGCTCCTCGGACGAGGATCCGCCGCAAAGGTCGTAATAGACATCCTTGTTGGCGACGAGGTTGCCATCGGCATCGTAGTACATCTTATATACACGGGCATCGTTGCCGTCGGTGGCTACACGCGGATTCACCTGGTCGAGATCGACGGGGATGAAATAGAACATGTCGTAGGACACCTGTGCCGAGTTGGCATCATCGGGTACGAGGCGTATATGGTGTGCACCGTCGGAAAGCACATCGATAGTGCCAAGACAGCAGGCTGTGATGACGGAATTGAAGATATAGGCCGAAGCTGCGTAAGTGCCCTTGGCTGCATACTGTTGATCCTTGTCGGGACCGCCGTCTCCGGGACCATAGGCGGCGAGGGTATGGGTACCGAACACCTGATCCTCCTGTCCGTCCTGCTTGAAGACCATGTGCATGAAGCCCAGGTTCTCCTTGCCCTCACGACGATAGCGCACCCATACTTTGTACTTGCCCTGCACGAGGGTGGGTGTCACAAATTCCAGATAGGTGATGACAGTTGTGCCAAGACGGAAGCGAAGGTGGTCGCCATAGACGCGCTCATCCTTGGCATCGAAATTCAGCACACCAAGCGTGGGTTCATAGCCGCAGTAGTACTCGATGTTGGGCGAGTTCTTGCCGGCCCACGTCATCATCGAGAGGTCGGTAGGCACGTAGCCGGTCTCGTCTTCGACATTGGAAGTGTAGAACCACTGGTCGGTGCCTGCCTTGCGGAAGCCGGAGAGCGCACGGATTTCGGGCTGGTCGGCGAAGTCCCAGTTGATACGGGTAGCAGCACGTTCGATGATATGGAGCTCACCCTCGATGGTCTGGATGACACCGTCGGCGCAGATGAAGTCGGTGAGTGCAGCGTCTTGGTTGACGAGAATACCGTCTTCGCCGTAAACCTCGAAGCGGTTGAGGTAGATGTGAGCCTCATCGACAACGGTTGTAGTGACAACCTTGCCAAGAGAGGTGCAGGTATTGAGCGAACCCGAGAGGTCGGTTTTGAAATAACGTCCGGCAACGAGGTGATAGCCCACCCAGTTGGCGAGAAGCTGTTCCTCGGAGTAGCCCTTGATGTTGACCTTTTCATCGGAAAGGGCAGCCTTCACGGCCTCAAGCGTAGTGAGTTTCTCGGCCTCCATCACGGAGTCGGGCTGAGCCAGCAAGGTCAGGTAATGCTGATCCTCAATGAGGGGCAATACGAGCTCTGCATAGCGGGGCTCTGACAGAATCTCCTTCATGATACCCGTCATAATGGAGTATCCTGAGGCATAATCTTCGATGTTGTTGAACACATCCATCACCGTATATTTGGGACGGGCGAGGAAGCCGTCAATCACATGGAGAATACCGTTGCCGGTGTGCACGTCTGGTGTCACCACGTCAAAACCGTTCACAGAGTAAGAATTGAGCATCGTCTGTGAATTGTAGGTGTAGGCCGAGACGAGGTAATCCTGCTCCATGTTAGGCGACTTGATACGGGAGTTCACGAGGTCGTAGGTATGTATCGTGTCTGTGAGCATGTGGTACTTGACGATGGCGCGACAGGAGTCTGCAGAGAGAGCGGAAATCTTGCTCTTGGCATCGGACTCGTTCGTAGCACCGAAATAGGCTATCACCGCCTCGTCCATGGGGGCGAAGAGTGTGTAGGTTCCGTAGGCGTGAACCATGCCGATGAGGTCGGCCTGCTCGATAATCTGATAGAACAGATTGAGCGAGTCGCTTTTGGCGATGTACTCGTCAAGTTGGGGCTCGGAGTTGGCAGTCCAGTCGCCATACTCTTGTTCCTGGCAGGAAGAGAAGCCCGCGAAAAGAGCGAAAGCCAGTAGCAGGGAACGGAAAATATTGTTGGTCTTCATTGTTTCAATGTTTTATTTGGGTTATTCTACGCCGTATGCAGGTTTTTGATCGAGCAGTTCGTTGAGTTGCACATCCTGGTGAGGATAAGGCAGATAACGTTTCTCGGCATTGAGCCAGTTAGTGCGCACCACGATGTACTTACCCTCGGCGGCGCTGTAGATGGCCTGATTGAGGAGGTAGTTGATGTTGGAGGCGGCATTGGCGTTCTGACGCTCGGCGTGGCGCAGGAGGTCGAACCAGCGCTTGCCTTCCCAGACTGACTCGCGGGCTTCCTCCTGAAGGATGAACTGTTCCATCGAGGAGCAGTCGAGGTCATTGGCCGTGAATGCGGGTGTCTCGCCTGCGTTGAGCTGGTCCCAGTAGTCAATGGTGACGGTGCCCAAATCGGTGGCATCGGTCGCACAGGCACGGTCGCGCACCTTGAACACCGACATATATGCCTCGGAGAGCATCGTGAGATCCTGTCCGTTGAGCCAGGCGAGCTGGTTGAGAGCCTCAGCCTTCATCAGATAGATGTCGGCAAGACGATAGACAAGGACATTCTTGACATACTCGGAAACCGTGGGGATGTAGTCGGACGAAAGCGTCGTTGTGCCGCCTATCTTCCAGCAGACGGGAGAGTTCATGAGGTAGGAGAACGTACGACGCACGTCGTGATACCAAATGTAACTGGAGATATTGTTCTGCGAAGAGGGGAACCAGCCATCGGTAAGATTGGAGGTGTTAACCGTCATGTAAGGCTTGCCTCCGTTGACGAACCTGTTCCACAAGGCCGACACAGCCTCATAGGAATCGGCCTGAAGCTCGAAGATAGACTCCGAACTGTTGCCTTTGACATACAACTCGTTGAAACAGTCGTTGATTGACGACTGGCTGAGAATGTAGAAACAGGAGTCCGCATGGGTCTGAGCATCGGCGAGGATTTCGCTGTAGCCCGATGTCTCGGCGACCACCGTCTTATCGACAGGTACCAAAGCGAACTGTCCGGACTCTATAATCGAGTTGCAGAGAGTGACACAGTTCTTATAGGCTGCGGTCTGGGTCGTCTGATCGGTCGAGTAGGCACCCTTCATGCGATACATGTCGGCAAGAAGAGCGTAAAGGAAATACATGGTGGCCTGTCCCTTGTTCTCAGCAACCTTGAGGTTGCTGTAAGAGTAGGGTAGATAGCCTTCGGAACGCACGGCTTCAAGGTCGGTGATGAGGGCGTTGAGGATGTCCAACTGCGATGAAGGTGCGCAGTTGCGGTCGGTCTCGTCGCTGAAATAGGCCGTGGTGATGTAGGGTACATCCTTCCAAAGACGGATGAGGTAGAAGTACATCCACGCACGCATCACACGGGCTTGAGCCTTGTAAATCTCACATTGCTTCCGGGTGAACGACTGGTCTGTCTCAAGTGCCTTGTCGGCATAATCCAGAAGCATGTTGCAGTTGTTGATGGTCCAATAATAGTCAGACCACTGACAATAGGCGTTGGTCGAAATGATGTTGCCTTCCTTAATCTGGTTGAAGGCTGCTACTTGGGCCGTGACGCCAGTGGACATCGCGTCAGCCATCATCTCCGACTGGATGAAACGCGTCTCAGCCGAGGAAAGCGCCGAAGCGTAGATGCCAGTCATGGCGGCCTTGACGTCAGCCTCCGACTGCCAGTATTCGTCGGCGGGCACCGAGTTCTCGGGCTTGAGCTCGAGCCAGTCGTTGCAAGACGACAGAGAAACCGCCGTGCCCAAAAGAAGGGCGAAAGTCAGAATCTTATTCATAGATTTCATAGAAAGCTTGATTTAGAACTTGAGATTGATACCAAGGGTGTAATCACGCGAACGGGGCGTGTTGGCTTCGTCGTAACCGGGGTTGGTGGCATTCGAGATGGAAACCTCGGGGTCCATGCCTTCGTACTTAGACCAGCACCAGATGTTGCTGACCTGAAGGTAGAAGCGGGCATCGCTGATGAATGTGCCCTGCAACCAGTCCTTAGGCATCGTCCAAGAGAGCGTGGCCGTCTTGAAACGGAGGAAGGAACCGTCCTCGACATAGCGTGAAGAAGGTAGCGTGTTGTAGGTAGTGCTTGAAGAGTAACATGCGCGAGGCAGGAGGTCGCCGGGCACGTTGCCGGCTGCTATCTCTTCATTGGTATATTCGTGACGCCAGCGGCGCAAAACGGAGATGGCCTGATTGTCGAAGCCTGTCATGGCCTCCAGTTTGGCCTTGGCCAGGTTGACCACGTCGTTGCCGTAACGGAAATTGAAGAACGTGTTGAGGGTGAATGCCTTGTAGCGCACGTTAAAACCGAAACCGCCGGTAAAGAGAGGCATGCCGTTGCCAAGATAGACAACGTCCTGTTCGTTGATGTTACCGTCGTGGTTCTGGTCTTTGTATTTGGCATCGCCGGCCTGGAACGTATAGTCGGCGGTGGGGTAGTTGAAGCGCATATAGACAGGCTCCCGTTCTCCCTTGCTGTTGTATGTGTAAATCTTGTTGCCGTTGGCATCGCGGGCGATGGTCTGGTCGGTATTGAGATATACGCCCTCGTATTCATAGCCGTAGAACGAGCCGAGAGGCTGTCCGCCGAGCAAGAGCGTGGGATAGTAGCCTGTAACGGTGTTGGCGGTCCAGCTACCCGAGGTCTCAAGGTCATCCTTGAGTTCGTTCTCATTGCGGGCGAAGTTGCCGCTCACCTTGATGTTCCAGTCTTTGTTCTTGTAAATCTGCCAGTCGGCATCGAATTCCCAACCGGTATTCTTCATACCTGTGTTGTTGATGAACAAAGCCTTGGAGAAACCAGTGGAAGTGGGAATCGCACGATTCTTCTGAATCAACTGGTCGGAGTTCTTGTAGTACCACTCCAAGTGGGCGTTGACCGTATTGTCGAGGAAGCCGAGGTCGATACCGGCGTTGAATGAACGGGTACGCTCCCACTTCAAGCTTGAGAGCTGCAGGCCGCTCTGGTAGGTGCCTATGCTGCCGAGATATGAGGTGGCATAGGTTGTGTAGGCTGCCTGCGAAGCGTAGGTAGTGAGGGCTCTGGAGGAACCCGACTCACCGTAGCTGAAGCGGAGAGAACCTTCGGAGAGACTTATCTTCTTGGCAAAATTGTCCATCCAGGGTTCGCTCGAGAAACGCCAGCGCCCCGAGACGGAGGGATAGAAAGCGAAACGGTTGCCGTCACCGAACTTCGAGGAACCTTCATAACTGCCGGCAAATGAAAGTATGTAACGGTCAAGGGCAGAATACTGGGTCTGAATAAAGGCCGAGATTGTACGTTCCTGCGTCGAGTAGGAACTCAGGTTGGAACTCGTTCCTGCCACGAGACCTCCGGTCGAGGGATCGGTCAGATTGACAGATGCAGTGTTGGATGTTGTGAACGAACCGCCTTTGCTGGTCACATCGTAGGTATTGAGACCAAGCACAATCTGAAGATTCTGTTTCTCACCGATGTTGGGTGTGAAGAACAATTTGTTGTAGGTCTGGAACGTGAAGGCCTCACTGTCCTGATCGCGTGCCACGTTGACGGTGTTCTCCGTCCAAGGACGGCCTGTGGCCGACTGGGGCACGAACGCGGTCTTCTTCTCATTGAAGATATCGAAGGATATGTCGAACTGGTAACGCAACCACGTCAAGGGGCGGTAAATCAACGACAACTTCGGGATGGTACGGTTGGCTTTCGTGTTGTAGAAACCCTCGTTGGCCATTGCCACGGGGTTGTAGGGATTGGTGTAGGCACCTTTCCAATAGCTGCCAGAGAGGTCGGTGGCCGGCGTGAAGTAGTTGTCGGTGAGATTGCCGAGTTCGTCATACTCGAACACTGACATGTTGGGAGCACGCGAGAAAGCCTGTGAGAGTACGTTGGTTGTGCTCTTGAGGTAGGTCACGTAGTTGCGGTCGGTATTCGAGTTGGTGTAGTCCATCGATGCCTTGAACATCAGTTTCTCAGAGATGTTGTAATCGACATTCACACGAGTCTGAAAACGGTCGTATGCCTCGCCGATGATGACACCGTCGGCATTGTAGTAGGAGACGGACGCATAGTACTTGGCCTTCTGTGTGCCGCCCGAGATGGAGAGGGTGTGGTCTTGCGTCCAGCCGAGTTGCGACACCTCGTCATACCAGTCGGTCGATTGGCCGTAGTTATAGTAGTTGTAGAGGTTATTGGCATCGTTGGCGAGCTGAGGATAGGAAACGGGGTCGAATGTACGGCCTGCATTGAAGAACTCGTCCATGATGAGCGTGGTATATTCGTCGCCGTTGAGCACCTTCATTCCACGTCCCTTGATGGACATCGAACCCTTGAAGGCGTATGCCACGGTAGGCTTCGAAACCGTACCGCGCTTTGTGTTAATCAAGAGCACGCCATTGGCACCCTTCGAACCGTAGATGGCCGTAGCGGCGGCATCCTTGAGGACGGTAATATCCTTGATGTCGGAGGGTGAGATGTTCAGCATGGTGGCATAGTCGTTCTCATCGGCGGTCGAGAAGTCGAAGTCCGAGGAGATAGAAGTCTCGTAGGGGAAGCCATCGACCACGATGAGAGGCTCGGACGAACCGTTGAGCGACGTGGTGCCGCGCACACGGATGGACATTCCGGCACCGGGGGCACCTGAGGTGGCGACCATATCGACACCGGCCACACGACCCTGAAGGGCATCGGTGGCATCTGAGACGGCGAGGTCTTCCAGTTCGGACATGTCAATCTTCTTCGACGATGTGGTGATGTCGCGTTCGTTGATGTTCAACATACCGGTCTCGGCCTTGCGGGCTGCTACGATTTCGACATCCTTGAGAGCCACGGTCTCCTCCTTGAGGGTAATGTTATAGACTGTCTTGTCGGCTGTGATGGGCATCGACTGCTTGGTGTAGCCTGTGAACGACACCACCAGCATATCGCCGGCCATGACGACATCCGAGAGGGAGAAACTGCCGTCGAAGTTGGTCTGCATACCTCCCTTGATACGTCCGTCCTTGTTCTGCCACGTCACATTGGCACCGTACATGGGTTCATTGAAAGTACCATCCATGATGACACCGCGAATCAGCGTCTGCTGGGCAGATGCGGAGAGAGGCATTACACTCAGAAGAATGAGCAATAGGATTTTATTGAAAATCTGTTTCATATCTTACAAGAGTATTATTCTATGATTATTTATTTGGATTATCCGTGATGCGATAGAGGATAAATCCGTCGAGGGAGTGGATGATACAACGAGGTGCAATGACGTTGCTCTGACCCAGCCGGCGCACGACCGCATTGGAGAAGAGCGCGCCATTGGCACCGAAGATTTCGTTGCCGTTGAGAGCGTCAGCCATAACCTGACCGCCGGAGTTGGTGCGGTCGGCACCTTCGAATATGAGTTTGCCGCCCTGCTTATACACCGTCATATTGACGCGGGCTGTACCGGACATGAAGTCCTCCCACTCGTCGGTAATGGGCTTGTAGTTGGTGCCCACGGGGAAGGATGTGATGGGCTCTACGATGTTGACATCCCAGACATTGCTCTCATAGAGGGCATCGGCACCATCGTCTGCGAAGGCATCGTCCACAATCATATAGGAACTTACATAGATGGAAGCTGTATCGTAGTAGTTGTAGGAGCCGTCATCGGCCACCAACTGAATGCGGTCGGGATTGAACATCAGGCCGTTGTCGATACAATACTGGAGCGCTTCGTCGGTGGGAATCAGCATGGTGCAGAGACCCGAGCCGGGGAAGACGGGAGCAGCGATGTTGGAATTGTTGCCCGACGTGGCCTGCTTCAGATACTTGTAGAAGATGGAGTGCTGGGGCTGAGCCGAAGCCGAGTCGGCGCGCAGGTACTGCACGACGGCACTCATCACGCTGGCGGCACTCGTGGCCTCCTGATAGTAAGTCAGTCCGTTCTTGTCGAACGATGAGTTGGTCGAGGAGTACGACAGGGGCGTGGCACCGTCAACTGCGATATAAACGTTACCGTTGACATAGTTGCTGTAGGTGGGGTCTTTGGTCACTGCCGTGTAGAAGCCGGATGTTGGCTCGAGAGTCTGGGGCATGTGGTCGAGAGCTGTCTCGCCTTCTGCCACCTTATCGACGGGGTCGGAGCTGATGCCGAAGATGGACTGGATGATAATCTCGTCCATGCCGTTCACGACGTTGCCGGTCTTCTTGTATCGAATGACATCGCCGTTGTAGGTATTGGTGTAAGCCCAGCCGCCGTAAGCGCCTGCAAGGGGATCCACCGTGAAGTCGAGTGCGTCAGCCGTATCGCGTTCCACGAAGCCGCGCAGCGACATCGCGTTGAGGTAGCTGCTTACCGACACGACATCCGAGTTGTAATAACCCGCATTGGCGGCATCGTAGTAAATGCCGTCCCATGTCTTCATGTTGGCATCGGAATAGAGGATGAGATTATAGTTCTTGTTGGCCATGTTGCTGTACTTCGACATCAGCATGTCGCCGTAGGCCGATGTACGGTAGGTGGTGCCGAAAATCATCCAGTCGTTCGAATAGTCGGGGTCGAGCAGCATGCGTGAACCCACGCCTTCGAAGGCGGCTGTCTTGGGCATCACGCTGGTGATGTGATAGACACCATTGGAAGCGAACGCCGAGTTCACCACGGCATCTGAGAAGGCACTGCCGCCCATGGCGTAGCGCACATACTCGTTCGAGCCGACTTCATTCTGGGCCGTGCCGAAATGGCTGGGCCAGATGATGCCGTTGGCGAAGATGGACTTGAAGAGGGTAGGGAGCACGTCCTCCGAAAGCCGGTTGATAGCGCGATCCCAATCGCTGCTGCCCACATACTTGAGGATGCGGCCGTTCATATAGTCGTTGAACACAGCAGTGGTGGGCAGGAAGAGGGTGGCTCCTGAATTGTAGGAGTCATCGGTCTCGCTGCTCCCGGTATATTGTTCAATATTGGGCCAGAAAGGCATGTTGTCACCATTGATACCGCGGACGCGGAAATTTTCGGACGTGAGATTATATCCGGGATATGCCTTGTCGAAATAGTGGAGTGCAGCCGTGTTCTCATCGTAGGTGAGGAAAGTATAGTTGCCGTCCGATCCGATGTGGGTGTAGAGTTGCTTGAGTTCCTTCCATGCTCCCTGTTTGGCCTGCGTGGGAAGCAGCGGGTCGGAGGCAGACATCTCTCCGTATTCCATAATCATGTGGTCGAGGTTCTTGAGGGGCATCTCCACCTTGTCGATGATGTGAATCACACCATTCGAACAGTAGAGGTCACCGCCGTATTCTGTGCCCGCGTCCTGAATGGCTGCGCCCAGCATGTTGCCGTACTGGCTCCACGTTTGGTCGGGATAAAAATAGGTGTAGTCAGCAGTCGAGATACCGTTGCCCTTGAAGTAGTTCTGCGAAAAGACGGGCAGGTAGCGGTAGTTGTGCCAATCCTTGACCCAAGTGGTCGAACCTCCGGGATAGTTATACACCCAAATGGAGTCGCCCTTGTAGAGGTCGCGCTCCAAGGTCTCGTAGGCTGGGGTCTGATGTTTGTAGGCCACACCTCTCTCCCAAGTGTTGGCACCCTTGAGCACATTGCCCAGAGAATCACAGGGATACTGATTGTAAAGCATCGTCGAAGAGATGAAGTCCGAGATTACATCCGTCGGGATGTCGTCGATGGACTTGTAACCATAGGGATTGTCTGCAAAGAAAGCCTTAAAAGCAGCATCCGTAGGCACGAAGAATGTGTAACTACCTGACCCTTCCAGCTGTTTGGAGAAGAGGGTCTTCTGGGTCAACTGAATGTACGTCTGGCAATCGGAGCGCGAAGAGAGCACATCGATAGCAGCTGGTTCCAGCCAACCTGGACGTTCATAATATTCATCGAACTCGTCCTTACAGCTTGTCGCTGCAAGACCCAGTAGCAAAGCTACCGGCAAGCCTTTGAACATGAACCTGCGAAATTCACCTTGAAATTTCATGCTGTTCATCAATTTTTATAATTTTGTATTTAAGATATTCATTAAAATCCAATAAATTCGGCGCATGAAACTGCGTTTTTTAATGTTTAAGCGGTTCAAAGTTATGACTTTTTTTTTACATACGGAAACAAATGTTCCCATTTAGGCCAAGATTTAATAGAAAAATGTGTATTTAAGTTAAAAAAATACCGCTTGTTAACAAATTTGCCCCCGAATTTGTTAACCAAGCGGTTTTCTTTTTTCGATGTAAAAGGTACAGGAACTATCGTCGTGTGCGTCGTGCCGAATGGGCAGCTCCGGTGCGACTGATATTCTCCTCTTCCTCGGCTTCCTTTGCATCCTTTTCAGCCTCTACAGCCTCCATGTCCACCTCCTCTTTGGTACGGCGATTCTTCTTGGCTTTGTCCGAGTCATCGGCATCAGCCTCATCGTTGCGGTTGCGACGCGAACGTTTGGCTTTGCGTTCCTTGGCGGCGGCTTTCTTGTCGGCCACTTCCTCCTCGGTCACCTGAGGCACCCAGATGCTGTCGCCGAAGCCGCGGAGTTCGGCCTCGATGCGCGCACGGGCTATCTTCAGAGAATCGGGGTTGGGATACTGCTGCATGAGCGAGAGACCGCGCAGGTTCTGCACTTTGTAGATGTCGCCCTCATACTGCCCCAGCGCAAAGTAATCTTCCATTGTGAAGCGGGGAGCCGTATTCATACCTTCGCTCACCACCAGATGGTCGCGGAGGAAAGGACGCAGGTCTTCGTAGTTGATCCACATCATGGGATACTTGACCACATCGCCGCCCCAGTCGCCTGAACGGTGGAGCACGGGACAGATGCACAGAATCTTGGGACCGTACTTCGAAATTTTCTGGTCGAACTCCCAGCGTTCCTTCACGAAATAGGAAAGCACTTCGTTGGCCGGCACGTCAGCCTCGTCAATTTTATAGACGGGAGCTTGTCCCCTCACGGGCGAGGGTTCGGTAGTGTAGTTGATTTGGAACTTGTCGAAGATGTCGGCAGCCTTCACCATATATTTCTCGGTGAACATTTCGCGTCCGTCGAGATACTCATAGACCTTGAGCTGATTGGCAGCCATAAGGTCGATGATGACGCGAATGAGGCTGGTCATTCCGTCTTGAGGTTCCACTGGATAATAGAGCGAGGCATTGGCTCCTTTCGTGAGGTCGAGTTCTCGATAGACCACATGCTGCCAGGGTACATCCGTAGCGTCCTGACGCTGATATTCGTCAAAAGCCTGTTGGCGGAGCGTCTTTCCGTCGGCAACGACAGCGGTCTCCTGTTCGGACTTTTTGGCCGCAGCCTTACGGGCCACTGCTGTCTGCTGGGGAGCCGAAGTGTTCTTCTGCTCGGAAGTTTGCGAGGTTTGGGCGGCATCTGCAGGCTTTGCAGCCGTCTTTTTCGGCTCTTCCTTCTTGGTGTCCTTGGTCTTGGAAGCATCCTTCTTTTCGGTCTTTTCCCGTTTGGGTGTACGGCGCACGGAAACCTGAGCCGATGCTCCGAAGGAAACAGCGACCGCGAGGGTCAGCAGCAGAAGGAACCTGTGATTGAACTTGATTTTCATTTTCTTATGGGGTTTGCGGTGAGGAAGTTTCTCCCGAGAGTTGCTTTCACCGATGGAGATACTCAGTTAACAATGACTTCGATGGGAGACAGCGTGCGTTCGATGCCGTCGGGTCCTACGGCCACCACACGGGTAATGAAGAATTTCTTGCCGCGCTGGAGTCTGCGAATGGCGGTAATCTGACGTTCGGAGAAACTCGACGAGTAGCTGTCTTCCGGAATATCATTGCCCATCGAGTCGAAGATATCCACACGGAACGACTTGACGGTAAATTCCACATTCAGCAGGCCGTCGTCGATGGCAGCTTTGATGCCGCCCGAGGCCAGAAGGGCATTTTTCGAGACGGGCTGACCGCCTTTGTAGCGGCGACTGTTGCCGTCGGCTCCTTTTATATTAAAATAAGGAGTAGGATCGGGCAAACGGCGCACACGGAAAGCCATCTGGGAAACCTGCATCGAACGTCCGTTTTGGGAAGCCGACACCGAGATGACGGCATCTTCATCGACCTTCGAAGGACGTGCCACCCAACCGTTGGCTCCTCTCGAGAGTGTTCCGTTGGTCATCGAGGCGCTCACCTGCGAAGCTGCGATGCCGGGCACAGAGATGGAAATGGGGTTTTCTATGCCGGCATACATTACATTCATCATCGTGTTGGAGACCGTAGCCACGGGTTCGCTTACGAAATAGGTCGTTTCGAAAGGCAACTGCTCTTTCGTGCCGTCGGGTTTTAGCACGTCGAGGTATCCCTTGAGGGTCTGAATACCCTGGGAAGAGGCCACGACGCTGTAGTAACCGCGTTGTTCGGCATCGTAGAGTTTGTCACCGATATAAATATCGGGAGACTGTGTCGAATCGACGGCGGCCATCACAATTTGGGCCTCATAGCGCGAGCCTCTCATCACGTTGCGGCTGTTGGGTATCACGAAAGCCGAGAGCTGATTCACGCGTACGTCTCCGCGATCGACACTCTTCATCAGCGACGAGAGTGCTTCTCCTTCGGCGTTGAGCACATCTCCCTGCAGTTTGGTCAGAATGGTGATGGCGGCAGAGACGGGCACGTTCTCGAAGAGTGACGATTCCCAGGTGAAGGTATTGTCGCCGATGGCATCTTCGGGCACTTCTGTCGAAAGATAACCTTCGATGACCTTGGCATCGTTGACGGGCACATACGAGACAAGCACGTCTTTGTAGGCGTTCAATCTCTCGCGAAGCTTGGCTCCTCCCCCGCTGATGGGCGACATCATGATATAGTTGACTGGCTCGAGACTTTCGCGGTTCTCGATGTTATGTACGTCGCCGTCGGCACCGTCTGCTTTTCGCACGATGAGGAGTTTGAGCGAATCGATGTAGTTGTAGAGTTCCCGCGTGCGATGTTGTGCATCGGTAGCTCTGCCGTACCAGATGCCCGCCTTCTCCGCGTTCTGTTCGTGGATGTCGGTGAACTCCTGATAGAGTTTGTTGTTTCGAGCCTGAATACCCACGTTGGTCTTGTCGAGGGCATCCTCCACGTGCTTGAAGCCCGCAAGGACATCCGACGACACATTCAGCGCGACCATTGCCAGAAAGACGATGTACATCAAGTTAATCATCTTCTGACGGGGCGACAGGCGATTGTTGGCTGCTGACATTGCGTGTGGGGATTAATTGTTCTGGGGGAACTGTGGAGACTGTGGCTGCCGGGGATAGGCGGTACCCTGCGCCTGAGGATATTGAGTTGTGCCGCCGTAGGGCTGTTGGAAAGCAGGCTGCTGCGGCGGCTGCTGATATCCGATATTGGCCGTCATGGCCTGGAGCATACGTTCATAGATGACGTTCAACTGAGCCAACGTGCTGGTCATGTGTTCGGTTTCCTGACGGATGCGGAAGCTGTCGTTGGTGCCGTTCTCGTAGAGTGAACGGATTTGATTGAGACCGGCATTGACGCGCTCGATGGTGTCGAGTTGTTGCGACACACTCTTGAGCTGAATCTCGTAGATGGTGTTCAGACCCTGGATATTCTTGGAGAGCGACTGCATCTGCTCGGCATAGCCGGAGGTTTCGTTGCCGGAGAGAGCCGACGTGATATCTTTGAGCTTGGCGAGTTGTGCGGTCACCTCGTTGAGCTGCTTCACATAATCGTCCGTAGCCTTTTCGAGAGCAGAAGCCTGTTCGGAAGAAAGTCCGGAGATTCCGGGTGTTCCGGAAATTTCGGAGGAGCCGGAGATTCCAGAGGTTCCGGAGATTCCGGAGGTTTCGGAGATTCCGGAGATTCCGGAGGTTCCGGGTGTTCCGGAGATTCCGGGCGTTCCGCCTACCACAATGGTACCTCCATTGAGGGGTGTCCCGCCGCCAATGATGACGGTTCCTCCGCCGCCGTTGCCGCTCTCGGCACGACGACGTGCACGAGCTTCAGCACGTTCCAAATCCTCCTCCGAGGGTCCCAATTCGGGATATACGCGTTCCCACTTGTAGTCCTTGGCGGGTTCATCGAAGGCCGAGAGGAAGAAGATGGTAGCCTCCGTTCCCATGCCTATGATGAGAATCAAGTCGGCACCGGGCAAATGGAGCAACTTGAAGAGGGCACCCAGAATGACGATGGAAGCACCTATCGAGTATGCGTAGTTGAATGTTCGCTGGCCTTTCTCACCCGAGAAAAAACCGCGTATTTTGTTTTTCTTCATTTTTATTGTTGTAATAAATAGATTTCTACTGTATTAACGGCGCACACTCCTTGCCGAAGCGCTGCGCTGGGCTTTGGGAGCCTTGGCTGCCTTGGAGCTTGACTTCTTGCTCTTTTTGGCCTGGCTCTTGGTAATATTGGCCACGCCCTTGTTGGTACCCAAGTAGGTGCGCACACAACGGAAGCCGATAAAGGAACGGGGCATGTTCTGATATTCCCAAGTACGCACATCGGCACGCACATAATGCTCTGCATCTTTCCACGAACCGCCGCGAATCACTTTCTTCTTCAGGCGATAGGGGTCTTCCTTGGCTGCATTGTACTCATAGTCGGGGTTGATATCGGAAGCCTGATGTACGCCGGCTTCACTCCAAGCCGACGAGGTCCATTCGCTCACGTTTCCGCTCATGTCGTAGAGCCCGAAGTCGTTGCTGGAATAGCTGCCCACGGGCGAAGTGATGATATATCCGTCGCGCGAGTAGTCGCCGTCGCCGGGTTTGAAGTTGCCATCGAAACAGCCGCGCTCGGTGTGGGGCATATTCGTCTTCCAAGAGAAGGTCTGTTCGTTGTTGGCGGCACGGGCTGCATACTCCCATTCAGCTTCGGTAGGCAGACGGAAAGGCTCAATCCGGATGCCGCGCATTCCGTAGCTTCGCTTCAGGAATTCGGTACGCCAAGCACAGAAGGCGGTTGCCTGTTCCCACGACACGCCCACTACGGGATAGTTGTCATAGGCTGCATTCGAGAAGTAGTAGCGGGCATACTGTTCTGTGTAGGCGTTGGCAAAATCGTTCACCCAGACCGTCGTGTCGGGATAGATGTTGACAATATAGGTATTGACGAAGTCCCATTCGCTGGTCAACGGACGGGTTATCGTGCGACGCACTATATTGCCGTTTTCGTCAATCCAGGCAGTATCCTTGGTGATGATGATTTCCTCGTCCCAATTGGTGGCCACATCCGTATTGAGGTTTCTCTCCTCGGGATTCATGCGGTAACGGCGCTGGGCATAGGCCTTGTAGTCGAACACCTCGTAGCGGTAGTTCATCTGCGCGGCATCGAGTCCCTTTTCGCCCGTCACGGGATTGACTTTGAAGACGCTTTCGATGGCAATTTGTTCGTCTTCGTTGGGACGTCGCCACGGAATTGCCTTCGACCAGTTGAGGTGTGGCGTCACGGGTTCGCCGTACTTGTCTTCTTCAATCTTGAACTCGTCAATACCCGAATAGGAAGGGTCGGCCAGTCGCTCGCGGATGATGGAGTCGCGCACATACTGCACAAACTGGCGATATTGGGCGTTGGTCACCTCTTTCTCGTCCATCCAGAAGGCATCAACGGTGATGCCCTTCTTCTCGGGGAGGTCATTCCACAGGCTGTCGCCCTGCTGGGCACCTACTTCCATTGAACCGCGTTTCACGAGCACCATCCCGTATGGCTGGGGTTCGTCGTACGCTCTGCCATAGACGCCGGTTACCTCGCCGCCCACGCCGCCCAGCCCTTTGAAGCAGGACGTCATCAGCGTGCCCGAGGCTACAGCTGCTGTAAGTATCAATAACAATTTCTTCATATTCTTTTTTAAATGGAGTATCTTTTAAGTTTTCCCGCTGCACTTCCGTCGCGTCAGAGGATGCGGATGCTTTTGCTGGGATGTTTGCGTTTCTTGTCGAGTTCGAATTCCAGCGTGTAGGTGGCCAGAATCTCGTGGCTGCCGTCAGAGGCTTTGGCCAAAGGCGAAATGCCGATGTCGTAAGCATACCCGATGCGGACGGACTTTATGTCGGCACCGGCCATGAGCACGATGGCGTCGCCGTTGCGATAGGTCACACCTCCCCAAAAACGTTTGTTCCACGTGGCTCGCAGGGTCACATCAACCTGCGTGGCCTGAAACGTCGTCTTGACCAACAGGGAGGGCTGCACTAAGAATAACGTGCGTTTTATCGGAATATTGCCCCCCGCGTGAAAATAATAGGTTCTTTCCACCTCGCTGTAGGCATATTCATCCAAATCAATCACGGGTTTGGTGAGGTGCAAAGCACTCACTCCGCCCCACCACCAACCTCGCTGGTAATAAGCTCCGACACCGGCATCGAAGGCCATTGCCGAGACGTTAGAGGAGGGCAATGCATCGTCGCCGGGTTCCCAAGCATCGCCGTCGGGGATGTAGATTTTGCTGCCGTCGAAACCCTGGTTCACCATACCCAGCTGAACACCGCCCTGCAGGATGCCTCCCCAAAGTTTCCAGCGAAAGGCATAATCCAAGTCGAAATAGGTCGTGGTGAAAAGGCCGGCACGGTCGTGCGTCACGCTCACGCCTACGCCATGAGCCCTTTTGAATAACTTCACAGGCAGGTCGGCCGACACAAAGAACGTCTGCGGAGCATTCTCCACACCCACCCACTGCATTCGGTCGAAAGCCGTGACATGGAGCGCGGTATCAATGCCCACCGTCGCCGGATTGTAGAGGGTCGGGACGGCCCAATACATGCTGCTTTGCACCTCGTTCTGCGCCCGGAGACTCCAGACAGAGAGAAATGCAAACATACTGCAGAGCAACAGTCGGCCGACACAAGTCCCCTTCATCACTGAAATGTTCATTTTCGGTTAATCTGTGGATAAAACGCAGATTCTTCCGAATTATTGCCCGCATGTGAAGAAATTATTGTCCGTGTGCTATGAAATACGGACTGAAAGTCCAATAACCGTTAATATTAAGAGTTGTACTGGTAGTTTTGATTGAAAATCCACAGCGCCACTTCCGATTTTCAATCGAAATCCGCAGCAAAGACACGGAAAAAATCGCGAAGACCGAACAAATTTAACGCATATAATCCGACTGTATTGGGATTTTGACGTTTGCAACTGCCAAAAGGTCGCCCAGAATGTAGGCAAGCTTTTGGCACTTGACTTTGGGTCCATCGGACTCCGATGGAGGTTTCCGCAACTGCCAAAAGGTTGCCCAAATTGTAGGCGAGCTTTTGGCACTTGACTTTGGGTCTATCGTCTGACGATGGAGGTTTCCGCAACT
>CALBPV010000078.1 GCA_937899265.1 uncultured Bacteroidales bacterium
GAGGCCAAGCCCCGCGATGAAGGCAAGGTGAAATACATCAAATAAGATAACAGACAAATCGGAATATATAAATCTATTTATTATGACGAAATTCATATTAAACAGGCCTTATGATGGGAAGAATTATTCTCGAAAGAAGGTCATCTTAACCACATTAAAGTGGTTTGTCCTATTGGTGATTTGTGCTACTTTGCTTAGGATTTTGTGTGTAGCCATATACATGTCAAACGGAATTAACCCTATGGAGTTGACCAAGTTCGGAGGCGACCCAACAGTACATAGGGAGTATGCCTCATGGCGTATTGTAGCACAGCTAATGATAATGGCACCTCTTTTAGAGGAAATCATCTTCAGACTGGGGCTTTCATTTAAGCGAAGAACAGTATCTCTTTGGTTAGGACTATTGCCTATTGTCTGTGCATTCTATTTTCTCCATTGTAAAACATGGTATATTCTATTGGGATTGTTTATCATAGGGGTGTTCCTTTACTGGTTGACATTTAGTCGCACAAGTGATGAACAATGGATAAAATGGCGCAAGAGGTATATAGTTCCTGCTATGTACATTTCAGCTATAGCGTTCGGAGTCGTTCATTTCTTAGCCTTTTCTGTTTTGAACCTTCAAGTTTTTCCATTTGCCCTGGCTACCATTCTTGTTCCAATGGCTGCCGGCTGTGCATTTACCTATGCTCGTGTAAACCTTGGTTTTTGGTGGGGTGTACTGCTTCACTGTATCAATAATATTCCTGCAATCCTAGTAATAGTTTCATCAATGAACCAGTAAATAAACGATAAATTCCAATTTAGCAAAGGAGTGTCCTTCGGACAGAAATCTTACAAATCTTTACAAATCTGACATTGAAGTTGCTATAGGAGAGATTTGCAAGATTTGGACAGATTTGAAAGATTTCTCGCAAAGCGACTCCCAATAAGCGGATTCCGGTTTAGCGGTTTACTATCAGCGACGAGTAATGAAGGACGGCCCACTGCAACAGGTGCAGGGGGCTTTTTCATAATCGGTGCTGCCACGATAAACTGCAAATGTCAGACAAATGTCAGGAAGAGTTTTCGGCTGTTAGAAACGATTTTTGTAATCACCCCTTGAAAGGGCAGTTTACACGGGATTTTGCCGGAGAGTGACAATTTCTCCCAAAAGCGTGGCGGCAGTCACTTCGACGACTTTGACGAGCACGAAGTCGCCGGGTTTGGCATTTTGGCGTGGGAAGACAATCATTTTGTTTTGCGGAGTGCGACCGCACATTTTCTCGCGGGAGCGCTTGCTGTAACCTTCGACGAGCACTTCGAAAGTCTTGCCCACATCGCGCCGATTGCTTTCGAGGGAGAGTTGAGTTTGGAGTTCGATAATCTCCTGTAGGCGACGTATCTTGGTCTCTTCGGGCACATCGTCGGCATAATGCCGGGCGGCGTATGTTCCGGGCCGTTCGCTGTAACGGAACATGAAGGCCGAATCGTAGCCCACCTCGCGCATGAGGGAGAGAGTCTCGCGATGGTCTTCTTCGGTTTCGGAACAGAAACCACAGAAAACATCGGTCGAGATGCCGCAGTCGGGAATGATGCGGCGCATGGCAGCGATGCGGTCGAGATACCACTCGCGGTCGTATTTGCGGTTCATCTTTTTGAGGATGCGCGAAGAGCCGGACTGGACGGGAAGGTGGAGATGGTGGCAGATATTGGCGTGGGCGGCCATCGTGTGAAGCACCTTGTCGCTCATGTCTTCGGGATTGGATGTCGAGAAGCGGATGCGAAGGGCGGGAGCGGCATCGGCTACAATGGCGAGCAAATCGGCAAAGTCGATGGGCGCTTTGTCGTCACATTCCTTCCACAGATAAGAGTTGACATTCTGTCCCAAAAGTGTCACTTCGCGGAAGCCGCGACGGACGAGATCCTCCAACTCGTTGAGGATGCTTTGGGGCGCACGGCTGCGCTCACGTCCACGGGTATAGGGCACGATGCAGTAAGAGCAGAAATTATTGCAGCCTCGCATGATGGAAATATAGCCCGAAATGCGGCTGTGTCCGATGCGGGTGGGAATGATTTCCTTGTATGTCTCGGTGGTCGAGAGTTCGACATTGATGGCTTTCTCGCCGGCTTCGACCGACGAAATGAGGTTGGGCAAATCCAAATAGGCATCGGGACCGACCACCAGATCGGCTCCCTTGTCGAGGAGAGCCTGACGCACACGTTCGGCCATGCAGCCCATCACGCCGACGATGAGGCGGCGCCCTTTGTTCCGGAGCGACTGGAAATATTGGAGACGACTGTAGATTTTCTGTTCGGCATTCTCGCGCACAGAACAGGTGTTGACGAAAACGGCATCGGCATCGTCTTCCGACGCGGTGAGTTCATAGTCGGCCATTTGCATAATGCTTGCAATGACTTCGCTGTCGGCCACGTTCATCTGGCAGCCATACGTTTCGATAAAGAGTTTTTTCATTTTATCCTCTAAAATGATGCTTTTTATGCAAAAAAACAATAAAAAAGCATCGGTGTCCATTGTTTTAATGCCCGGAAATTTGGAAATCTCGGAGAAATCCCCTAAATTTGCGGCTGCAAAGATAGGCTTTTTTTTTGAGATAGCCAAACTTTGGCGACAAAAATTGCAAAATATCCAGTGTTGAAAGAGAATTATACAATTGAGGATTTCAATCGCCGCGACATCAACGACCAGCAATCGCTGACGGATGCATTGTCGTGGGCGAGTTACAAATATTATGTGGAGAACGATGCTCCGATGTCGGATTTCGAGTTCGACATGGAGTTCAAACAGCTCCAAAAACTCGAGACCCAAAGCGGACATGTTCTGCCGGATTCTCCCACTTGCCGCGTAGGCAGCGACATTCAGGGCGGTTTCGAAAAACACCGTCATATCATTCCGATGCAGAGCATTGAAAATGTATATACGGACGAAGAATTGCAGGCTTGGCTGTCGGACACCTCCGGCAAACTGCGTGCACATTTTCCCGGGGAGGAGATAACCTATACGTTCGAACCCAAATACGACGGTCTTTCCATTTCCTTGGTTTATACCGACGGAGAACTGACGGATGCCGTAACCCGAGGAAACCAGACGGAAGGCGAGAGCGTATGGCAAAATGTGCGTACCATCCGCAATGTCCCCCTGAAGCTGGACAAGACGGTTTGTCCCGAATTGCCCGAATATTTCGAAGTGAGAGGAGAAGTGCTGATGCCACAGGGAGCCTTCGACCGACTAAATGCTGAGAAAGAAAAAGCGGGGGAGAAACCTTTTGCCAACAAGAGAAATGCCGCCTCTGGCTCGCTCAAGCAGCTCGACCCCAAGATTACATCCCGGCGAGGATTGGTGGTGATGGTTTATTCGGCCTATTCAACCGACCTCGATTTCCAACGCGACATCATCTCGTCGCAGGTGAATACATTGCAGCTGCTGAAGCGTTTGGGTTTCTCCTATTATAAAATGGAAAGGGCTTTTGCCGACCTGGAAGAGCTGACCCGCGAGATAGACAACTTCAACAGCATCAGGATTTCCCACACCCTGCCCTACGATTGCGATGGGGTGGTGGTGAAAGTCAACGAACGCCGGCATCAGGAGTTTCTGGGCTTGAACACCACGTTCCCCAACTGGTGCAAGGCCCGTAAATTCCCGCAGGAGGCACAATCGACGCTGATGCGGGATGTGACGTTTCAAGTCGGGATGACAGGTCATGTGACCCCTGTAGCCGAACTCGACCCGACCACCATTTCCGGCTCGGTGGTTTCGCGGGCTACGCTCAACAATGAAAGTTTCATCCGCAACATGGGACTTCAAATCGGCTCCTACGTCTTCGTGCAGAAAGCCGGGGAGGTGATTCCGCAAGTGTCGGCGATAGACAACGACCGCAACCGCAACGAAGAGGCTCAGTTGCGCCCCATCCATTTCCCGACGGTTTGTCCCGAGTGCGGTACCGGCCTGACCAAAAAGGGAGAGTATTGGATTTGTCCGAACCATCACTGCCGTGCACAGATAGAGCAGAGGCTCGAATATTGGTGCGGCAAAGACTGCGCCAACATCGCCAAGATAGGTCCGAGTGTGATAGCCGATTTGGTGGGGAAGATGCACGTTGAAAGTGTGGATGATTTGTACGCACTCTTCTGTGAAAAGGACGATGAACGGGACGACAATCCCTGGCCTGTGGATTCTCTTTTCTACGAGGCAGAGCCGGTTCCTTTGGCCCAAAGGCTGGAGGATGCCTTGGGCGAAGGTTACGGTCCCAAAAGCATTGCCCAGATGATAGAAGGCGTGAGAGGCAGCATCCGAACGCTGACGTTAGACAAAATGATAGGCGGGTTGGGAATCGACGGAGTAGGCAAAATCACAGGCAAACTCCTGGCCGCTCATTTCGGTACGCTTGAGCACTTCCTGAGAGCGACCTTCGGGGAACTCATCGCAGTGGATGGCATCGGCGAGATTATGGCCAACAACATCCTGGAATTCCTCTCGCCGACAGAAGGACACATCGCCGACTACAGTTGTCTGTCCGACCCGGCATACGGCTTCCGGACCGTATATGAGGCGGCAGAACGTCTGGGAAATGCTTTGGAAGGCAAAACCGTCATCTTCACAGGCACAAGCCATCGCTTCAAACGGGAAGAAATCAAAACCTTCTTCACGGGACACGGCGCCAAATATGTGGGTTCGGTTTCGGGCAAGGTAGATTTTGTCATCACCGGAGATGCTCCCGGCGAAAACAAATTGCAAAAGGCCCGCGATTTGGGTGTGGAAATCATTTCCGAAGGGGAATTTTACGAGAAATTCAATCTGTAACACAGGGTGACTTGCATCGCTCATGACAAAACAAGAAATATGAGAATAGTCGTTAAGGTGGGCAGCAACGTGCTGACCCGCAAAGATGGGACCCTCGACGTGACGAGAATGTCGGCTTTGGTCGATCAGATGGCGGAATTGCGCCGACAGAATGTCCAAATCATTCTGGTTTCTTCGGGAGCAGTGGCCTCAGGCCGCAGCGAAATGAAGGGCAGGGTGGAATCCGGCAAATTGGACGCTGTCTCCCAGCGCCAGCTTTTCTCGGCAGTGGGGCAGGCCAAGTTGGTCAACAAATATTATAATTTCTTCCGCGATCACGGCATCCCTTGCGGACAGGTGCTGACCACCAAAGAAAGTCTCGGCACGCGCCAACAGTATCTCAATCAGAAGAACTGTATGGAAGTAATGCTGGACGAAGGCGTGATACCCATTGTGAACGAAAACGACACCATTTCGCTCCAGGAACTGATGTTCACCGACAACGATGAACTGTCCGGTCTCATAGCCACCATGATGGATGCCGAAATGCTGATAATCCTGAGCAATATAGACGGAATATATACGGGAAATCCCGGCGACCCGGAAGCCCGTCTGATTCCTGTGGTGAGAGGAGAAGAGGACCTTTCGCAATATATCCACACCTCCAAGTCTTCCTTCGGACGCGGAGGCATGGTGACCAAATACCGTATTGCCCGGAAGGTGGCTTCGGAAGGCGTGAATGTAGTGATTGCCAACGGGAAACGTGATAATATTCTGCCCGCTCTGGTGGAGGCTGTCGGTCGGATTGACACAAGTCGGGAAGCCCCCGACTGTCGCTGCACCCTCTTTGCCGCAGCGCCTCATGAAGCCTCGTCGGTGAAACGCTGGATTGCCCACAGCGAAGATTTCTCCAAAGGGGCATTGGTGCTCAATGCAGAGGCTGTCGAGGTAGTGAGGGGAGAGAAGGCTGTGTCGATTCTGCCCGTCGGTGTGGCCGACATAGAAGGCTCGTTCGAAAAGCACGACATAGTGCGTATCGTCGATACGGAGGGACACCAGCTGGGGGTGGGACGTGTAGATTGCGACTCGGCGAAAGCCCGCACACTCTTGGGCAAACGCGGACAGAAACCTTTGGTTCACTACGACTATCTTGTCCTGGATGAGTAATGGAAGCCGACGAGATACTGACCCGAAATGAGATTCGCCCAACGGCAGTGAGGCTGTTGATTTGGCGGGAGATACAGAAACTGACGGATGCTTTCTCGGCCACAGAACTGGAGGGAAAGTTGCCGACAGTGGATCGTTCGACGCTGTTCAGGACGCTGGCTTTGTTCCAGGAACATCAGTTGCTCCATCTCTTCGATGACGGCACGGGAGAACACAAATACTGCGTATGTCACAGCGGGCATGACGGAGGGGAATGTGCCTCGCACGACCATGAGGACTGTCACCATGTACACGCCACTTGTATAGTCTGTCACCGCACCTTCTGTCTGCGTCAGCAACATATTCCGGCAGTCACTCTTCCCGAAGGATTCGAAGTCCGGGAAGTCAATTATGTGGTGAGAGGCATTTGTGCGGAATGCAAACGCCGGCATGCGCGATACAGTACAATGGCCTGAGTCCCTATCGGATGACCAAATCCACGACGATGGGCAGATGGTCGCTGTAGCCGGCTTCCCATTTATAGCCATAATAGGACCTGAGAGGCCGCGTCCCGAAATGGGCGCGGTCTTCTGTCAACATGAACGGAAGAGAGAACGGGCCCGGATTGCGGAGACTGATTGCGGCGGTGGAATCCAACAAGGCTCCGTTCACCAGAAAGTGGTCGAGAAACCCCCACTGCCCGTCGTATTTGTGTGTTCCTGTTTTGAGCTTGCCTTGGTTCAATTGGCGGTGGAGCGGAATCATCAGGTCGTACATCTCGTGCGAACGGACTGTCGCCCGTTCCGGATCGGACAGCCTGAGGTCGTGCAAAAAAGTTCGGGTCGCAGGATAGTCGTTCATGTCGCCCATCACAATAAGTTTCGGATATTGCCTTATATATAACAAGGAGTCGAGAACTTCCCGCAGCCTCTTGTGAGCTGCTTGTCGGGCAGGACGGCTGCTGCGGGTTCCTCCCAATCGGCTGGGCAAATGGCAGACAATGACATCGAGTGTGTCTCCCGAAAGGATACGTCCCCATGCATGCAGCAAGTCGCGCGTGGGACGGGTGTCCCGGGGCATCTTGATGCGGAGGGCTTCCCATCCCAAGAGGCGGTACATTTCGGGCTGGTACAGAAGCCCGACGTCAATGCCGCGAGTGTCAATGCCCGAAGTGATGAGATAACGGTAGCCCAGTTTCCTCATGGCACGGCTTCGTGTCCAATAATGCAGCACGGAATCGTTTTCCACTTCGGCCAATCCCACCACAACGGGCGGTCTTCCTTCTCCGGCGGCAAGAATCACCCGAGAGAGGTGGTTGAGTTTTTCCCAAAGCCGGAAGGCGGTCCAATGTCGGGCCCCCCGGGGCGTGAAATCATCGTCGGCGGTCAGCGGATCGTCAACGGTGTCCATCAGATTTTCGCAATTGTAGAACATCACCTTCAACTCCGTCGGCTCTTGGGCTTCGAGGGGGAGAAGGAGGCTCTGCCCTACAACGGACAACAGGAGGCAGCAGAGACAGGGTAGGCGGCTCATCTGTACGAAGAAAAGATTTGTTGCAGCAAATATAGCCGATATTTTCCAAACGGGAAAGTCTGTCGAACCGAAACCTTGCCCAAAAGCCGACAAGTCGTTCAGTACGGGGAGAATTTGAGAAGTCAACATTGCAATTCGGAACCAATTGACAAACGAAATATTTAAATCCATTTAAAAAGTGAAAAAGCCTTTTGCCGTTCAAACTTTTTTATGTATATTTGTACCCGATTTGGGCGCTGGTTTCCCATCACGGAAACAGTGAAGCCCGGTCAGAGAGTATGTACAATTAAGTAATCTATTAATATTCAAATTTAAAAGACAACATTATGGCAATTGATTTGACTAAGTATGGCATCACGGGTTCAACCGTTATTGCCCACAATCCTTCCTACGAGTTCCTTTTCGAAGAGGAGACCAAGGCCAGCCTGACCGGCTACGACAAGGGTCAGAATACCGAGCTCGACGCTGTCAACGTTATGACGGGTATCTACACAGGCCGTTCGCCCAAGGACAAGTACATCGTCGATGACGCACAGAGCCACGACAAAGTGTGGTGGACTACAGAGGCTTACAAGAACGACAATCACCCCATGTCCGAGAAGGTTTGGGCCACAGTGAAGGAAATCGCCATCAAGGAACTCTCCAACAAGGAGCTCTATGTTGTTGATGCTTTCTGCGGTGCCAACGAGGCTACACGTCTGGCCGTCCGTTTCATCGTGGAGGTTGCCTGGCAGGCTCACTTTGTGAAGAACATGTTCATCCAGCCCACCGAGGAAGAACTCAAGAACTTCAAGCCCAACTTCGTTATCTACAACGCTTCGAAGGCTAAAGTTGAGAACTACAAGGAGTTGGGTCTGAACTCCGAGACTTGTGTGGCTTTCAACACCACCAGCCGCGAACAGGTCATCATCAACACATGGTACGGCGGTGAGATGAAGAAGGGTATGTTCTCGATGCAGAACTACTACCTTCCCCTTCAGGGCATCGCTTCGATGCACTGCTCTGCCAACACCGACATGCAAGGCAAGAACACGGCCATCTTCTTCGGTCTCTCCGGTACGGGCAAGACCACCCTTTCGACCGACCCCAAGCGTCTCCTTATCGGCGACGACGAGCACGGCTGGGACGACGAGGGTGTCTTCAACCTCGAAGGCGGTTGCTATGCCAAGGTTATCAACCTCTCCAAGGAGAATGAGCCCGACATCTACGGTGCCATCAGACGCGATGCACTCCTCGAGAACGTCACGGTGGATGCTGCCGGCAAGATTGATTTCGCCGACAAGAGCGTGACCGAGAACACCCGTGTAAGCTACCCCATCAATCACATCGAGAAGATAGCTCAGAAGGTGAACGGAAAGAGCGCAGGTCCCGAGGCCAAGAACGTCATCTTCCTTTCCGCCGATGCTTTCGGCGTATTGCCTCCCGTAAGCATCCTGACCCCCGAACAGACCAAGTACTATTTCCTCTCCGGATTCACCGCCAAGTTGGCCGGAACAGAGCGCGGTATTACAGAGCCCACTCCCACCTTCTCGGCTTGCTTCGGCCAGGCATTCCTCGAACTTCACCCCACGAAATACGCTGAGGAGCTTGTGAAGCGTATGGAGAAGAGCGGAGCCAAGGCTTATCTCGTGAACACCGGTTGGAACGGTACCGGCAAGCGTATCTCCATCCCCGATACGCGCGGTATCATCGATGCCATTCTCGACGGTGCAATCCTGAAGGCTCCCACCAAGAAGATTCCTTTCTTCGATTTCGAGGTGCCCACCGCATTGCCCAACGTCAATCCCGCCATCCTCGATCCCCGCGATACCTACGCTGACGCTGCACAGTGGGACGAGAAGGCCAAGGATTTGGCTGGACGCTTCATCAAGAACTTCAAGAAGTATGAGACCAACGAGGCCGGAAAGGCTCTCGTAGCTGCCGGTCCCAAGCTCTGAGTTGGTTAACTTAACCGTGATATTTGCCGTGTAGTATGGACAAAATTCGTACTACACGGCTTTTTTTATGTTAAAATTATCAGAAAATTAAGTTTTTTTTTGCTTATACCAAATATAATTATTATCTTTGCACGATAATTGTCAATTACTTTTTTTTCGAATTGTCAATTTTTTTTGAAAAGATATGGCCTCCATGTATGAATTGATGCTGCAGCTCCCCATTTTTCAGGGAATCAGCCGCAGTCAGTTGACCAAGATACTAGAGAAGACATCGTTCCGTTTCGATCGCTTTGCCAAAGGCGAAGTTATCTTCGAGTTGGAGCAGAAGACAGAGCATATCATCTTCATCATCTCCGGCGAGGTGCGGCTCAAAACGCCCACCTTCGGAGGCAAGATGATGATACAGGAAGACTTCTATGCTCCGCAGACGATGCCGTTCCAGAACTTTTTCGGGGCTGACACCTTCTATCGTTCGGAGTTGGTCGCCCTTCATCCTACAGGCATCATGATGCTCGACAAAACGAACTTTCTTTCGGTGCTGCAGCAGAATATGGTTCTGTTGGTCAATGTGCTCAATATCTTGTCGTCCAACGCGCAGAAACAACACAAAGGACTCGACTTCTCATCGGAGACAGACCCGCTGCATCGCATCGCCTCCTGGATGCTGGCTTATACAGACCGACCGGCTCACAACATCGTTCTGAATGCCAAAGTGAGCGACTGGTGCAACATGCTCCATCTGGACCAGTCTGAGTTTTGGCGCTGCATTGCCAACTTGGAAGGCCGCAAATGCGTTGAGGTGGAAAAAGACCGTATCAAACTCATCGACCGCTACGGTTTGAGGGCGATACTGAACTGAAACGCTTTACTGAAACACGCTTATTTGGAAAATTATAATTACAATCAAGTGAATATGAATATTTTAGAATTATCCGAGCAGGAAATCGTACGCCGCAATTCGCTGGATGAAATGCGTCGCATGGGTATCAATCCCTATCCTGCTGCAGAGTACAAGGTGACCGACTGGTCCGATCACATTCGCGAGTCCTTCCGGGACGACGCCCCCCAACGGGAGGTCTCCGTTGCCGGCCGCATCATGTCCCGTCGTATCATGGGCAAGGCTGCTTTCATGGAATTGCAGGACTCGAAGGGCAGAATTCAAGTGTATGTTTCGCGCGACGCGCTTTGTCCAGACCCCGAGCATACCGAACTTTATAACATCGTTTTCAAAAAACTCCTCGACATCGGAGACTTTGTGGGGGTTACCGGCTATGTGTTCCGCACCCAGACGGGCGAGATTTCCGTCCATGCGGCTACGCTTACCGTCCTCTCCAAGTCCATTCGTCCGCTTCCTGTTGTGAAGCAGAAGGACGGCGTGGTCTATGACGGCTTCAACGACCCCGAACTCCGCTATCGCCAGCGATATTTGGATCTCATCGTCAATGACGGTGTTCGCGATACCTTCCTCAAACGTGCCAAAGTCATTTCTACGATGCGTCGTGTGTTTGACGAGGCCGGCTACACCGAAGTCGAGACTCCCATTCTCCAGCAGATTCCCGGCGGTGCCACGGCCCGTCCGTTTATCACCCATCACAATTCCCTCAATACCGATCTCTATCTCCGCATTGCCACCGAGCTTTATTTGAAGCGCCTCATAGTGGGCGGCTTCGAAGGCGTCTATGAGATTGGCCGCAATTTCCGCAACGAGGGTATGGACCGCAACCACAATCCCGAGTTCACCTGTGTGGAACTCTACGTTCAGTATAAAGACTATAACTGGATGATGTCGTTCACCGAACAACTTCTCGAGAAAATCTGTGTCGCCGTCAACGGTTCACCCGAAGTGAAAGTCGGCGAAAATGTCGTGTCCTTCAAGGCTCCCTACCCTCGCCTGCCCATTCTCGAAGCCATCAAGGAGAAAACCGGCTATGACCTCGAAGGCAAAAGCGAGGACGAAATCCGCGAGATTGCCAAAAAGTGCGGGGTAGAGGTGGACGAAACAATGGGCAAAGGAAAACTTATCGACGAAATTTTCGGCGAGACTTGCGAGGGCACTTTTATCCAGCCAACGTTCATCATCGACTATCCCGTTGAGATGTCTCCGCTCACCAAGATGCACCGTTCCAAACCGGGACTGACCGAACGTTTCGAACTCATGGTGAACGGCAAGGAGCTGGCCAATGCCTATTCCGAGCTCAACGACCCCATCGACCAGCTGGAGCGTTTCCAGGAGCAGCTCCGCCTCTCCGAGAAGGGCGACGACGAGGCTATGTTTATCGACCGGGATTTCGTTCATGCGCTCGAATACGGCATGCCTCCCACTTCCGGCATAGGCATCGGAATAGACCGTCTCGCCATGTTGATGACCGGACAGACCACCATTCAGGAAGTTTTACTCTTCCCCACCATGAAGCCCGAACCCGTGGTACGGAAGGATAAGCCCGAAGCCTATGTGGCTGTAGGTGTGCCCGAAGGATGGGTGCCCGTGCTCCAAAAAGCCGGTTATCTCACCCTTGAGGCCCTCAAAGCGGCCAAGCCGGGCAAGGTGTTCCAAGAAATGATTGACATCAAAAAGAAATACAAACTGGAACTCGCCAATCCTACGCCTCAGGACATCGAGGAATGGATTGCCAAAATTGAAGCATAATTTCCTGTGCCGAAATGTCTCTCCCCGTGTGGGGGAGAGAGTTATCGGCATTTAATTTCAGTATTCTTTCTATGGAATTAGGAAAAATTTTAATCATAGGAACCGGCAGTTGGGCTACTGCTGTTGCCAAGATTGTGATGATGAAGAAAGGCTCGATGCTTTGGTATTTCCGAAAACCCGAAGTGATTGAACAGTTCAAAATGACCCATCACAATCCCCGCTATTTGTCGAGTGTGAAGTTTGATACGGAGAATATCAAATTCTTCACCGACATCAATGCGGCTGTCGAAGAGGCCAATACGATTGTCTTCGCATGCCCGTCACCCTATCTGCGAAGCCATTGCGACCAAATTACGGTATCGATGCGCGGAAAGTTGGTCATCTCTGTCATCAAGGGCCTTGTGGCTCCCGAGAACCAGCTTATTTCCGACTATCTGCGGGACAAGTTCTTCCTCGAAGACAATCAGATAGCCTCCCTCTCGGGACCCTCCCATGCCGAAGAGGTTGCTTACGAGAGGCTCACTTACCTGACCGTCGGTTGCAAAGACCTCGACGTGGCACATGTCATTGCCGAAGGTTTCTCCAACTACTTCGTCCACACTTCCACATCTCCCGACATTCAGGGCATACAGTACGCCGGTGTGCTCAAGAACATCTACGCCTTGGCTTCCGGTATCTGTTCAGGACTGAAGTACGGCGACAATTTTCAGGCAGTATTGGTATCCAATGCCATTCGTGAGATGAAACGTTTCATCAATGCCGTCGTCCCAATGGAAGGCCGTCATGTGTCCGAATCGGTCTATACGGGCGACCTCCTGGTGACTGCTTATTCCAACTTCTCGCGCAACCACACTTTCGGCACGATGATAGGTCGAGGTTACAGTGTCAAGACGGCTCAGTTGGAGATGGATATGGTGGCCGAAGGCTATTATGGCACAAAGTGTATCAAGGAAATCAATCAGGTTTATCAGATTCCTATTCCCATTGTCGATACCGTTTACAACATTCTCTACAAACGTATGTCGCCTTACGTCGAGATACAGTTGCTCAGCAATCAACTCAATTAACCTCCAATATAAACCTATTAAACAAAAGCTTTTTCGTATGAAACTTTCCATCGAAAAATCCAAGCAGTTTGTGCCAGCCGACACTCTTGAGCGTCTGGCAGCATGTTCGGCACCCGCCAACGAACTCCTCGAGTCGGGCAAGGGTGCAGGTAATGATTTCCTCGGATGGGTGCATCTCCCGTCTTCCATCTCCGACGAGTTTCTCGCTGAGGTACAGGCTACTGCCGACCTCCTTCGCGAGAAGTGCGAAGTCGTTGTAGTGGCCGGCATCGGCGGTTCCTACTTGGGAGCCCGCGCTGTCAATGAGGCTTTGGCTTCCTCGTTCGATGCGCTCATGCCCAAACGCAAAGACCCTTTTGTTGTCTATGCCGGCAACAATATCGGCGAGGATTATTTGGCCGATCTTTTCGAGATTCTCAAGAAGAAAACCTTCGGTATCATCAACATTTCCAAGTCGGGTACCACCACGGAGACCGCTCTTGCTTTCCGTCTGCTCAAGACACTCCTCGAGGAGAAAGTGGGCAAGGAAGAAGCCCGTCAACTCATCGTGGCTGTGACCGATGCCAAGAAGGGAGCCCTTCGTACCCTCGCCACCCAGGAGGGTTATAAGACTTTTGTCATCCCCGATGATGTGGGCGGTCGTTTCTCTGTGCTCACCCCCGTGGGTCTTATCGCCATCGCCGCTGCCGGCCACGATATCAAGAAACTGGTCAAGGGCGCTGCCGATATGGAACAGGCGCTCGGCACCGATGTTCCCTATGCCAAGAACCTCGCATGCCAATATGCTGCCATGCGTAATGCTCTCTATCAATTCGGCAAGAAAACCGAGATTCTGGTCAACTTCAATCCCCGTCTCCACTATTTCGCAGAGTGGTGGAAACAGCTCTACGGCGAGTCTGAGGGCAAGGACCACAAGGGTATCTTCCCGGCTTCAGTGGACTTTACGACCGACCTCCATTCCATGGGTCAGTGGATTCAGGACGGCGAACGTTCCATCTTCGAAACGGTCATTTCTGTGAAGAAGCCCATCCGCAAGGTGGAGATTCCTTCAGACAAGGAAAATCTCGACGGTCTCAACTTCCTGGCCGGCAAACGCGTCGATGAGGTCAACAAGATGGCTGAACTCGGCACACAGATTGCCCACGTGGACGGCGGTGTCCCCAACCTCAAGATTGAAATCGACAAACTCGACGAGTACAATCTCGGTCAGCTGATTTATTTCTTCGAGCGTGCTTGCGGCATTTCCGGCTATATGCTCGGTGTCAATCCCTTCAACCAGCCCGGTGTTGAAGCCTACAAGAAGAATATGTTTGCTCTTCTCAACAAGCCCGGTTACGAGGCTGAGTCGAAGGCAATGAAAAAACGACTCGCCGAGAAATAATGCTGCGAGCGTTTCTGTTCGACATGGACGGAGTGCTCTATGATTCCATGCCCCTGCATGCCGAAGCATGGTATCACGTGATGCACGACATCTATGGATTCACTTGCACCCGTGAGCTCTTTTACCGCGAGGAAGGAGCCACGGGTGATCAGGTGATTACCGATATGTACCTCGAGCAACGCGGACGTCATCTCACGCCTGAGGAGGCGGCTGCCATCTACCGTGAGAAAGGCGAAGCGTTCAAGGCTTTGGGTCCCGCCCGTCCCATGCCCGGTGCTGCGGAAGTGCTCCGTAAGGTGGGGGAGAACTCCCTCACACGCGTTCTGGTCACGGGCTCCGGCCAACTTTCCATGCTCAATCGTCTCAGCCGCGACTATCCCGGTTGTTTCGATGTTTCCCACATCGTGTCTGCGATGGATACTCCCATCGGTCACGGAAAGCCCCATCCCGATCCGTATCTCATGGGATTGAAGAAAGCCGGAAATCTTTTGCCCGAAGAAGCCATTGTGGTCGAGAATGCCCCGTTGGGTGTACAGGCAGGCAAGGCGGCAGGTATCTTTACCGTCGGTGTCAACACCGGCCCGCTTCCGAAGGAATGTCTCTCCGAAGCTGGAGCCGATGTGGTACTCAACTCGATGCAGGAATTGGCAGATTCATTTGACAAAATCCTCTCCCTTTATTTAAAAAGGAATACAAACTGAGTTTTTTCGGCGCTAAAATTTGGCAATCTCCGAAACTTTCTTTATCTTTGCACCCGCAAATGAGGCTGTTAACCTCCGGTTATCAGTTTTAACGGCTCCCTAGCTCAACTGAATAGAGCATCTGACTACGGATCAGAAGGTTGTGGGTTTGAATCCCGCGGGAGTCACAAAAAAGAGGATGAGGATGCCGGAAAACGGCATCCTTTTTTATTTTTCAGACAATGGCAAAAAAACAATATGTCCGGCAGATGTTCGACAACATCTCACCGACCTACGACAAACTGAACCACCTCCTTTCGCTCAACATCGACAAGTGTTGGCGCAAGAAGGCGGTCCGTATGATTATGGAACACAAGCCTCAAAATGTGCTCGACATCGCATGCGGTACAGGCGATTTCTCTATAGCTTTGGCCCGAGCCGGTGTGCCGCATGTAAGTGGAATCGACATCTCCGAGGGAATGATGGATGTCGGTCGGACCAAAATACAAAGGCTGGGACTCGATGCTCAGATACAGTTGCAACAGGAGGACAGCGAATCAATGAGTTTTGACGATGCTTCCTTCGATGCCGTCTCCATCGCTTTCGGCATCCGCAACTTCGAACACCGAGAGCTGGGACTGCGCGAGATGTATCGTGTGCTCCGTCCCGGCGGACAGCTGCTCGTGCTCGAACTCTCCGTACCCCGTAACCGCCTCCTGCTCGCCGTCTATAAACTTTATTTCCTCCATGTGCTTCCGGCTGTCGGACGATTGATATCACGCGATACGGAGGCATATAAGTATCTGCCGGCTTCCGTCTTGAACTTCCCGTCTCCCGAGGAATTCTGCGCGATGATGCGTGACGCAGGGTTCCGCATCGTAGAGACACGTTCTCTCACCTTCGGACTGTGCAGGATTTTTACCGGAATCAAATGACCCCGCAAAAAAAATGAATCGACCTGGTAACACTACCCGGTCGATTCAGTCATTAAAAGGGGAACCTTCCAAAACCATTATGATATTTACAAGAAATTTACTTTGGAACCCTAACATAAAACACAATCGATATACGATACCTCAATCAAAAACACAGGATTCTGACTTTAGCTCATCACTGAGTTCCGCCAGAAAGAAGGCATCCTTTCAATGACATTTGCAGTTACACCTTAAACTTAACATTATTCAATCAAATAAAAACCATCTTATAGTATAATTGGAATCTGTGACAACTCGCGTGTCAATATGACAATTACCACTTTCTAACACTCTTTAATTTCACACTGTCATCTGTTTGTCTCACGATTCGCAGAAAATTCGACAAAAAGGACTAATCCCCTTTTTGCCATGCAAAGATAAATGAATTCTGTCAGATACAATTATACAGATGTTTCTTTTTTATGTACTTTTGTACAAATGAAATATTTTTATCTTTAAAAGAAATATATTTGCTACATTTCGACTTCCAGAGGATGTTCAAACGCGAGGATACGGAAGATTTCTTGTTGGTGCCGCCATCGCCCACTGCCTGTTTCTTCCCAAGGCGACCCAAAGAAAAAGAGAACTGATTCTCACGAATCAGTTCTCCGAAGTTTAACATTAAATCCCTTTGTTGTATGGAGCCGAAACCCGGACTCGAACCGGGGACCTACGCATTACGAATGCGTTGCTCTACCAACTGAGCCATTTCGGCAGGTCGGCAAGTGAAGAAATGTCATTTCTTTCATTTTGCGGGTGCAAAGATAGCGGATTATTTCGAGAATTCCAAATTTTTTTTACGAAAAAATGAAAAAAAAGCAAATTTTCTTGGTTATACCGTAAAAATGACATATCTTTGTGCCAAAATTAGAAATGAAAATGCATAAAACGCTGGAAATAACGTTGTTGGTTTTGCTCGGATGTATGTTGGCTGTGCTCTTCTGGGCGTGTGTCCCCGGGCGCAAAACAGTGCCTGTAGTGACGGTCTCGATTCTCCCCCAAAAGTGGCTGGTCGAGGAACTGATGGGGCAGAACCGCGTGAGAGTTCAGGTTATGGTTCCGGCCGGCTCAGGTCCCGAAAGTTATGACCCCACACCTCGCGATTTGATGTCGCTTTCGCGCAGCGATGTTTATTTCTCCGTGGGAGATTTGGGATTTGAGAGAGCCTGGATTCCCCGCTTCCGTGAGCAGAACGGAACCTTGCCCGTTGTCGAGATGGGAGAGTATGTATCAAAGATGAGTGATGACGACGGCAATGAGGCGGATCCCCATCTTTGGACCACTCCGCTCAATATGAAGTCCATGGCTTCCGTTACCGCTGCCGCGCTTGTCCGTTTCTTCCCCGAAGACAAGGACAGCATCACAGCCCGGCTCTCAGCTTTGGACGAGAAACTCGATGCCATGCATCGCAATTTCTCCCGTCTGGCCGTTATGGCTCCGTCCAAGACATTTGTCATCTATCATCCTGCATTGAGCTATTTGGCCCGAGACTACGGAATGACGCAGTTGTCCGTCGAGCAGGACCACAAAGAACCCTCTGTCTCTCAGCTCCAAGCCTTGGTTGAGGCAACAAAGAAATCGGACGCCAAGGTGCTGTTGATACAGCAGGAACTTGATGTCCGATTGGTGGAGAGTTTTGCTCAGGAGACTCAGCTCAGGGTCGTGCGAATCAATGTGCTCAGCCCCGACTGGGAAACCGAGATGAAGCGTATCATGCTGGAGCTTACGCGCTGACCGGCGGTGTTTATTCCGCTGTAGTGGTCATGGCTCCTGTCACGGCGCCCTGGATGGCTCCGTTGATGGCACCCGTCTTCAAGTCAGAGCCGGAAGCAGCACTTGTAGCGGCTCCCTGAAGAGCTCCGTTGGCAGCACTTGCACCGATAGACATAGCAGCCTGTTTGGTGCATGAAATCATGCCGGTCGTGGCGACGATGGCAAGAAGGAGAATGAGTTTTTTCATTGTTCTGATTGTTTTGGAATGTTGATATTCGTGGTGCAAATATACGTAAAAATTTCCACAATTGTATGAAAAAATGAGCAAAAAATGGTTGAAATCCCCATTTTCCCCTTCTTATTTGTATTCTTTGTTTTTTTTTGACCAAAAAATTGGAAATTTCGGACGAATGTTTAATCTTTGAGGCGTGAGTTATAAAACACCTCTTTCCGTCTCACATGACGCATCTTCTGATTCTGAGCCTCCCGAATTGCGGGTCAGTTCCCAGCGGTTCGCGGCTGAGGCTGGCTGGAGAAGAATGTGAAGTGGACGGCACCGTATGAGCGGGTGTCGGTGAAGCGGGGATGGGTTCGGAAATCATGGTCCTGTCCGTGCTCAACGACGAGTGTGCCGTCCTCCGTCAGCCAGCCGCCGGAGAGTATTATGTCCGGGAGATCCGGGAGTTCTCGGAGGGCGTAGGGCGGGTCGGCGAAGATGAAGTCGAACGGCATGGCGGGAGACTGCCTGAGGAATTTGAAGACATCGCCCGCAATGAGCTTCCACTCGGACCCAACGCCCAATTGTCGGGCAACGGAGCGGATGAACTGTATCTGCTGACGTCCCATCTCTACAGAGGTGACCGAGGCCGCCTCGCGCGACAACAATTCGAAGGTAATAGCTCCCGTGCCGGCAAAGAGGTCGAGACAACGGAGACCATCGAAGTCGAGACGGTTGCTCAAGATGTTGAAAAGCGCGCCTTTGGCCAGGTCGGTCGTGGGTCGGGCGGGGAGTTTGGAGGGTACATCGAAGCGTCGGCCTCCGTATTTTCCTGTGATAATCTTCATTTTTTTTGAAAAAATATCGGCGTTTCAGATGCGTGGAACGCCGATTTTTGAAAAATACCTAAAAGTGATTATTGCCATTTTCAGAAAATAGTCCTATCTTTGCAGCGTCAAACTTTAGAAATGTATAATAAAATTTCTAAGTCAGATAGAGTTTAAGAAGAAATAGTTGGTACTAATAGAAGAAAGAAGGTCTGCCTGTGAGGGTGGACCTTTTTGTTCGGTGCAGAATTATTTCTTTTGACCGCTGCCTCCTTTGGGCGAGATGTTGCGAAGGGTCTGCTGAATGGCATCGGCATTCTTGCGGAATTGTTCGTTATGGGTGTTCTCGGCCAACGACCGCCACAGTTTCTCGGCCATCGTGAGGTTGGCCGCAGCTTTACTGAATTGGCGCAGAGGTCCGGCCTGAAGCTGTCCGGCTTTGCTGTGAATCATCGCCACATCGACGGCAAGCTGCTGGTCGAGGCGCATATTGTTGAGACGGGGCAGCAGCCGGTCTATCACCGACTGGTAGGTATTTCCCTCGGTGAGATAGCCGTGAGTGCGGTTGTGAAGGTCGCCGAGTTCGAGTGCCGCATTGATGATAAAATGTATCACACGTGTATCGGCGGGGAAATGTTCAAAGCAGTCGCCGGCTATGTCGTAGTTGCTCTGAAGCAGCACTTGGAGTTCTCGGGCATTGGCACCTGTGCGGCGGTAGTGGTCGGCCAGCATGTGGTTGGTGACCGAGAGTTGGAGACGCGCTACCAACTGGTCGCTCGACATTTGGTGCTCGCCGTCCTTCTTCTGGAGGTCGCCGAGATGACGCATCTGGATGATTTGTGCCTCGGTGAGGGCTTCGTAGGCATCGTTCTCGCGTCCGAGACGGTTGGAGAGGTCGGCAATGGTGAGGTAGTGATTGGCAACATAGAATTCGTCGGCACTGCGTCGTTTCTCCTCGTCGTCAAGAAAAGCACGCAGCAGAACGATGGTCTCCTCACTGTGATCGACAAACTGCTCCTGGAGCTGAGTCGGCATGGTCCAATAGGTGCGCGCCATGTCGATGTATTGGTTGCGAATTATATTGTCGAGTTGCGACTTGCGGGGCTCTTCGGCTTGAGCCATTGCGGCACGTTCGGTTTTGGAGAGAACCGTGAAGAGCATCTCCATCGCTTTGGGCTGAGCCATCTCCTGACAAATCTTGAGGCCGTTCCAACACCGTTCGATTTGGGCAATTGTCAACTCGCCGGGAGCTGTGGCGGTCAGGAAGCGGTTGATGGAACCAAGGGCATTGTCGAAGAAGGAACGGGCATCGTCTTCATGTTTGAGAAGCCGATGGGCCTGAGCGATGCGCAGCAGCGAGATGGGCAGGAAGAGAGCCAGCTCGGGATGTTCTCCGACGCGGGACTGCAGATTCTTGTTGTATTCCTCGACATAGGGCAGGATACGCTCGGGCTGGGCGATGGCTCCCACCACATCGTTGATGAGGATGGTGAGAATCTTGGTGAGATTGGCCTGTGAATCCTCTACAAGGAGCAGTCCCAGCATAAGCTCGCGTTCTTTGGGGGCAATATCCATGCGGAAGACTCCGCCTATGTAGGCCACAATCTGCTGGAGGGCAAGATTGTTGGAGGTGGCGGAGATGAAACGCGCCATGCCCACGATGTCGCCCGAACGGCCCATCATCAGGAAGCAGGAGGCTGCACGCATGGGGTCGTTGTCGGGACAACGTTCGAGGAGGTAGTACCCGATGTCGGACATATACTGAGCATCGGCCTCACCCTGACACACGGACAGAGCTGCTGCCATGAACGGCGTGAAGGTGAGTACGGGGAAGGGGAGCCGGCTGTTGTTGACGGCGATGATGTCGAACCCGAGCAGGCTGTTCCATTTCAGGAACTGTTCGGTATCGAATCCCTCTCCGATGATATTCTTGAGGTCGGAGAGACGTAGGCCCTGTTTGGAGGCCACAATGTAGCGGAACGGCTCGGCCACAAGGTCTTCGCCCAAAGCCTCTCCGCAACGCAGGGTGACAAAGTCGTAGAGCGTGCGGGCTTGTTCGGGCGTGGGTTTGTCGCACGAGACAATGGTGCGTATGGTGTCAATCTCCTCGGAGGAGAGAGAGAGTCGGAATTCTTCGAATGTCATTTCAGAGTTGTTCTTAAAAGTCTGAATTTACAGAGCATCAGGATTTCGGAATGGTATTCAGTTCTTCTTTCCATGTAGCCCAACTTGCGTCGGAAGGCATGCGCCAGTCGCCTCGGGGCGAGATGCTGACGGTACCGACTTTGGGGCCGTCGGGAAGGCAAGAACGTTTGAACTGCTGCTGGAAGAAGCGGCGGCAGAACGTTTGGAGCCACTTGAGGATGGTTTCGTTGTCGTACTTGTCCCCGAATGCCTTACGAGCCAGAAAATAAATCTTGGAGGGAGAAGCTCCGAAACGGAAGAAGTGGTAGAGGAAGAAGTCGTGGAGTTCGTAGGGACCCACAAGGTCCTCGGTCTTTTGGGCTATCTTGCCTTCGGCATCGGGTGGAGTGAGCTCGGGCGAGATGGGGGTGTCGAAGATGTCGAGGAGAATCTCCCGCGAACGTTCGTCCACACTGGTCATGGCTACCCATCGTACGAGGTACTTGACGAGAGTTTTGGGGATGGAGACGTTGACGGCATACATCGACATGTGGTCGCCGTTGTAGGTACACCATCCGAGCGCCAGTTCGGAGAGGTCGCCCGTGCCGATGACGATGCCGTTTGTTTGGTTGGCCGCATCCATGAGTATCTGTGTGCGCTCGCGAGCCTGACAGTTCTCGTAGGTAACGTCGTGTACGGAGGAATCTACGCCGAGGTCGGCAAAATGCTGGTTGACCGACGGAACGATGGAAATCTCGCGCCGGCTGATGCCCAGACTTTCCATGAGACCGAGACTGTTGTCGTGGGTGCGTCGGGTGGTGCCGAAGCCGGGCATGGTGATGCCGACGATGCGTTGGCGGTCCCATCCGAGTTTGTCAAAAGCGCGCACGGTGACGAGGAGGGCAAGGGTGGAGTCGAGACCGCCGGAGATGCCTATCACAGCCGTCTGGCAGTTGATGTGGCGCAGACGAGTCACGAGACCGGCCACCTGGATATTGAAAATCTCGTTACAGCGTTCGCTCATTTCGGCTTCGTCGTTCGGCACGAAAGGGGTAGGGGCTATATAGCGGTGGAAGGAGCTTTCCCAGTCGGGTTCGTCGGCCTCTTCCATTTCGTTGGTGATGTACTTTCCGTGAGTGACATCGCAGCCCGTGGAGAGGGGCAGTTCTCCGTAGGTGGTTTGGTCGCGGCGCAGGGTTTGGAGTTTCTCGATGTCGAGGTCGCGCACCAGGAGCTGATTCTCCATAAGGAAACGTTCGGATTCTCCGCAGACCGCACCGTTCTCGGCGATGATGCCTTTGCCGGCAAAGACGAGGTCGGTGGAGGACTCGCCGAAGCCGCATGCTGCATAAACGTAGCCGGCAACGAGGCGTCCCGAGTGGGCCTCAATCATGCGGCGGAGGTAGGCGTGTTTGCCGAGCACTTCATCGCTGGCACTGAGATTGACGATGACCTGTGCACCGCGCAGAGCCATGACGGACGACGGCGGAACGGGCACCCAGAGGTCTTCGCATATTTCGATGCCTACGGTGGCTTCGTTGAGCGTGAAGAGCTGTCCGGCTCCGAAAGGTACATCTTCCATATAGGTGTCGGCAGGAACCGAGGCTCCGGAGTCGAACCAACGAGCTTCGTAGAATTCGTTGTAGTTGGGAAGATATACTTTGGGGACGTAGGCTCGGATTTCTCCGTATTGGAGCACTACGGCGCAGTTGTAGATGTGGTTTCTCCATTCGATGGGTGCTCCCACGACAATCATGGCCGACGAGTCAACGGTGGCTTCGCAGAGCAGGGCGAGCGCCTGTCGTGCGCCTTCGAGCAGGGTATTTTGATGGAAGAGGTCTCCGCAGGTGTAACCTGTGAGCGAGAGTTCGGGGAATACCAGAAGCTGGACTCCCTCGGCCTCGGCCTGACGGATGAGCTCGATGTGGCGTTCGAGATTATAGTCGATGTCGGCGACCTTGACGGTGGGGATGGCGGTCGCAACGCGCAGAAAACTGTACATAGGATAACTTAGAATTAGAAATTAAACAATCGACGTGGAAATCGTGATTTCAAGTGTGCAAATATAGGGATTTTTTTCGAAATAGCCAAATTCAGAAGCTTAAAATATCTTTACGGACGCAAATATCGTGCTCAGGAACCTTGTTCCAATCAAAAACCGGAATCAAATCGCGGGCAGAAACGGGTTCGGGAACATCGGTCAGACCGCAGAGAAAAGCCAGCCATCCTACTATCTGTTCGGGTAGGAAATGCTGTCGCAAGACCCCCATGTCGAGGCTGCTGTCGCGTTTGGAGAGACGCTGTCCGGATTCGTTGACGAGGAGCGGGTGATGACAATGGTCGGGAACTCCGAACCCAAGGAGTCGGGCCAGCCAAATCTGTTGGGGCGTGGAGAGCAGAAGGTCGCGTCCGCGTACCACCTCGCTGACTCCCATGAGTGCATCATCGACCACCACAGCCAGCTGGTACGCCCAAGCTCCGTCGGCCCGACGCAGCAGAAAGTCGCCGCAGTGGGATGCCAGATTGACGCTCTGTGTCCCGTAATGCATATCGGAGAAGGTGACGGTTTGGTCGGGAACCAGGAGCCGCAGTTTCACATGCTCGGGAATCGGACCGTCGGGGCAGGTGAATGCCATGAGGTCGGAACCTGTTCTCAGATGGGCGGGACGGCAGGTGCCGGCATAAACTATGCGACCGTCGCTTTCGTGGGGCGCCTGTGTGGCCATGATGTTGGCACGGGTGCATCGGCAGGGATAGACCCGGCCGGAATGCCAGAGGCGTTGGAGGTATTCTTCATAAACGGCGCTGCGAAGGCTTTGAAAGTAAGGACCGCAGGAACCGCCTGTCGAACCTCCTTCATCCCAATCCAGGCCCAGCCAGCGGAGGTCGTCTTCGATGAGTGCCGCATATTCCGGTCGCGAACGCTGGGGGTCGAGATCCTCGATACGCAACAACCAAACTCCTCCCCGGCTGCGCGATGACAGCCAGGAGAGGAGCGCACAGAAGACATTGCCCAAATGCATCCTTCCCGTCGGGGAGGGAGCAAAGCGACCTTTCATGGATTACATTCTCTTGTACTTCTCACGGAACACATCATCGGGATTCCAGCCGCCGAAGAACCATGCGGGTGAGGAGTAGTGCTGGATGACTTCGTTGTCCTTGGGCATCTCCAGCCACTTGGCATAGGGATGACGGCAGGAATTGTCGATAATCTGTCCGTTCGACATCTTGGAGTTGTATTCCGCAAAGAAACAGGTGGGGGAGCAAATCACCGTCCATCCGCCGGGCTGGATGTTCTTGAGCACACAATTGAGGAGCACCATCTCGGCATTGGGATATTGCGGCATGTTGAGGCCGTTGGTACGTCCGAGGTCGGAGATGCCTGTGCCGAGCGACTGGAAGGTACACTCTTTGAGCACGAGTCCGTGACGGTTGGCATCGTTGTGAACCCAGCAGTAGGGACCGTTGTTGTTGAGCAGGAGGCAATCGTCGAGATAGAGCGCACCGAGGGTAGAAATCATGTCGTAGTTGCCGATGAGCTTGCTGTTCTTGATATAGACTTTGCCTCGGGCCATAAGGGTAGAACGTCCGCCCTGGAGATTGCAGCCTTGTATCATGATGCGCTCGCCGTTGATCCACATGGCGGGAGTGTGCAAGTTGACATCGGGCTCATCGTTGGTGACCGACAGATTTTCGATGACGATGTCGGAACAGTTGTCGATGTGCATCACAGCGTTGCGGTTGGGGAAGGCACCGTCCTGTTCGGACGAACGGCTGCGAATGGGGGAGAGGTTGAAGGTATCGCTGTTGCGATAGTGGATAAGCGTCTTGTCGGCACCGGAGCCTACGAGACGCACATGGGTCTTGTTGCGGAAATAGATGAGCTCTTCATAGTCACCAGGAGCCACACGTATGATGATGGTGTCCTGACAGGAGTCGGGCAGATTCTCGAAGGCACCCTGAATGGTGGTGAAGTCTCCGTTGCCCTCGGGATCGACCGTATAGATGCCGCGTGCCACTCCCATCGCATTGCCGGCAGTGGAGAACGTCCATTTGTCCTCCTTGGTGACACCGTGCCACGAATCGCCTGCATTGTCGAGCACGCTCTTGTCGATGGTCACATAGTAGCGGTTCTTGTAGGTTATCATGTTGTGGTGCGGCTGGATAATCACTCGGTTGTTGTTGATGAGTACCGGATGGAAATGGAACCCGTCGGTGAATCCGCCGATAATGGAAATCTGGAACTGCGAGGAGTCGTTCTTCAAGCGCATATCCTTGGCTCGGGCGGCTTCCGATGAAGAAGGCGTGTCGGGCACGGTGTTGCGGTTGGTGGCAATGACGGAACGCGAATAATCGTAGGGATTCTCGATACGGTGATCGACCTGTGCCGAACGCGGTTTGGTGGTGGGGCCGTCGGGGATGGAGATGTCAATTTTGTCCACCAGCGTGTCGTTTATGGCATCATAGATGCAAATCAGTCCGGATGCGCAGCGTGTGGGTGTCGTTCCTTCGGGAAAAACGATGACGAGACGTGTGTCCGGCTGCACATTGACGGCATTCTGCTCAGGATAGACTTTCAGGTCGAATTTGTGCCGTTTGGCACAGGACCCCAATGTCAACACCAGACTTGCCACGAGGGAAATCTTAAGAGCATTCTTGAAGATAGGCATAGTTGAAAAGATGATAGAGTTATATGTAAATTGTTTGATAATCGTCGAATTTGAAATCTCTCTGCCACTTGTCGTCTCTCCAGGAGACGGAGAGCGCATGGAGCAGGAGCTGTCCGGAGGGCAGAAAGGCGGGAACAGGTTCGTTGCGACCGTAGAGGGCATCGCCCAAAATGGGATGTCCCAGTCCGCGTGGGTCGCTCAGGTGAAGACGCAACTGATGGGTGCGGCCTGTGAGCGGCGAGAGGGAGAGAAGGGTCGCCTCAGGGGTGGTGCGCAGCACATGGTAGCGTGAGACAGCCACCTTGCCCCACTGCCAGTCGATAGCCTGTCGCGGACGGTCCTCCGGATTGGGGCAAAGGGGGAGGGAAAGGAGCCCTTGTGACGAGGGAACCCGTCCGGCCACCCAGGCTCGGTAGGTTTTATGGACGGAACGCGAGAGCCAAAGCGCCTGTAACCGCCGGTGGGTAGCCGCCGATTTGGCCGCCACCAGAAGGCCGGAAGTGGCCATGTCGAGCCGGTGGACCAACATGGGTGCCTCGCACTCGGGATAACGCCTGAGCAGCCAACTCTCCACATCGGGCATCGAGCTGTCCTTGCCGGGCACGGAAAGCATTCCCGGGGGTTTGGAGACCACAACAAGGTCGCTGTTCTCCCATACGATGCGGGGTTCCGCCTCCCGCAAAGGCTGTGCTTCGGGGACCCGATAACGTCCGTCGAGCATGAAGCTGAGTACCGGTCCGCACTTCTCCATGCAGGAAGGATAGGCTGCCCCGTGGGCATGCGGTTCGCCGGGGGATGAAGCTCCGTACCAGAACTCGGCCAGATGAAGGGGCTTGAGTCCGTGCCCATGGGCATATTGCAGCAGTCTCGGTGCCGCACATTCTCCGGTACCTCCCGGAGGAAGTCCTCCGCGAAAACGATGGAAGATTTCTATGAGGTCCTGTCTTTCGCCTCGTGCGTTGAGCATGCGGAAACGGCGGAATATTTCCTGCTGGAGAGCCAGTGAACGGGTGTGCCGTTCTTCCCGGAGCGAAGCTATTTCTCCGCCCGCAGCCGAATGGTCTGCGGATTTGGGTTGTTCCCCGAGCATTTTCTCCAAAGAACGTATTCGCCCGTTGATGTCCGTGATGCGGGCTTCTTCCAGGCGATAGAAGTCGTCGGGACGGTCGAGGTCGCAGACGGGAGGCACAAACCAGCGGTGAGCTTCTGAGTCGAGCGATGCGGTGCCCGAATAGGCTGTGAGGTAGCCTGTGCTACCTTCGGCATCTGCCACCAGCAGGATGCCTATCATTTTTCCCCGGGAAAACGTCTGTTCCCAGAGGGGGTGAAGCTGTATCTGATGCCACACCTCATCGCGAGCCTCCAGACAGAGGGGATGGGGCTGACATTGGAAGGGGCGAATAGGGTCGCTGCCCGTAGCAGCAACCCTATTATTTAAATAATGTATCAGCAAGGACGCTTCTTGGGAAGGTTGAACACATCCTGTACTTCCTTCATGGCCTCGTCGGTCATGCCGTCGGGCTCGGAACCCATGTTGCGGGCGCACATGTAGATGTTGGCGGCTTTGCAGAGCACATCGGTTTGGTCGAAGGCATCCATGATGTCAAGGCCTACGGCTACCGTGCCGTGTTTCTCCCAGAGCACCACATCGTGCGTCTTGATGGCCTCGAGGGTGGCATCGGCCAATTCGATACTGCCGGGCAGGGCGTAGGGTACGATGCCTATTCCGAGGGGAGCGAAGGCCAGTGTCTCGGGTATCATGCTCCACAGTACCTTGGTCATCGTGTCGCCCTTGAGGAACCGCTTGATGTGGCTCATGGCCACGAGTTCGATGGGATGGGTGTGGAGTGTGGCTTTGTATTTCGAGCCGGTCTCGAGCAGATAGTTTTGGAGGGCTAGGTGGCTCGGGAGCTCTGAGGTGGGGAGTACCGGTTCGTCGGCGATGATTTCATAGCTTGCGCAGTCGTCGCAGATGCGAATCACCGAACCGTTCTGCATGGGCCAGCGTGCCAGATCGCGCATGCGTTTGCCGGTTCCCTTCACATAGAAATACTTGCCTTTGAGGTAGGGCAGCACCTTGCCGATTTTCATGACGGGGGCGATGGCGGGCATAGCCTTGATTTCGTCATCCACAAACTCGGTTATGTTGACAGTGATGTTGCCGCCGTTACGCTCGGCCCAACCTTTCTGCCAGAGATAGCCGGTCACTTCGGCCACTTTGTAAACCTCGGCGGTGAGGCCGGGGCGGTTGTCTAAGATTGACATAGTTGAAATAGTTTTTGTAAAGTTATTATGCTAACAGCTGAGGAATAAACGTGGAAATGATGAGGATGATGATGCCGCAGATGAGCACATATATCGTCTTTTTGGAACACCCCTTCCACTCTTTGAGGATGATGCCCCAAACGTTCGAGAAGACCACATTCAAAGCCATGAGGATGCAGAACGACAACGTCATGAGCGTGGGCGAGTCGGTGAGGAAGCCCTTGCCGAGACTGAGTCCGAAGAACTGGCTGTACCAGAGAGCGCCGGCAATGGCGCAGAAGAGAAGGTTGTTGCCCCATACGGCTCCTTTCTTGTAGTCACCCCACGTCCGGTTGGCCTGATTCTGATAGAAGCAATAGACGGCGTTGGTGAGGAACCCGCCCAAGGTTACAAGGAAGGTGGCGGGCAGCGTCTGGAACATGGGAGCGACGGCACCCCATTCGGCGGGAGCAACGATGACCTTGCCGAATTCAAGACCGACATTGAAACAGCCGCTCATGAAGCCGGCCAGTAGGGCGATGGCCAATCCTTTGGGGAAATTGAAGTCCTTGACGGCAGCTTTCTTCTCCTCTTCGGAGAGGGAAGCCGATTTCATGCCGCCGGCGATGCCGATGACAGCAATGCCTACGAGGGTGACAACCACACCGATGATAACTGCGAAGGTGAGCGATTCAAGCGCATTGAGCTCGGGGAAGAAAATGTTGAGCAAGACAGGCCCCATGACGGTGCCGAGACCGGCGCAGGTGCCGAGAGCGATACTTTGGCCGAGAGCCACGCCCAGATAGCGCATGGAAAGACCGAAGGTGAGACCGCCCACACCCCAGAGGATGCCGAAGATGATGGTCATCCAGAGGCTGAACGAATCAGCCTGGGCAAAGAGGTCGAAAATACTGTGTCCCGAAGGAACTGCGAGCAGAGCACCGAGGAAGGGGAATACCAACCACGCAAAGACTCCCTGAATAATCCAGTAAGACTCCCACGACCAATCTTTGATTTTGTTGATAGGCACGTAGCAGGAACTCTGGCAGAAGGCACCGATGGCGATGATTAAAAGTCCGATGACTATATCCATACAGAGGATGTTTTATTGGAAAGAGTTATTAATATAATAAAGGTGTAGAGGTCCAAGCCGGGCTTGAACCTCTGAAATCAGAAGCAAAGTTTCTCGAACTTCTCGTATGCTGCAGACCATGCGGCTGTGTCCTGAGGTTCGAAACGCTTGAGAGGCGTGGCTTTAGAGATGAGCTGGCGCATCTCGGTGATGTCCTTGACGAGACCGATGGCCTTGAACTGCATCATGATGTTGCCGATGGCCGTGGCTTCGGTGGGACCGGCAAGCACGGGTGCGCCGATGGCATTGGCCGTCCATTGGTCGAGGAGTTCGTTCTGGCAGCCGCCGCCGATGATGTGGAGCACGTCGAGCGGGAAGGGAGCCATTTCGCGGAGCCAGCCGAAGACCATGCGATAGCGCAGCGCCAGACTCTCCATAATGGTACGAGCCACCTGGGCATCGTCCTCGGGCTTGGCGATGCCGTGACGTTCGCAGAACTCGCCGATGGCTTCCAACATCGAGGGAGGATTGGCAAAACAGGGATCGTCCGGATTAATCATCGAGTGGAAGGCTGGAGCCGAGGTTTCCATTTGGCCCAGGGTCTTGAAGTCGTAGTCCTTGCCCGCCTTCTTCCATTCCTTGCGGCATTGTTCCAAGATCCACATGCCCGTGATGTTCTTGAGGAAACGTGTGGTGCCCTCAATACCGCCTTCGTTGGTGAAATTGAGTTCCGCAGAACGTTCGGTGATGATGGGATCCTTGGTTTCGATGCCCATCAGCGACCAAGTGCCCGACGAAAGGTAGGCAAACTTCTCGTCACGGGCGGGCACGGAAGCAACCGCCGAACCCGTGTCGTGGCCGGCAATGGCGATGACCGGGATGTCGTATTTGAAAGGAGCCACCTCCTTCTTGAGGTTGCCGATGACCTTGCCTGGCATCACGATGGGCGGGAAGCAGTTGATGTCGGCACCTGCAGCTTCGATGAGCTCACGGTCGATTTGTTTCGTCACGGGGTCGAGGAACTGCGATGTGGAGAGAACGGTGTATTCGCATACCTTCTCGCCCGTGAGGAGATAGCTGATATAGTCGGGGATGAACAGATAACACTTGGCTTTCTTCATCGGCTCGAACCCTTCTTTGTGGCAGGCATAGAGTTGGAAGAGCGTGTTGAAATTGAGGAACTGAATACCTGTCTTCTTATAGACCGTTTCTCGGGGAATGATGCGCGTAAATTCGGCAATGGCCGTATCGGTGTAGGGGTCACGGTAGGCACGGGGCTCGCTGAGGGTCTGTCCCTTCTCGTCGAGGAAGACGATATCTACGCCCCAGGTATCGACACCGATGGCCTGGATATGGATGTCATCCTTGGCGGCAAGCTCATTGAGGCCGGCTTTGATTTCGCCGAACAGCGTTTCGAGACTCCAATAAAACTTGCCGTCCTTCTCCTGGATGGCATTCGGGAAACGGCGTACCTCCTCGGTTTCGAGTACTCCGTTGACGAGACCTGCAAGAATCAAGCGACCGCTTGTGGCACCGAGGTCAATGGCTAAAACACATTCTTTCATTTTTTTTCAGGAAGCACAGAGAGCTTCAAGTTAAGTTTGCTAAATAGGTTTATAATAAAAAATTATGCTGCGAATATAAGAAAATTTTTTGGAAAATACCAAATTTTGTTCAGCCAAAAAAGCAAAAACCGCGATTTTTCTTCGTTAAATGTGTTTTTTGGCATGTTTTTGACCCCTTTTTCCCGTATTTTTTTCCTCCCGTTTTGACTTTGTGTAATCTCTAACTTATCTCTCACTTAAAAGTAAACCACACATTCTAATCTAAAAGTGTAACACTAAGCCCTCCGTCTCCGCTGCCTCTGAAGGGGGCACACAATTGCGATTCCTGTGGAGCCTTCAATGACACTGAATCTCCAATGACCGGTTTGTGATAAAATCTCGGGGAGGTTATTTCGGGGCTTTGTAGAAATAGAGCCAGAGGGCGATGGCTGCAAAGACGAGGTTGGGGAGCCAGACGGCGAGGAGGACGGGCATGTCGCCGGAGACGGCGAAGGAGGAGGAAACGGTCTGGAAGAGTATATATACAAAGGAGAGGACGAGACCGATGCCGATGTTGATGCCCATGCCGCCGCGCACCTTTTTGGACGAAAGGGAGGCGCCCATGAGGGTGAGGATGAAGGCAGCTGCAACGGCTGCAATACGTTTGTGGAATTCTATCTGATAGGGTTGGATGTTGCCCACGCCGCGTGCTTCCTGTCGCTGGATGTAAGAGTGGAGTTTGGGCAAGGTCATCTTCTCGAAGTCGTTGTATTCCATGATGATGTCCTCAGGAGCCACCATGACAACAGTGTCGAGGGTAGCTCCCGAACGGAGGGTTTCTCCGTGGTCGTTGATTTCGCGTATCTGGTAGTTGGTGAGCTGCCAATGGTAGTCACCCTTCCAGGCAGCGCGGTCGGCTGTGAGTCGCGAGACGAGTTTTTTGTTCTCGAAACGTTCGAGGGCGAATTTGTTGCCCGTGCTCTTGCGGGCATCGAAGTGGTAGAAGAAGGCGACCACATCGGGCTCGACCATGAACTGGTTGTTCTTGACGATTTTGACGGTGCGGTCCTTGTAGTATTTGTTCTGGAAATCGAGGCGTTTCACATTGGCCTGCGGTATCACAAAGCTGTTGAGCAAGAAGGTGAGCAGGGCAATGACACCTGCCGACATCATGTAGGGACGCAGCAGACGCGGGAAGGAGACACCCGAGGAGAGCATGGCGATGATTTCGCTGTTGCCTGCCAACTTGGATGTGAAGAATATCACAGCCACGAAGACAAAGAGGGGCGAGAAGAGATTGGCAAAGTAGGGAATGTAGTTGAGGTAGTAGTCGAACACGATGGCCTGCCACGGAGCGGCGTGCTCCGCGAAATTGTCCATCTTTTCGTTGTAGTCCAACGATACGGCGATAGACAATATCAACAGGATCGTGAAGAAATACGTCCCGAGGAATTTCTTGATGATATACCAATCGAGTTTTTTCATCGGCAGGGATTAATCGTCGGAATCTTCCTTGCCCAGACGCTTGCGTTCGAGGGCATCGAGGATGACCTTGCGCATACGCAGGCTGTGGGGTGTCACTTCCACATACTCGTCCTCCTTGATGTACTCGAGGGCTTCTTCGAGCGAGAAGATGGTGGGGGGAATGAGGGATGCCTTTTCGTCGCTGGACTTGGAACGCATGTTGGTGAGTTTCTTCGACTTGGTGACGTTGACCACGAGGTCTTTGTCCTTGGTGTGTTCGCCCACGACCTGTCCGCCATAGACTTCGTCCTGAGGGAAGATGAAGAACTTGCCGCGGTCCTGGAGTTTGTCGAGGGCATAGGCAAAGGCCGTACCGCCCTCCATCGCGATGATGGAACCGTTGGTGCGGCGTGTGATTTCGCCCTTCCAAGGCTGGAACTCGAGGAACTGGTGGGCCATGATGGCTTCGCCGGCAGAGGCCGTGAGCACATTGGTGCGCAGACCGATGATGCCGCGCGAGGGTATCTGGAACTCCATGTGGATGCGGTCGCCCTGGGTGTCCATGGCGAGGAGGTCGCCCTTGCGCCGGGTGACCATATCAATCATCTTGGACGAATATTCCTCGGGGCAGTTGATGGTCATCTGTTCGATGGGCTCGCACTTCTGTCCGTCAATCTCCTTGATGATGACCTGGGGCTGTCCAATCTGGAGCTCATAGCCCTCACGGCGCATGGTCTCGATGAGGATGGAGAGGTGGAGCACACCGCGTCCATAAACGGTCCAGGCACCGTCGCGGTCGGGAGCGGGTTCCACACGCAGAGCCACATCCTTCTCGAGCTCCTTGGCGAGACGGTCTTGAATCTGGCGCGAGGTGACATATTTGCCGTCCTTGCCGAAGAAGGGCGAGTCGTTGATGGTGAAGAGCATCGACATGGTAGGCTCGTCGATGGTGATGCGGGGCATGATGTCGGGAGCCTCGACAGCGGCGAGGGTGTCGCCAATCTCGAATCCGTCGATGCCGGTCATGGCGCAGATGTCGCCCGAGAACACTTCATCGACCTTCTTCTTGCCCATGCCTTCGAAGGTGAAAAGCTCCTTGATGCGGCACTTCTTGGCGGTGTAGCCCTCGGGGGCGTTGTCGTCGTGGTGCATGAGGAGAATGTCCTGTCCCTGACGGATGGAGCCGCGATGGACGCGTCCCACAGCGATACGTCCCACGAAGGAAGAGTATTCCAACGAGGTGATGAGCATCTGGGAGGGACCTTCGAGCACGCGGGGAGCGGGAATATGTTTGATGATGGCATCGAGGAGGGGATAGACATTGTCGGTGGGCTTCTGCCAGTCGTCGCTCATCCAGCCCTGTTTGGCCGAACCGAAAAGGGTGTAGAAGTCGAGCTGATCCTCGGTGGCGTTGAGATTGCACATGAGGTCGAAGACCATCTCCTGGACGGTCTCGGGGCGGCAGTTGGGCTTATCGACCTTATTGACCACCACGATGGGTTTGAGTCCTATCTGGAGGGCCTTCTGGAGCACGAATCGTGTCTGGGGCATGGGTCCCTCGAAAGCATCGACAAGGAGGAGGCAGCCGTCGGCCATGTTGAGCACGCGTTCCACCTCGCCGCCGAAGTCGGAGTGGCCGGGAGTGTCGATGATGTTGATTTTGGTACCCTTATAGGTGATGGAAACGTTCTTGGAAAGAATGGTGATACCGCGCTCGCGCTCCAATTCGTTGTTGTCGAGCATGAGGTCGGTCGTAGTCTGGTTCTCGCGAAAAAGGTTACCGGCATAAAGCATCTTATCGACCAACGTGGTTTTTCCGTGGTCAACGTGTGCGATAATTGCAATGTTGCGAATATTCTGATTCATATAGCAGTGTAAAAATAGAATTCTGAAGGGGAAAGAGGGCGGGAGAGGGGGCGTCGGGTTATTGGCGGATGGACGATTCGCCGCTCTCGAAACGGAGCACATAGTCGCCCACGCGGCAGGTGAAGATGAGGGAGTCATCCTGATAGTCGGAGGCCTGGTTGTGACGGTAGCGTCCCGAGAAGTCGCTCACCGGAAGGTCCTCGAGGTAGAGTGTCTCGTTGCCGCGCACAATCCAAGGGATGACCTGGGAGGTGCGGATGGAGAGCTGCTCGTTGAGAACGCCGATGTTGCGGAGGCCGAAGGTGGCCCACTGTTCGGCACCGTCGGCGAGACGGACGTAGTGCATCACGATGGAATCGCCGTAGGTGGAATTGGACGCAAAGACATAGTCGGTCACACAAACGGTATCGACCAAAGTCACTCCGTCGAGGGAGCTGGAGTACCGGCCGCGAAAGCGCATCACCGAGTAGGAAGTTGTCTTCACATGGTCGGCAAAATTGGCGTGGTCGTTGTCACATCCGACACAGGTGAGGAGGGTCAGCAGAACGAGAAAAAATGCGGATATTTTGTTCATTAATGCTCTGTTTTTGAATGCAAAGATACAAAAAATGAAGAAAAAACGGGGGTTTTTGTATTTTTTTTGGAAGAATATTTGCATATTTCGCGAAGAGTTCTTATATTTGCAATGTCGAAATGGAATTTTTGACGGCAAAAAGATGTAAAATAGATTTCATAAAAAAGTAATTATAAACCCCATAAAAAGGTAAAAAACTATGATTCAGAAAACACTGGTTATTCTTAAACCGGACTGCTTGATTCGCGGCTTGGTAGGCGAGGTAACTCGCAGGTTTGAACTCAAGGGTCTTCATCTTTGCGGCATGAAGATGATGAACCTCACGGATTCGCTTCTCAACGAACATTATGCCCACCTGAAGGACAAACCCTTCTTCTCACAGGTGAAGAACTCGATGCTCAGGGCTCCAGTGATTGTGTGCTGCTACAGCGGCTTCGATGCCGTGGAGGTGGTGCGCACCCTTTCGGGCACAACGAACGGACGCAAGGCCGAGCCCGGTACGATTCGCGGAGACTATTCGATGTCGTTCCAGGAGAACATTATCCATGCCAGCGACTCGCTCGAACATGCCAAGGTCGAAATCAAGCGTTTCTTCAAGGACAACGAACTCTTCACCTACGATCAGCCGAACATCAACTACATCTACGGTGTAGAAGAAAGATAAAGCATTAAAAATTGTCTGTCTTGACGCTGTGACAGCGTCCCATGTTAATTCATTTACTTCGCCCCGGACTGTCGGTCCGGGGTTTTTCGGTATGCTCGGAAATCAGTCCTCGGAGAAATCCTGGAGGACGTGGCGGTAGGTGGTGTAGATTTTGGTCTTCTGGAGCATGCCGAGATAGTGGCCCGAGTTATCGACGAGCGGGAGGTTCCAGACGCCGGTGGTGTCGAAGAGGTTCATGACCTGAACCATAGACATGTCGGGAGAGACAACAGCAGGGGGACCAATCATGAGGTCGGAGACCCGCATCCGTTCGTAGAGGCGGGGCTGGAACATGATGTTGCGCATCTCGTTGATGGTGATGATGCCCAGGAACGTACCGTCGTGGGCACAGACGGGGTAGGTGTTGTGTTCGCTGCGCGACACGACCTTCACGAGGTCGCCCAGCACCATGGCCGGCGAAACGACCTCATACTCATGGCTGACGAAATCCTCGATGTGGAGCAGCATGAGCACCGCTTTGTCCTTGTGGTGGGTGATGAGTTCGCCCTTCTGCGCCAGACGGCGGGTATAGATGGAATAGGGCTCGAAGAGACGAATCACACCGTAGCTGAGCGTAGAGGCAATGAGCAGGGGGAGGAAGAGGTCGAAACGGCCCGTGAGCTCGGCACTGAGGAAGACGCCCATGAGGGGAGCGTGCATCACCCCCGACATCACGGCAGCCATACCCATCACGGCAAAATTCGGCTCGGGGATGTAGGAGGCAAAGCCCAGCCTGTTGAATATCACGGCGAAGAGGAAGCCCACGAAATTGCCCACAAACAAGGAGGGCGCAAACGTACCGCCGCACCCGCCTCCGCCGCAGGTGGCTGCTGTGGCAAAAGCCTTGAAGGCGATGAGCAGGAAGATGAAAAGTCCGAAGACCCAGATGGAATCCGCCTGTTCGTAGAACATGGAGTTTACGAGAATGTGGCGGAAATCACCGTTGTAAATCTGCTGGATGAAATAGTAACCTTCGCCGTAGAGCGGGGGAAGGATGAAGATGATGAAACTCAGGAAAATGCCGCCTACAGCCCATTTGGACCAGGGAGAACGGAACCTGCGGAAGAAGTCCTCGGCCCAGAAAGTGGAGCGTGTGAAGTAGAGCGACGCAAACCCGCAAATGATGCCCAGCAGAATGACCCACGGAATACGTTCGACCGTGAAATCGACCGTGTGGCTGAAGCTGAACATAGGCGTAGGACCTTCGAAGATGTAGGCGATGGAGGCCGCCGTAACCGACGAAATGAGAAGCGGCATGATGGAATAGGCCGTGAGGTCGAGCATCAGCACCTCGATGGTGAACAGCAGACCTGCGATGGGGGCTTTGAAGATGCCTGCAATGCCGGCAGCAGCCCCGCAGCCCAGCAAAATCATGAGCGTGTGCTGGTCCAAGCGGAATATACGTCCCAAGTTGGACCCGATGGCCGCACCCGTGAGCACAACAGGAGCCTCGGCACCCACCGAACCGCCCATTCCGATGGTGACCGACGAAGCGACCACCGAGGAGTACATATTGTGGGACTTGATGATGGATTTGCGCTGGGAAATGGCGTAGAGCACCTTCGTGACACCGTGTCCTATGTCATCTTTAATAATATAACGCACGAAGAGACCCGCCAACAGAATGCCCACAACGGGATAGATGAGATAGGGCCAGTTGGCACCGTTGGTGAAGGTGTAGGTGAGGGCGTGCTCGATGAGGTGGATGAGGTTCTTGAGTATGAGAGCCGCCGCAGCACCCGCCAGGCCGGTGAAAAAGGCCAGGAGGCACACAAACTGGTGTTGGGTCAAATGTTTCTCGCGGAAACGTTTAATCCAATGGATGCTCTCAAGCCACGTTTTATAGAGATACCTCAACACGGGGGACGGGATTTGACGAAAAGGGGTTGCGGAGAGATGACAAATCAACGGATGACCTTGACCAGACCTCCGTCGCCCACCCAGATGATGCCGGAGGGCTTGGGGAGGGAGGTTTCGTCCTGACGCAGGGGAACGATGTAATCGACGGCCTGTTTGATTTCGTCGCTGATGGCGGCAAAGGTTTTGGCCGTGGGTTCACCGCTGATGTTGGCCGAAGTGGAAACGAGGGGACGGCGCAAGCGCTGACAGATGGCACGGGAGACCGCCTCATGGGTGATGCGTACACCCACGGAGCCGTCTTCGGCTACCAGCGACGGAGCAAAATGACGGGCACGGGGCAGGATGAGGGTGACGGGAGAGGTGGCCACATCCCATATCTCCCACGCGGTGGAAGGAACCTGCCCGAAGTAATAGTCTATCGAGCCGGGAGCATCGGTGAGCACCAGCATCGACTTGGAGTCGGAACGGCGCTTGATGTCGTAGATGCGGCGCACAGCCTCCTCGTTGGTGGCATCACATCCCAGACCCCAAACGGTGTCGGTGGGGTAGAGGATGACGCCGCCCCGCTTGAGGACCTCAAATGCCTCGCTGGCCACACGGGATATGTCTTTGGTTTCCATTAGAATTGCAATGTTGACAAGATTATATGCCTGCAAATGTACGGCTTTTTTCTGAAATAGCAAAGCTTTTGACCGAAAAATTTGGATTTGTCGGAAAAATTCGCTATCTTTGCACCCTCAATTTGACAAAAAGAATATGATAACAGTAAATAATTTGCAAGTGCAGTTCGGAAAACGCGTGCTTTTCCAAGATGTGAATCTCAAGTTCACGCCCGGCAACTGCTACGGTATCATCGGTGCAAACGGCGCCGGTAAATCCACTTTCCTGCGAGTGTTGAGCGGCGACCTCGACCCCAATCACGGCGACGTGACGATGGGGCCGGGCGAGAGACTCAGTGTTCTGGAGCAGGACCACAACAAGTTCGACCCATATACGGTGCTCGACACGGTGCTGAGGGGCAACGACGTGCTCTACGACATCATGGAGAAGAAACAGGCACTCTACGACAAAGCCGAGAACATGACCGACGAAGACGGTCTCATGCTGGCCGAGCTGGAAGAGAAATTTGCCGAACTGGACGGCTGGAATGCCGAAAGCGACGCTGCCGCCCTGCTCTCTGGTCTGGGCATCAAGGAGGAGCTCCACTACATGAACATGAAGGACATTCCCGCCAAGCAGAAAGTGCGCGTGATGTTGGCCAAAGCCCTCTTCGGCAATCCCGACAACCTGCTCCTCGACGAGCCTACCAACGACCTTGACCTCGACACCGTAGGCTGGTTGGAGAACTATCTTTCGAATTTCGAACATACGGTGCTGGTGGTTTCCCACGACCGTCATTTCCTCGACTCGGTCTGCACCCACACGGTGGATATCGACTTCAAGAAATGTACGCTCTATGCCGGCAACTACAGCTTCTGGTACGAGAGTTCACAGCTTGCCCTCAAACAACAGCAGATGGCCAACAAGAAGGCCGAAGAGAAGCGCAAGGAACTCGAGGAATTCATCCGCCGGTTTGCTGCCAATGTGGCCAAGTCGAAGCAGACCACTTCGCGCAAAAAGATGCTCGAAAAGCTCAACATCGAAGAGATTCAGCCCTCTACGCGCCGCTATCCCGGCATCATCTTCAAACCCGAACGCGAAACGGGTGCCAAGATTCTCGAGGTGCACGGACTGGGCAAGGAGGTGGAAGGCTCGATGCTCTTCCACGATGTGAACTTCCAGATAGAGCCGGGCGACAAGGTGGCCTTCATCTCTCACGACCCCCGTGCGATGACAGCTCTGTTCCAAATCATCAACGGCGAAGACAAACATTTCGAGGGTTCCTACAACTGGGGACAGACCATCACGACAGCCTATTTGCCGCTGGACAACACGTCGTTCTTCAACACCGACATGAACATGATGGAGTGGCTGATGCAGTTCACCAACGACACCACAGAGCTCAATATCAAGGGCTGGCTGGGAAGAATGCTGTTCCGTGACGAGGAGACCCTGAAGAAGGCGTCTGTCCTCTCGGGTGGCGAGAAGATGCGCTGTATGATAGCCCGCATGATGATGAAGAATGCCAACACGCTGATACTCGATTCGCCGACCAACCACCTGGATCTCGAGTCCATTCAGGCGTTCAACAACAACCTGAGGGTGTTTCCCGGCGTGATTCTGATGTCCAGCCACGACCACGAGTTCATACAGACCATCTGCAACCGCGTGATAGAACTCGGTCCCAAGGGCATCATTGACAAGCGCACCGAGTACGATGATTACATCACCGACGAGCGCGTACAGGAGTTGCGTCAGAGAATCTATTGAGTAATCAAATGTGTTTTCCGAGCACAAGCTGGAATTTGATTCCGAACTTGTTGTAACGGAATCCGTTCAGGCCTACAAAGCCGGCTATGGAGAGGTAATTGTTGCCGAATCCGTAGCCGGCTTCTGTATAGAAGGGCTTGCCGTCGGCAATGAGGTGGGAGAGATAGATGCGCTCGCTGATGACGTATTTGGACAACAGGCGCGATGAACGGTACAGCAGCAGAAAAGGAGCCTCGTACATCCCGTGTATCTGGAGGTAGGCCGAAGAGGAACCGAACCAATAGTCGTCCAGCAACGAGAAGGTGCCGCCGATGCGTTCGTCCCATGTGTTGGGATACTGCGAGCGCGAGAAATAGCGATAGTTGAAGAAGGGGCTGTGCTCCTGGTGGAAGAAATGGCCGAAGCCGGCATGATAGGAAAACGAGCGTATGGGGTCGAGGCGCATCACCTGATGGACATCGAACTCCATGCGCCAGAAATTGCTGTGGCTACCCTGAAGGTTCTGCCCCATCAGGACTTCGGCCTCGAAGGTGGGATAGAGTGACTCCACATAGCGTTTCTCCTTCTGCTCGTAGCGATAGAACTGGCGGGGCGTCCAGACGAGGCGCATGTAGGGCGAGATGTCGCTGTAGCGCGTATCGACGAGGGCATCGATACGTTCCCGGGTCATGGCTCGCGAGCCGTGTTTGCGGGGAGTGCGCAGGTTGTAAATCGCACCGCCGAAGAGCTTGAGCCCGTTCTTGATTTCCCAGAAATGTTCGAGTTTGAATTCGTGATGGTCGTAGTAGTCGATTCCGAGACGGTCGAAATTCACATTGGCTGTGTCGGAGGCTTTGATGGCATCGTTGACGATGTCTTTGAATTTGACCGGGAAACCGGCTTGCTTCTTGGTGACGGACAGACTCAGACCTTGCAGCTGACGCGGATGGTGGATGAACTCGGTCTCGAGGGCATAGCGCAATTCGCGGCGTCCGAAGGCATAACCTATCTCCGGATAGATATAGAGGCGCTTACCGTCTTGGAACCGGCGGTTGATGCGGGCTCGTGTACGCAGCGTGAAGCCGTTGAGGTTGTCGTAGCCGAACGCCGACGGCTCGAAGGGGCCGTAGAGCTTGAAGTCGGAGCCCAGCACGTCGTAGTGGGAGGTGGCGACCAGACGTTCGGGGAGTTTCTTGAGCCAATCGTGGAATCCGCGGTTCTCGTCGGGGTCAATCACCTCGTGGGTCTCCTCGTCTATCTTGATGCGTTTCCGGCGGCGGATTTCTTCCCAGCGACGTTCCTCTTCGGCCGCTTCGAGGGCATAGGCCAGCGAGTCGGGCAGAGGGCGGGGACGCAGGGAGTCGAGTGCGTAGTCGGGCAGTTGCGGAGAATAGTAGTAGTCGGTCACATCGAGCGAGAGGGTGTCGGGATTGATATCCTTGAGGCGCGTGAGCCGGTTGTAGGTGTAGAAGCAGTCGTATTTGTTGATGCCCTCGGCAGTGAGGTACTTGTATTTGATTTCGAGGTGACTCTGCCGGATGCGTACATCACCGTCCCGGTCGTCCATGAGAACAGAGATTTCGGCTTTGGCAAAATCGACCAGAAACTGAAGGGTGCCCGCATAGACATGCTGCCCGTCGGCTGAAATGAGGATATAGCCTTCCTGGAGGGCATGGTGACTGCGACGGGGTTTGAAATTGATCCAGGCACAGAGTTCTCCGTGCTGGCGTAGGGTGTCGGTGAGGGTGAAGGCATATTCGTTGAGACCGTCTTTGGAGAAGGGGGGCACGAGCGCATTGCGGTTGCCCATCGATTGCGGACGGTCCACATTATAGAGGGGAAGAACCGCCTGGAAAGCCTCGCGGAGGTGGGCTTTGCTGTAACGTTGCGAACCTCGGAATGCCTGAATCTCGGCACGAAGCTGGTAGGGATAGCGATAGGAGGTCTGTACGATGCCTTCGAACACGGACACCTTGTCCGAACATTCAAAGGGCATCAGATGACGCAACAGGCGGGAGGGAAGTCCTCGGCGGGTACATTCCGACGTGCCGGAAATGTAGATTTGAATCGAAGCTTCGGCCGGGAGGCTGGTGATGGCGGAATCGTAGCGTTGGTTGAGAGCGGACAGTATCGACTCGAGCAGTGTCGGCTGAGGGAGGTCGGCCTCCTCTTCGTGGGAGGAAGCAGACGCGAATGTCAGCGCGCTGAGGAAGAGGATGAGGATTCTACGCATCTCCGTTACGGTATTTGCTTTCGCCTTCGTCGTCGAGTATGGATAGATAGCTTAGGTATCGCGATTGTGCGATGAGGTGTTGGTTCAACGCTTGCCGTACCGCGCATCCGGGTTCGTGGGTGTGGGTGCAGTTGTTGAAGCGGCAGTCTTTGGCAAATTTGAAAATTTCGGGAAAATAGTGGGAGGTTTCTTCACGCGAGAATTCTATCGTGCCGAACCCTTTGATGCCCGGAGTGTCGATGATGTAGCCTTTTTGGTCCGGGAGGGCATGCATTTCCGAGAATGTAGTGGTGTGCATCCCCTGGTCGTGGCTCTCGCTGATGGCCTCTGTGCGGATGTTGCGGTCGGGGAGGATGGCGTTGATGAGTGAACTCTTGCCCACACCGCTGTGACCCGAAAAGAGGGTGATGCTATCCTGAAGCCGCAGTTTCAACTCGTCGATGCCCTCGCCCGTAGCCACTGAGATGAGGCGCACCTCATAGCCGATGTAGCGGTAGAGTAAGGCCAGATTGTCGGCATAGCGACGCTGCTCCTCGTCGTACAGGTCGGTTTTGTTGATGAGGAGAGTGGCCGGCACACGATAGGCTTCGGCTGTGGCCAGAAAGCGGTCGATGAAGGTGGTCGATGTCTCGGGATGGGCCACCGTCACAATAAGGAAAACCTGGTCGAGATTGGCGGCCAGGATATGGGCTTGTTTGGAGAGATTGGAGGCTTTGCGGATGATGTAGTTCCTGCGCGGGCTGATGGAGTTGATGAATGCCACGCCTTCCTGATTGATTTCGAAGCTCACGCGGTCGCCTACGGCCACGGGATTGGTCGTACGGATGCCCTTGAGGCGAAAATTGCCCTTCACCTTGCAGGGCACATCCCCGGATGCTGCGCACCCCGACCCGTCGGAGTCGGGGCGCACTATATACCATGAGCCTGTGTTGCGTATGACCAATCCTGTCATTTCAGACCATCATGATCTCTTTTTCCTTCTCGGCGTAGAGATTGTCCACAGCTTTGATTTGGCGGTCGTGAATCTTCTGGAGTTCGGCTTCAGCGTCCTTCTCGATGTCTTCGGAGAGACCGTCCTTGATGGCTTTTTTGAGCAGGTCGTTCACGTCGCGACGCACGTTGCGAATGCTTACTTTGGCGCTCTCGGCCTCTCCTTTGCTCTGTTTGGCGAGTGCACGGCGACGTTCCTCCGTCATGGGAGGAATACCGAGACGAATCACCTCACCGTTGTTCTCGGGAGTGATGCCGAGCGACGAGTCGAGGATGGCTTTTTCGATGATTTTGAGCATGGATTTCTCCCAAGGAGCTATCACGATGCTCTTGGCGTCGGGCGTCGAGCAGTTGGCTACCTGCGAGAGTTCCATCTGGGAACCGTAGTAATCCACACGAATGCCATCGAGAAGGCGTACGGAAGCACGGCCTGCGCGGATGTGGGCGAAGGCGTCTTCGAGATGGTCAACAGCGCCTTGCATCTTAGCTTCGGCGTCTTTCAAAGTTTTCTTAACGTCAATCATAGTTTTTATTTTTCGTAAACATAAGTACCGATATTCTCGCCTTTCATGAGCTTGAGGAGGTTGCCGTCTTTGTCCATATTGAAGACAATGATGGGGAGATGGTTGTCGCGGCACAGGGTAGTGGCCGTGAGATCCATGATTTTCAAGCCCTTGTTGTAGATTTCGTCGTAGGTGATGCGGTCGTATTTTGTGGCCGAAGGGTCTTTCTCGGGGTCGGCTGTGTAGATGCCGTCCACGCGAGTACCCTTGAGCATCACGTCGGCTTCAATCTCGATGCCGCGCAGGGCCGAACCCGTGTCTGTGGTGAAATAGGGACAGCCTGTTCCGCCGGCCAAGATGGCTATTTCGCCGGCCTGCAGGGCTTCGATGGCTTTCCACTTGGAGTACTGTTCGCCGACGGGGAACATGTTGATGGCCGTCAGGACGCGGGCTTTCTGACCTGCTGCGGTGAGAGCCGACGAGAGGGCGAGGGCGTTGATGGTGGTGGCCAACATGCCCATCTGGTCGCCTTTCACGCGGTCGAACCCTTTGCCGGCACCGCTCAGACCCCGGAAGATGTTGCCGCCGCCTATCACGATGCCAATCTGCACGCCCAGGTCGGCGATGTCCTTGATTTGGCGGGCGTAGGCTGCCAGACGGTTCTCGTCGATGCCGTATTGTTTTTCTCCCATGAGCGACTCTCCGCTCAGCTTAAGCAATATGCGCTTGTACATTTTTTTTTATAGTTTAAAAGTCCAAAAGTTCAAGTGTCGATTTTCGGGTGCAAATTTAAGAAAAAAAAATGATATTACAAAACAAAAGGAGAGAAATCTTGCGATTTCCCTCCTAATTTCTGTATTCGGGTGCTTTTTATCGTTTAGCAGAGTAGCTAATCTTCAAGCACTGCGCTTTGCGAAGCTCGGTCTTGAGTTCGGTGACGATACCCATTTTTGTCTCGCGGTCGATTTTCATCGAAACCTGCATCTTGGGCTGGTCAACCTCCTTCATGGACTGACGCTGCTGAGTCATCTTCGGAACGACATTCTCGAGATCGAGGAAGTCGTCGTTGAATTGAATCAAGCTCTCGCGTCCGTACTTCTTGTCTTTGGGCTTGCCCACGAGGATGGTCGTAACGAGAGATTTGTTCTCCAGCTTGACCACCTGGTCGGCACGGGGCGTATTGACATACACCTTCGGATTGTCCTCACGCATGTGGGTAATGCACATGAAGAAGAACAGGAGAGAGAATACCAAGTCGGGGAGTGACGAGGTGTTCAATTCGGGCATTTCTTTCTTTTGTCCGCCATTAAATTTTCCCATAGTCTTATACTCCTTTTATTGATATTTTGCGTTAGCTTCTGAGATGTTCATCGGGTAGTAGTCCTTGAGGGCTTGCATTTCCTCTTTGGTAAGGACTTCTTCATCGTAGTCTTTGTTGAATTTGCTCTTGGCCAATTCCTGACGGAGTTCGTTATAGGCGGCAACGAGCTCGTTCTGTACAGCGATGTACTTTTCGTAGCTTGTGCCGTAGTCACTCTGCAGGGAGATGACGTGGTTCTTGGGAATCATGGTGTTGGTTCCGAAGAACTGAGCAAGTTCGGGACTCTTTTCGGGATCGACGGCTTTCATTTCGGGACCGCGTTCGCCCGAGAACTCACCCTGAGCGGTAATGAAGTTCTTGGCTTTTTCGCGAAGCTGCGAAACATCGGCAATCTGGTCGCCAATCATCAAGTCGTTGTTGGCGTTGACGAGCACGTTGAGGATGTTGCGCTTCTTGATGTCCTGATTGGTCTGTTCCTCCGTCCAGCGGGGGAGAAGGCGCGTCAAACCTTCATCGGTATCCATTGACGTAACCACGAGGAAGAAGATAAGCAGCGTGAAGGCGAGGTCGGCGCTTGAAGAAGCGTTCATGCCCGGCACTTTTCTTTTCTTTTTTCCCATAGTGTTGTCTTATTTTTTGATGAGGTTCTTTACACCGAAACCGATGATGAGACAGAATGTGACGGCGATAAGGGCGTAGATGGAATACAGCCACATATCAATCATCTTCATTTCTGAAGCATCGTAGTGAACGTTTTCACCGCTGATAATCTTGTTGTATTCCGTTGCGGGGCTGATGAAGTAGCAAACGGCAAACAGTACAACGAAAGCAGCGATGGTAATCAGGCCGCGGAGCGTTCCCTTGGCGTCGCGCTGGAAGCCGAGAATAACCGACTGGATAGCGAAGACGATGAGGAGAAGGATGCCCAGGCCTACCACAACATATACCCAATAGAGATAGGGGTCAAGAATGGCCGATGTCTCAGTGGTTCCCTGTGTTGAAAGTGCATACTCGGCCTTCGGTCCTGCGAAGAAGACGACGAAGAGAACGAGAGTCACGGCAAAGAGAACCCAAAGAGCAATGGTGGAAAGAGATATTTTCTTTTTCTGCATAACAGGGTTTCTTTGTTTTAGGGTAAATGAGTGGATTTATTTGCTCTTGTAGCGGATGATGCTGTCCTCGAGGTCGATGGAGGCTTCCTCCATATCGCTCACGATGCCTTCAACCTTGGCCAAGAGGTAGTTGTAGAAGATCTGGAGAAGGATGGCTACAATGATACCACCGATAGTGGTGATAAGGGCCACCTTCATACCTGCTGCAACGACTGTAGGAGAAATGTCACCTGCCTTAACGATGTCATCGAAGGCCTGTACCATACCTACGGCTGTACCAAGGAAGCCGAGAGAAGGAGCAGCTGCGATGAAGAGGGTAATCCAGGAGAGGTTGGTCTCAAGGGCGGAAGACTTCAGCGAGCCGTAAGAAGCGATGGCTTTGTCGATGGCGTCGAGATCCTGACCGTCCTTCGTACGGATGAGAGCCTGTGCGAATACTTCGGCGATGGGGCCGCGGGTCTTCTTGGAAATTTCGAGAGCCTCGTCGATGTTGCCCTGCTCAACGGCAGAGGTAACTTCCTCAACGAGCTTCTTGGTGTTGACCTCAGCGAGGTTCAGGTAGATGATACGCTCGATGACGAATGCCATACCGAGAGCGAGAGCGAGGGCGATGAGAGCCATGAAGCCGGGACCACCGTCGATGAAATACGTTTTGAGGACGTGGTGGAAGCTTGTGCTTTCTGCTGCTTCCTCAGCCTCCTGAGCGAAAAGGGGTGCTGCCAATGCGATAGCTGACAGCGTCATGAAAAATTTTTTCATTGAGCTTTTTGTTAATTTGTTAATAAATAAAGGGGTTAATAATTGATGCTGCAAAGTTACATAAAATTTTCGACTCTGCTGTATCTGAAGGTCAAAAACTTGCGTTTTTAACATCTTTTAAGTCCCAATAGAAGAGTTTTGCCGCATTTTGGGTGGTAATTCGTGCTGTTTCGTCGCGTTCTGTGCCCAGTATTTCGGCCAGAGCTGTGGCTGTCAGCGCCGTGTAGGAGGGTTCGTTCCTGCGTCCGCGATAAGGCATAGGGGCGAGGTAGGGTGCGTCGGTTTCGAGCACGATGCGGTCGATTCCCACGTGGCGGGCGATGTCGGGCACTTGGCTGTGTTTGTAGGTCAATGTGCCGCCTATTCCGAAGAGGAAGTCTCCCCAACGGAGGGCTTCGTCGGCCTCGCCGGCTGTGCCGCTGTAGCAGTGGAGTATGCCTCTCAGTCTCCGTCCTCTGTCGTCGGCGTAGCGTTTCATGGAGGGAAGCAGGGCGAGCAGCTCTCCCATCGCATCGCGCACATGCAGCAGCACGGGCAGGTCTTCGTCCACTGCCAGTTGCCATTGGAGTGTGAGCACCCGCTTCTGGTCTTCGAGACGGGTCTTGTCCCAGTGGAGGTCGAGGCCTATCTCGCCGATGGCTGTCCAGTCGTCGTACTTGCGGTAGAGGCGGCTGATTTCGCGGAACTGCTCTTCCACATCCTCCGCCATGTTTTCGGGATGGATGCCTATGGAGGGGAAGGCGAAACCCGGGTGTGCGGCACAGAAGGCGTGGATGGGTTCGGCTTCCGTCTCGTCGCAGCAGGCTACCACGATTCTTTCCACACCCGCACTTAAACAGCGTTCGACGCAGCTTTCACGGTCTGCGTCGAACGGTTTGTCTGTCAGGTGACAATGCGTGTCAACAATCATCAGTCTTCGTCGTCCGCTACGGTGAGGTGCTTGTCCTGGAGGTTCACAACGGGTTTTGTGCCGATTCCGGGAGCTGCAGCAGCGGCGGGCGTCTTGCTGTCGGCGGGATAGCTGTAGTTCGTGCGGTTCATGCGCAGACCCTTGTTGGTCTGGATGGCCGAAATGAACTGTGCTTCTGTCAGACGGCCCTGCTCGTCGTAGGTGTAAGACTTGTTGTTCTCGGGATTCCAGTTGCCCTGACGGAAGCGCTGTGTGGCTTCGGCGGTAATCTGACCCTTGTCGTTGTACTCCTTGATATATTTGCGCGAGGGCATGTCTTCGCGCTTCGTGGAGTTCTTGTGGCGTACCACGAGTTCTTCGGTCACCTGTCCGGCTTCGTTGTAGGTGTAAACCATCTTGGCGTCATGTTTCAACTTGCCCTTCTTCACGTCGTAGAAGTAGTAATCGAGCTGACCGAGGCGGTTCTGGTCGTTCCACTTGTAGTTGTACCAGCAGGACTGTCTTCTGTCGCCCGTAGCGCTGGTGTAGTCCTTGCGGTCGGCTACACGTCCCTGTTCGTCGTAGGTGTAGGTCCACTCATAGCCGGGATTCCAACGCAGGTTGGCATAGGTGCTTTCCTTGATTTCCGTCAGGTTGCCGTTGGCATCGTAGCTATAGACATACTTCACGGCGGGCTCTATCTTCTGGCGCTCGTTGTTCCAGACAGACTGCACTTCCTCGGTCACATTGCCGTTGGCATCGTAGGTGAATACGTCGGTACCTGCGGTTTTGTCGCCTTCGAGGTCTTTGCTATAGACGGGCTTGCCGTCCTTATAGATGGTTTGGGCTACTTTTTCGCACTTGTCGCCCTTCAGCTGATACTGGTCCACAACGGCCAGCTTGCCATCGGCAGCATAACCCTGCACATCGACAAACTTCTTGTTGTCTTCCTTGCCGAGGTAGCCTTCTTCGTAGTACATCGTGTCCGTCCAGGCCACTGCATCGGGCGTGGGCTCTGCAGTCTCGGCCTTCTCACTGTTGCCGCCACAGTTGTAGGCAGCAAAGAGGGTAGCGCAGAATGCGCTTGCATAAAGAATTTTTTTCATCTTGAAGTAAATTTATTTTTTTAAGCTTAAAAGAATTATGTTGCAAAGATACATGTTTCTTCCGACATATCCAAATCCCGCAGGTCTTTTTTCGTTTCAAGGGCAAAAAAACGTCCGTTTCAGTGCAGATATTCGATTTTCACTACGATTTTTCTCACCGTTTCGGGTCGGTTGCCTATCTGGCAGGGTCTGTGGATGTCACCCGGGAAGAAGAGGAAGAACCGTCCGGGCGTCGAGTTGGCCTGATAGTAGTTGTCCTTCTCAGGCTCGCGCAGGCGGAAATTCTGTACGTCCTTCTTTTCGCTGTACTCGTTGATGGGCTCCAGCAGCGTCGTGTCGCGCACCATTCCATAGCGTTCGGCACCGGTCACGTCCCACTGCAGGTCGATGTGTTCGCGGTGCTGTTCAAACTTGCATTTGTCTATCGGCCTCAATTCCAAGTCCTGGATATGGGCGGTTGCGTGGCTCCACGTCATCACATTCTTTTGGGCCGGCAGAGCGGCGGCTTGGGAGTGGACAGATGCCAGCCAGACAAAAATGCTGTCATACATGGCCGGAGCCTTCTGATATTGGTCGTAAAAAGTGGCCACATCCATCGCCTCATAGCCTTCCACCGGGAAACCCTGTTGCCAGGTTTTGCCCTCATACCAAGTGTAGGCCTTCGAGGCGGCGTTCTTGTGTGTGCCGCACGAGGCAAGTGCCAATAAGGCGACCCCCGTCAGGGTCAGAATTGAAAGATTTTTCATTGCTTAAAAGGGTTTGTTTGGGTGCAAAGATAAGGAATATTTTCGGAAATGCGAAAAATTTCGGCAAAAAACTTGCATCTCTCTGATTTTTTTCTTATCTTTGCCCCGACTTTTCGGTTTCCGGCATCATTTTCCGACCGTTACGGAGGCAGCAAAGTCA
>CALBPV010000079.1 GCA_937899265.1 uncultured Bacteroidales bacterium
AGATTCGCTCATATTATTCTCTGTCGAGGTGCAAGTTCGAGTAGTGAATTGAGCATCAAAATGTCGTGTCTCTTGCGAAACACGGTGCAAAAGTAGTCAAAAATTTCCGTATTGCCTCCTATTTGTATAAAAAAGTGCTAAAATTTATGCAATTTTAACATAAAAGCGGCGTTGAAAGGCATAAAAGCGGCACCTTCCGCACCCCGAGCAAGTATTGGGCCATCTCGCTTCCGCTCGGTTGGCTGCATGTTGGCTCTCGCCTTTTTCTGGCGACTTAAGCTAGTTGCTCTTGCCAATATCTCGACAAGACCCCAAATGTCTTCGAAACGGGCCATCGATATTCGATGGACCCGAAAAAAGTTCCGGGAACCTCCATCGATATTCGATGGACCCGAAAAAAGTTCCGGGAACCTCTATCGACATTCGATGGAGGCGAAAAAAGTTCCGGAAACGGCTATCGACATTCGATGGAGGCGAAAAAAGTTCCGGAAGCCTCTATCGATATTCGATGGAGGCGAAAAAAGTTCCGGGAACCGCCATCGATATTCGATGGACCCGAAAAACATTCTTGAAGCCGCCATCGACATTCGATGGACAATTTGGAGCCTCCACGGGGGAAGTCGCCTGACGCACCTCCTCCCTGAACACGAATCGCACGAATTGAACGAATTGAGGAGATAATATTTTGAAAAATTTTTGTCCCAATTTTGTAAAATTTCCCGCGAAGCGGCCAAAATACAAAGCGACAAACAGCGTAGCGCTTTTGTCGCTACAGGGGAAGTCGCCCTTTCTTCCATTAACCCCGTCGGTTTTTTGACGGGCCGACGGAGCTCGTCTCTCTGCCCCCCTGCGCCGGAAAATACGCGGCATCAATCTGATTTCAAATCGGAGTCGGTCATGGCGCAGACACAGGAGTCGCTCCAGACATTCTCGGCTGTCTCGACCATGTCGATGACCGTGTAGATGGGGAGGATGGCGGCGAGGACCGGGACGGGAGCCCCGATGCCGGACATGAGGGAGAATGTAAGGAAGTAGCAGCCCATCGGGACACCCGCATTGCCCACAGCGGCAACAACCGAGACAAGGAGCCACAGGAGCATCTCCGGAAGCGAGAGAGTCATACCCCCCGACTGCATCACAAAGAGCGAAGTGACAAGGATGAAGGCTGCACAGCCGTTCATGTTGACCGTCGTGCAGACAGGCAATACGAAGCGGGCTATCTCACTGCGCACCCCCAAGCGCCTCTCGGCCGACTCCATCGTGACGGGAAGCGTGGCTGCTGAACTCTTGGTGAAAAGAGCCATGAGGACAGCGGGCGACATACACGAGAGGACATGCAGCGGATTCAATCCCCGGGCCAGGAGGAAGAGGGGCAGAATGACAAAGAACTGTATCACATTGCCGACCAGGACAACCAAGACGTACTTCCCCAGAGAGTCGGCCACCACACCTGCAGAAAGCTGGACTGCCAGCTGTGCAGAAAAAGCCACGATGCCAAGCGGAAGGCTCCACACCAACCAGCGAATGAGGAGGAAAAGGAGCGAACGGAGTCCGTCGAGGAGGTTCAGGAGCGAGGTCTTGCCGTCGGAGGCGGGAAGACGAGACAGGCCGATGCCTACCGCAAAGGAGAGCAACAAAAGGGAAAGAACGTTGCCGTCGAGAAAGGGACGCACCGGATTGTCGGGAATGACGGAGAGAAAATGGTCGCGATAGCCGAGGCCTTCGCCCACCCCCGCCTCTGCAATCCCGGCATCGGCAGTGACCGAAAGCGGTTCGGGAGCCACGAGGAGGTAGAGCACGAGCCCCACAGCCGCAGCCGCAAAGGTGGTGAGGAGGGTGTAGGCAAGGGTGCGGCAGAAGACGCGACCCGTGTCGCTCTGAGAGCCGAGCGAAGACAGTGCGGATACCACAGCAAGGACAATGGCGGGCACTGCCAACAGGCGGAAGAGACGGGTATAGACATCGGCTATGAAATCGAGGGCGGAGAGAAGCCAGCCCATGTCGGAAATGCCCAACAGGGCACCCAGGACGAGTGCTCCAATCCAAAGGAGGGTCTGTTTCATTTCAGGACGTTAAAAAAGTCAAAGGTCAAAGATCAAAGGAGAAATGTTGGAGTCACCGCGCCCTGACGGGTCACAGGCAACTCCAACCAAATAACAAATAACGACAAATCAATAACCCGGGTTCTGGACAATATTCAAATCTTCGCCCGAGAGACCCGTGGGGATGGGCTGACGATAGTGACGTCCGCGCACGTTGTTGTACTTGGCAACCAGATGCTTGTGAATCTTGGCGAAGAAGGAGCTGACCTCGTTGCCGTCCTTTCCGACAACGCCTGCGGTAGTGTAACTGTCGTCGAAATGTTTGTAATGGGCGACCTCACGCACCGAGGAGATGAGATTCTTCCAACGGAGGCTGTTGAGGAGCGACTTCTGCTCGTAGGTGAACTCGTAGTCCCACTCGCGCTTGATCTGATCGAAGGAAGGAGCCTCCACGGTTGCTATTCCGGCACGCTGGCGGAGGAGGTTGAAGGGTTCTGCAGCCTCGGTATTGCGTCCGAGCTGGACGAGGGCTTCAGCCTTGATGAGGAGCACCTCGGCGTAGCGCAACTCGATGCGATCAACGCTGTTGAAAGTGATTTCGAGGTTCTCGGCATTGGTATATGACTGATCGACACCCTTGCCGTTGATGGGAGTATAGACGGGAGAATAGTAATGGTAGGCAAGGTTGTCTTCGGGATTGACGAGAGCGGTGAAATACGTCTTGGCCAGGCGCTTGTCGTCGGGCTGCTCAGCCTTCCAGTTGTCGTATAGGTCATCGTCGGAGACTTCGGTGTGGTTCTCGGAGAAGCCGCGTCCGTTCTCACCGTTGAGGAAGGGGAATGTCCAGGAGCAGTGGGTCTGGTGGTTGCCCTGTGCATCGTTTCTGTCGCCGTCGTGACGGATGGTGAAGAGATGTTCGTCGGTGCCGCGCTTGTTGCTCTCGTAATCACGTCCGAAGAGTTTGGAGAAGTCGGGGTCGAGTTTGAGGAGACCGCTGTTGATGACCTTGTCGGCATATTCCACTGCCTTCTCAAGACGGGCATCGGTCTTGGAGAAAGCCGGGTCGGTCTGGGAGGACGCAATGGCGGCTACCTGTTCACTGCTGAGCGGATTGTCGCCCCAAGTGAGATAGGCGCGGGCAAGAAGACCCTGGGCAGCCTGACGGGAGGGAGTGACGGGATCGCCGTTGTAGTCGAGGAGGAGCGTTTCGGCATCGGTGAGGTCGGCTACAATCTGTGCATAAACATCGTCGATGGGAAGACGGTCGGTGGTGCTGCCGCCTTCTTCGGTGAAGACAGGCACTTCGCCCCAGAGCTGGACGAGATAGAGATAGGCCAGGCCGCGGAGGAACTTGGCTTTACCCACGGCGGCAGCATATCCGCTACGGGTGACCTGTCCGGCCTCGTATGCCTTGGTTACCTCGCTGACGGTCTCGTTGTCGTTGCTGACACCGAGGAGGAGGTGGTTGAAGATTTTGACCTGATACCAGGTGTCGCGTTGCTGTTCGAAACGGGAGTTGACAGGGCCTGCCTCGTCCTCTTCTCCTTCGAAGGAGGTGAGTTTGTTGCTGTTGAGTTCAATGATGAAGGAGAAGGAGGAGCTGAGCGGCTGCCAGTGGCTATAGACACCGTTGGCGAGGGCGACAGCGGTCGCATCGTCGGTCACTACTTCGGAGAGGACTCCGGTGGGGGTGTTGTCGCCCGAATCATCACTGTCGCTGCACGAAGCTGTGAGCGAAACGAAACCTGCAGCCAAGGCTGCGAAGAACCAGACAGCAGAGGCTGTCAACACAGAGTGTTTGTTTGTTACATTTTCCATAATGATAAAAGCTTGTCTTTAAAGGATGAGTACTGAAAAAAAGAAACAAAAGTGATACTTGATAAAAAAGATAAGTACTGGAAAAAGGAAAATGAATTAAAAAAGTTTGTATATTGAAAAAGAAAAAGCGGGGTTGTTGTGTCTCCGGGCCTCAGAACCCGAAGGTGGCTCCGAGATAGAGATTGCGACCCTTGCGGGGAATGCTGTTCCAGTCGGAGTAAGCCGAGTAGCGGCGGTCGAGCAGATTCTCTACTCCGGCCCGCAGGGTGAGTTCGGTGGAGCCCAAAGCGAGGGGATATTCGGCCGAGAGATTGAAGACCGTGTAGGACGGAGTGGGGGTCTCGCCGTACTTCTCACCATAACGGCTCTGCCTGAGGGCACCCTCCATGGTCAGTGAGGCGAAGAAGTCTCCCCGGGAGAATTTCAGAGCCGAGGAATACTCGATCGGAGCCACGAGAGGGAGCGTGTCGCCATCGTCATCCCGCCCGAGAGCGTAGCTCAGCCGTGCATTCCACGAGAACTGAGGGGTGAGCCTTCCCGAGAGGGCAAGCGAGGCGTTCACAATGGAAGCGTTCGGGATGTTGCCATAGACCTTGACACCTGCAGCTCCGACGGTCATGGGACTGATGCGGGAATCGACACCTCCGATGATGTAATGGCTGAAGAAGAAGGCGTTGGCCTCAAGCGTAGCCGCAAACCGGTCGGCCGTGTATTTGGCCGAAAGGGAAGCCTCAACGGCCGACTCGTTCTTGAGGTGGGGGTTGCCCATGTAGTCGTAGCGGTCGAACGTATTGTTGAGGTAGTAGCCGTAGGCCTCGGTGACCGTGGCTGCGCGGCTGCCCCATCCTCCTCCTGCCGAAATCTGCCAATGTTGTGGGCTCCATAGATAACGGAGGGCGACGCGGGCCGTGGTCTGGTAATAACGGTCTTCCATGAGGGGGAAGAAGACGCGGAGGGCCTGAAACCCCTCTTCGCTGTTGAGGTGTTGCTGCTGCCAAGCGACTTTGGCCGAGACGTGGAGCGCGTGGGCTGGAAAGAGCGTGATGTCGTCGGTGACAGCCAGTCCCGTGTTGAACGTTCCCACGTCGGGCCAGGTGACCATATACATGGGAGCGGCTCCGTCGGGATACATCGTCATGTCGGCAAAGAGGCGGTTGTAGTAGAGATCGAAGTTGAAGCGCAGGGTGTTTCTCCCCCATCCAGCCGCCAGCAGGCTGTAGAGACCTGCGGTTCGGCTGCGTCCCGGCATGTCCATGTGGATGAGCACATCGGGCCGGGAGGTGTCGTCCATTTCGTGGCGGATGCGGTTGAAGTAAACTTTGGTCTCCCACGAGTTGAGGATTCCCTCCGGGAAATCGACATGATGGCTGAGGGAGGTGATGATGCCATCGGCCAAAGCCACATCCATGTTGAGAGCGGGATAACCCACGTCGGTGGCACGATCCCAGATGACGGTGCCGTCGATGTGCTGAAGGGGCGTAAGACGGAAGCCGAAGTTGGCAAAGGCATTGACCTTGCGGAACCGCGAGTAATCGACCCGCGTGCGGTGTCCTGCCCAGTAGTCGTCGGCACGGCGACAGAAGACACCCGCGTTGAGATAGGCGCTGCGTCCCGAGATTTCGGTGTCGGCTCCGTAGGTCTGAAGATGGCCGTTGGCCTCATAGCCTGCAGAGAGTGTCGTGTGCACGGTCTCCTGGTCGAAGCCTATCCTGCGCAGACGGAGGTCGAGGCTCCCGCCGATGTTGCCTGTGGCCTGCGGATTGCCGTCGAGACCGCTGTTGAGGCTGATAGTCCGGAGGTTGCTGCTCTCCACATAGGAGGTGACGGGATCCATCTTGTCGGTGCAGGCATAGAAAATCTTCATGCCGTCGATGGTGACCGAGAGACGTTCGGACTGCATACCGTTCACGGCGGGTTCCCAGGCATAGCTTCCTCGGCGCACCAGACTGACATTCGAGAGGCGGACGAGGTGCTCGTCGATGGTGGCGAGCTGGCCTTTTTCGGAACGTTTCTGCCCGCTGGCATTGCCCGACACCACGACCACTTCGTCCAGATTGAGGACGGAGGCTTCGGTGCTGTCGGCCGACAGAGCCGTCGCGAGAGAGAGAAGGGAAATGACAGTAAGCATAGCGTTCGTTGAAGTTACAGAATATACAGAAGGAAATGTGGAGCTCAGAGAGTCACGTCCCAATAGAGCGTATTGTCGCCACCGGCCACGAGGTTGCCATCTTCGTCTTTTACGGTGAGGTAGATTCTCCAGAGGCCGGTCATCGTGAGGTTGATTTTGCCGAGATAGCTGTCATCGTCCTGCAGGGTGAGCGCTTCGTTGTCGGGCGAAGTGTGACCGCCCATGTCGGGCATACGAGGATCGATGTCGATGGTGAAGACGCGGTCGGCCACAGGATAGGGGTCGGTGGCGGGAGTGCTTTTGCGCGAGACGTAAGCCCGGATGTCGTTGCTGCCTGTCTGCCACTTGTCGGGTGAGACGAGTGAGAGGAAATAGGTGTCGCCACTCTCATCCTTGAACGACTTGAGCCAGCTCTGTCCCTCGGGCAGTGCAGCCACATTCACGGCTTTGGTTATCATGTGCGTCTCTCCGCCCTGGACGCTGAGGCTGTAAGAGAGTTCCCACTTGTCGTCGCCTTCGGCGGCCATGAGGAACGAGACCCAGGTATGTTTGAGCGCTGAGGGCTGGTCGGTTACCCCCTCGGCATCACCCCCTGTGGGAGCAGAGTGCTGCATCGTCATGCCGGAAGCCATCTGCATCGTCATAAGGGGAGTGATGCTTTGGAGGGTAAACTCCTTCACATAGTTGGCGTTCTTCAATTTGGTAACCACTACCCAAAGATCGTTGTAGCCCACGTGGAGACTGCCGCCCGAGGTATAGGCGTGGAGACGGTAGGTGCCGTCGATGGTGTCGCTGAAGACAGGCATCTCGCGCACGGTCTTCACAAAGTTATAAACCAGACGGGCTTCCTCCACGGAGCAGCATTCCACGTCGCCGTCGATAGTGATTTCGCCGTTGAAATTGTCGTTCAGTACGTCATCGTTGCTGTTGCAGGCACTCAGGAACGACAGTCCCAGGGCCAAGGTCAAGTATAATCCTGTTTTGTTCATGAATATTGTCGTTTTATCCGTTATTTTTACAAAGAGAGACTCACACCGAAGGCCACACTTCGAGCCGAGGGATAGGCTCCTGTGTCGGTACCGCTGGCCACCTCGGGGTCATAGCCGCTGTAGGGCGTGAAGGTCAGGAGGTTGCTGCCTGTGACGAACACCCGGATTCCGACAGGGAACTGCGGCCCTGTGGGGATGTTGTAGCCGATGGTGAGGTTGCGGAGTTTGAGGAACGAAGCGGACTCCACATAGCGGCTGTCGATGTAGGAGAAGGGGCGGGCGTTGGAGGCCAGAGGCAGGCGGGCGTCCTGATGGTCGGGGGTCCAGCTGTCAAGCACAGTGCGAAGCAGGTTGTAGCTGTCGCCGGTCTGCTCCAAACGGCGGCCCAAGGCATTGAAGACCTTGTTGCCTGTGCTTCCCTGGAACGAGAGGCTCACGTCCAGACGATGCCATTGCAGCGAAGAGGAAAAGCCGTAGGTCAGATCGGGCTGTATGGAGCCCAGCACTATGCGGTCGTTGCCGTCGATGCGTCCGTCGCCGTTCACATCTTTGAATTTCAGGTCGCCGGCTTTGGGCACGTCGCCGTTCACTGTGGGCAAACTTGCCACATTGTCGGAGGTGGAAACGATGCCTTCAAACTGCAAACCGTAGAAACTGCCAAGCGCCTCTCCTTTGCGTAGTATCTGTTCGTTGCTCGAACCCATGATGACGTTGTTGGTCGTGCCCATGTCGGCGATTTCGTTGCTGTTATGAGCCAGGTTGGCCGTTGCGGTCCATGTGAGGTTCTTCTTACGGAGCAGGGTGCCCGAGAGGGTAAGCTCGATGCCTTTGTTCACCACATTGCCCACATTCTCCAACTGTGTTTTGACACCCGATGAGAAACCTTTGGGCACCTCGAGCAGCAGGTCTCTTGTCTTTTTGTAATAGACATCGAGCGTGGCGTTGAGACGGCTGCGGAGCAGCGAGATGTCGAGGCCGGCGTTGTAGCTTGCCGTTGTCTCCCATTTGAGGTCGTCGTTGGTGGCGTTGTTGCGCGAGTAGCTCGATGAGCCTGCATATTGGCCGGTGGCGTAGCTCAGGGTGAAGGCGTGGTCGCCGATTTCCTGATTGCCCACCGTACCTGCCGAGAGGCGGAGCTTCAGTTGGTCGATGGCTTTCACATGCTCCAGAAAGGACTCCTTGTCGATGTTCCACGAGAGACCCAGCGAGGGGAAATAACCCCACCGATGGCTGTGGGCAAAGCGGCTCGAGTTGTCGGCACGGAATGTGGCCGTCAGGTTATAGCGTTCCTTCAGCGTGTAGTTCACACGGGCGATGAGGCTGTTGAGCGTGGCATCGGAGATGCCCGACTGGGGAGGATAGATGTCCGAGCCGTCGGCCAGATTGTACTGTTTCAGCTCTTCGTTGGTGAAGTGGGTCACGAGGATGCTGTTCCAGATGCTCTGACTGGTCTGTCGGGTGAATCCTGCCAACACATCCACCTCGTGGGGGCCGTCCCATTGGGGAGCCCAGGTAGCCGTGTATTCCTGCTGCCAAACTTCGCTGTCGCGATGGCCTATGCCTCCCAACCCTGTGTTGGCCAAACCCAGTGAGGTGTAACTGGGTGAAAAGTAGTTCTGGGTGAGCTGTTCGCTGTTGAGTCCCACCGAGGCTTTCAGTGTCACATCCCTGATCTGACAAGTGGCCCAGAAATTGAGAAGGAGATATTTGTTTTGGTTCTCGGCCACGCTGTTTTCGAGGTCGCTCACGGCATTCGATGTCTTGTCCCCTATCGCGAAATAGGCATATTCGAAGGGGTTGTGGTAGTTGTAGGAACCGTCTGCCTCATAAATGTTCACCACCCTCGGGGTGATCAGGCCATAGACAAAGCTGTTGGTGATGCCTGCCGAGTAGGGCGAGGAGTTATAGACCACCTCTTCGGTCGTGGTGAGGCCTTTCTGTGTCGTTTTGCCGTAGGTGGCGTTCACACCGGCCCGCAGTCCTTTGGCGAGCTCCCACTCCGTGTTGAGGTGAAAATTGTAGCGCTCCAGACCCGAGTTAAGGATGATGCCGTCCTGGTCGGTGTAGTTGGCCGAGAAGGCATAGCGTGTCTTCTCCGTACCGCCGTTCACAGAGACTTCATGGCTCTGTCGCAGGGCGGTTCTCAGCATTGCGATTTGCCAGTCTTCGCCGGCCCCGAGCTGTGCTATCTCTGTATCGGTGTAGCCTCCTTTGTTGAAATAATACTCTTTCTGAAAGGCGGCCCACTCCTGTGCCGTCATGAGGTCGAGTTTCCGTGTCACATGGTCGAAGCCTGCCGTGTAGGTATAGTTCACCTTGGCTTTGCCCACAGCACCCTTCTTGGTAGTGATGAGTATGACGCCGTTGGCTCCTCTCGAACCGTAGATGGCCGTTGCGCTCACATCCTTGAGCACCTCGATGGAGAGGATATCGTTCGGATTGATGGTGGCCAGAGGGTTCAGGCTGCCTTCTATGGCTCCCAAGCCCGTCTCGTTGTCGTCGGCACTGCGGAAGTAGATAAATCCGTCCACCACATAGAGGGGTTCGTTGGAGGCGTTCACCGAGTTGCCGCCTCGGATGCGGATATTACTTGCCGCACCGGGTTGTCCGCTTGTGGCTGTCACATTCAGACCAGCCACCTGTCCGCCGAGGGCAGCATCCAGGGTGGGCACCACGCTGTTCTCAAACACATCGGCTCTCACTGTTGCGACACTGCCTGTCAGCTGTGTGCGTTTCTGTGTGCCGTAACCCACGACAACCACTTCGTCCAAATGGAGACGTTCCTCTTCGAGGTTTATATTATAAGTGGTGTCGCCGGCTGTGACGGGCACCTGCTTCGGTTCGTAGCCCAGATAGCTCACCTGCAACTCGGCAGGGAAATGGGCAATGTCGATGCTGAAACGGCCCTCGGCATCGGTCAGCACGCCTGTCTTGCGTGAGGCGTCGTATATCGTTGCGCCTATGATGGCCTCGCCTGTAACAGCATCGGCCACAAGTCCCGTAATCGGGTTTCCCGATGCCGCCGTTACTCCTACGGCCAACGTGATGAATGTCAATACTATCTCAATTTTCCTCATATCTGATCCAATCTTCAAATATTAAGTCGTGATTTGTAGTTTGTAGAGTTGTAAATTCTCTGTGGAAAACGAATTGCGAAATCAATTTTCCGCTGCAAAGATATATGTATTTAGGTAATCCTTCCCGAAAATTTCCATTCAAACAGAAAATATTCTTTGTTTATGCCGTGTTCGCAGTAGTTATTTTCTGCCGATTCGCGTTTTTAAGGTGATTTTGTTTGAATCAGATTCTGATCGGCGTATTAATATGAGGTTTCAGGTTTCAAGTTTCAGGTTTCAGGTTTCAGGTTTCAGGTTTCAAGGTTATACTTGGCTACAAAGTTATGTTATGCGCCCCATACTTTAAGGTATTTTGCCCTTTCGGGGCATAAATCATAACGACGGTCAGCTGGGTTATAAATCCTCGGCTTCGCGCAAGAGGGTGATGAACATGACCGCAAAAAGGGAGAGAGAAAATACGGTCAGGGAAAGGCTGTCCCCCTCGGGCAGGGACATGGTCTGGATGGAGCGGACGCAGATGCGGGCACACTCTGTAATCCAGCTGCGGAAGACGACACAAAGGGCGACTGTGACCATCCATAGGAAATAGGGCGAGGCAATGAACTCCAAGACACATACGAGGAGACTCTTCCGCGAAGGAAGGGATTGGAGCACGCGCCGGGCAAAGGCCGGGTCCGATTCGGGCTCGGGGAAACTCTCGCGCAAGAGCGAACGGAGGTCAGTATCGGAGAGATGATTCATTTCGGTTCGTTTTTTTCGAGTATGGCCTTCAGTCTGTTCCGTCCGCGTGAAAGATGGGATCGGACGGTGCCTTCGGGCATATCCATGATTCGTGCAATGGCCTTGGTGGGCTGTTCCTGAAGATAGAAAAGGGTGAGACAAGTGCGTTCGGGTTCGTCCATGAGAGCCAGTGACCGGCGTACCCATCGCACGATGGTCTGTCGGCTGACATCCTGTTGCCGGTCGGTCTGCAGGACAAGCTCGGCTTCGGGAGGTGGTCCGTCCGGTCCGTCCAAAGACAAGACGGGGCGACTGCGGCGCACTTCGTCGTACCATAGGTTGTAGGCTATCCTGTAGAGCCAAGTGGAGAAGGAGGACAGCTGCCGGAAACTTTTCAATCGTTCCCAGACGCGGACAAAGGTCTCCTGAGCCAAGTCGTCACTCAGGGCAGGATCCCCGGTCTGGGTCAGGAAGAAACTGCGGAGGGGCTGCTGGTAACGATTCACTATCTGAGCAAAAGCCCGCTCGTCGTTGAAGAGCAGAACTTTTGCTATCAGCAGTTTTTCTTCCATGAGGGGACGAGGTTACTTGTTCTTGCCAGAGTCTCGGGTGAGCACCTTGGTGAGGAGATAGGCACCGCCCTGACCGAAAAGCACCAATCCTGCAATGAAGAGGATGCACCACAGCAGCGACCAAGGGAAGACACCGAACGAGAAGACGGCCATTAAAATGCCTGCAAGGGCGAATCCGGCTCCGAGTATGAGGTTGTTGACGGCCTTCTCGGTCTTGCGGCGAGTCTCAGCAGGGTCTTCGACATAAACAGCGGTTACCGCCGGTGTCTCTTCCGCAGGCGCACTGTGGGCACTATTCTCAGACGTGGCAGAGGACTGCACCGCCGGATTCGGAGTTCGGGGATGCACCGTCACCCGGGTCGCCGCCTTGCCATAGACTGCAGCGATGACTTCGGGCGAGATGTTGACACCGGACTTGGCCATCTCGCGAAGCGTTTCCTGACGCATCTGCTCCTCTTTGGTTTTGCGCCGCTGGCGATAGCCGAGGAAGAGGAACAGGAGGAGCAGCGGCATCACCACGGTCATGAAGACGATGACGACAGGCAACTCTCTGTCGGACTGACTGATTTCACGCTCGTGCTCCATCTCAGCCTGAGATTTGGGACGAACGTGGAGGATGAAACGCTCCAGTTCACGCAGGGAGAACGGCTTCACATGCGAAATGAGTTCGCGCGTTGACTCCGATGTCAGGCCCTCCATGCCATCGAATTGGTTGAGGATTGCGACCGCTTCCTCGATGACGCTGTCGGGCAATTGAGCGAGGGAGTCGGGATTGTTAACATACTCGGCTCGCAGGGGAGCCACACACATACAGCCGAACACAGCGGCCAGAACGAAAGTTTTAATCTTCATTGGGTCAATCATTTTTGAAATGTTTCTGTGGATTGGACGCAGTGCGGGTCCGAAATGTTGCATTCCGGACAGAAATTTTTCAAAAAATATCAAAAATCGGTGAAATTAAAGCCTGAATCCGTTGAGGAGGGCGCGGACCGGCATACGTTTCTTGCCGGGAAGCTGTATCTCCCCAATCTGCACCCATCGGTCGGCGGCAGCGACGCGGATGAATGTCTTGCCGTCGGATTCAACGGTGCCTGCAGGGGCCGAGGTCTCCTCGCCTGCGGTGACGCTGAACACTTTGGCCACGACGTTCTCGCCGGAAGGGAGGCGGAGATTGAACCACGCAGCGGGATAAGGGGAGAGTCCGCGCACAAAGTTGCGGACAGCGTCGGCAGAACGGCTCCAGTCCATCTCACAGGTCTCGCGGAAAATCTTGGGTGCGGGACGCAACTCGAAGGCCCTCCCCTCGGCTTCGGCCTGACGTTGCAGGTCGGCTATGAGGGTCTCCTGGTCGATGGTGGGGATGCGGGAGATGTCGCCGTCGGCATCGAGGACGAGATCGACGGTGCGAGTCACGAGACCGGCGCCCAGCGCCATGAGACGGTCGTGCACATCCCCCACTGTGTCATCGGGACCGATGGGGAGTTCGTCCTTGAGGATGATGCGACCCGTGTCGATGTTGTGGTCGAGGAAGAAGGTGGTGGCTCCCGTTACGGTGTCGCCGTTGATGACAGCCCAGTTCAAGGGTGCAGCTCCGCGATATTGTGGCAGCAGGGCGGCATGGAGATTGAAGGTGCCGCAACGGGGCATGCCCCAAACAACTTCGGGGAGCATGCGAAAAGCCACTACAACCTGAAGGTCGGGCTGCAGAGCCCGGAGCGCCTCGACAAAGTCGGGGTCCTTGAGTTTCCCGGGCTGGAGAACGGGGAGACCGTGGGCGAGGGCATACTCTTTGACGGGCGAAGCCTGAAGACGATGTCCGCGTCCGGCAGGTTTGTCGGGCATGGTGACCACACCGACAACATTGTAGCCGGCAGAGACAAGGGCATCAAGACTGGGCACTGCAAAGTCGGGTGTGCCCATGAAGACGATTCGGAGGGATTGCTTATACATATTCAAGTTTCAATTTTCAGGTTCCATGTTTCAAGTTCCAAGTTCCAAGTTTCAGGTTTCCACCTCAAGATGCCTGAGAAGGAGCCTATTCGAAATACAGGACGAGGCTGACACTACGGTTACGGGCAGCGCGAAGAGCATCGGTATATTGCATCATGGCGGGGTCGCGGAGACCATTGCGGTCGTGGTCTATCATATCGAGTAACCCGAAGTTGAACCGAAGTTCGGGACAGAGTTTGAAAAAGGGCAGATAGAAGTCACAGCCCAAGGCCACATGGAAGGAGGCATCGAAGCGCCCGAAGACGATGGGAGTTTCTTCTTCGTGGGTCCAGTCGTACCAAGCAGAGAGGCCGGCAGCAATGTAGGGCCGGTAGTTGACGAGGCGGCGGGTCGCCACCTTGACCGTTACGGGAATTTCCATGTAGGTCGATTTAAGTCCTTGAACCGTTTCCTGTCCCGTAAGCGCATGGCGAAAAGTGATATCCCGCTGCATGAAATAAAGCGAGGGGGTGGAACGCAGGGAGACATGGGGAGAAAGCGCCATATCGCCTATCAATCCGACCTCGAAGCAGGGCGAGACCCCGGGAACGGAGGCAAACCAAGTATCGCCGCTGTGGACGAAAGTGATGTCGGAGAAGTTGATGCCAAACAGAAACCCGTAGTGGAGACGCCGCTGATCGACATAAGGAAGGTTCTGTACCCGGGGCCTCTTTTGAGCCGAGAGAGGTACAGCACTCGCAAGCGCGACGACCGCCAGAAGAAAGACGCGTAAACTGTTCATACGAATGAAAAACGCAATAAGGCGGAATTTATTGCCCGAAAAGAGAATAAAATAACATGTACAGATTGCAAAACAGGCTGTTCGAAGAAAAAAAGAGGCCGGAAAAATCATTTTTCCGCAGAAAAGAGACACAATCGGTTGCAAATCCTGTATCTTTGCACCCGTAAAAACAAACAAATATACTCAAAACAATGAAGAAACTCGTTCTTTTTGCAGCCGTAATCGTGGCTGTATCGTTCGCTTCCTGCGGCGGCAACAAACAGGCCGCTCCCGCTGCCGAAGCTGCAGAGGAGGCTGTTGCCTCTCTTGACACTGCAAATTGCTGCGGTGACACTACCAAAGCTTGCTGCGGCGACAGCGCCAAGGCTTGCGATGACACGCTGAAAGCATGTTGCAAAGCCGACACCGCCAAGTGCTGTGCCGAGAAATAAATCTCTCAGACTTACGATTTAAGACGGACTTTCCGGGCACCGGGAGGTCCGTTTTTGGTATTGCGGATAGAGAAAAGTGAAGGTTTTGTGCAGTTTTTCGGGTGAAAATTTGGCGGTTTCGAAAAAAAAGCGTATCTTCGCGGCATGATTGAGAAAGTAATTCTCTTGGAACAAGCCGATCCGGTCATCTTCTACGGCGTGAACAACAGCAATATTCTGCTGCTCAAAACGCTGTATCCAAAACTGCGCTTTGCCGCCCGCGGCCGAGCCATCAAGGTCTATGGCGACGAGGACGACATTGCGGTGTTTGAATCGTTTGTGGAGAAACTCGTGAAGTATTGTAACGACTACAACAAACTGAACGAAGAGGTGATTTTGGACTTCTACAACGGCGAAGGACCGGTGGAGAAACAGCACGACTCGCTGATAATCTACGGCGTGAACGGCAAGCCCATCTCGGCACGGACGACGAACCAAAGACATCTGGTCGAGGCCTTCGAAAAGAACGACCTGGTGTTTGCTCTGGGTCCGGCCGGTTCCGGCAAAACCTACGTGGCCATCGCGCTGGCTGTGAAGGCCCTGAAGAACAAAGAAATCCGCAAAATCATCCTTTCGCGACCGGCAGTAGAGGCCGGAGAGAAACTGGGATTTCTGCCCGGCGAAATGAAAGACAAACTGGACCCGTACTTGCAGCCGCTCTACGATGCCCTGCAAGACATGATACCTGCCGCCAAACTCAAAGAACTGCTGGAGACCAACGTCATACAAATCGCCCCGCTGGCATACATGCGCGGACGCACATTGTCGGATGCCATCATCATACTCGACGAGGCACAAAACACCACAGCTCCCCAAATCAAGATGTTCCTGACCCGTCTGGGTCTCGGTGCAAGGATGATAGTGACAGGCGATATGTCACAGGTCGATTTGCCCCGCAACGTCACATCGGGTCTGGTCCAAGCGCAGCGGATACTTGGCAACATCGCCGGCATTGCCACCATCGAGTTCGACCGCAGCGACATCGTGCGCCATCGCCTCGTGCAGAAAATCGTGGATGCATACGAACACTACGAGGAACGGCAGAAAGCCCGGAATCCGGAACTCTTTCCTCCCGAACAATAATCAAACAGAAACCCAATAATCATCGTACCCGGACAGGGCGATAAAAACAAAAAGAAAATGCAAGCATTAACCCGCACCGACTTCAACTTCCCCGGTCAGAAGTCCGTCTATCACGGCAAGGTTCGTGACGTGTACAACATTGACGACGACCTGATGGTTATGGTAGCCACCGATCGCATTTCCGCATTCGACGTCATCCTCCCCAAAGGCATCCCGTTCAAGGGGCAGGTGCTGAACCAGATTGCGGCCAAATTTCTGGATGCCACCACCGACATCTGTCCCAACTGGAAAGTCGCCACACCCGACCCGATGGTGACCGTGGGACTCAAGTGCGAAGGCTTCCGCGTGGAGATGATTATCCGCGGCATCCTGACAGGCTCGGCCTGGCGCGAATACAAGAACGGATGCCGGGAAATCTGCGGCGTGCGTCTGCCAGAAGGCATGAAGGAGAACCAGCGTTTCCCCGAACCCATCATCACGCCCACCACGAAGGCCGACGAGGGTCACGACCTCAACATCTCGAAGGAGGAAATCATTGCCCAGGGTATCGTGTCGGCTGAAGACTATGCGGTGATGGAGGACTACACGCGCCGTCTCTTTGCCCGCGGACAGCAGATAGCCGCCAAGCAGGGCCTCATTCTGGTCGATACGAAATACGAATTCGGAAAGCGCGACGGAAAGGTCTATCTCATCGACGAAATCCACACTCCCGACTCGTCACGTTACTTCTATGCCGAGGGCTACGAGGAGAAGTTTGCCAAAGGCGAACCCCAGCGCCAGCTGTCGAAGGAATTTGTGCGCCAATGGCTCATCGAACACAATTTCATGAACGAGCCCGGCCAGCAGATGCCCGAGATTACCGATGCATACGCCGAGAGTGTTTCGGAACGGTACATCGAACTCTACGAACACATCACGGGCGAGAAATTCGACAAGGCAGCAGAGGCCGGTGACATCGCCCAACGCATCGAAAAAAATGTAACGGATTGTCTCGCCTCCCTCCGCAAATGAGAGGCTCACGGAAAATGTATGAAATGAGGAAAAGTGTGCAGATTTTCTGCACACTTTCCTTTTTATTGTGCAGAAATTAGGCTCCAAAATGTCGAAAAGGTGCAAAATCTTTCTTTTTAACAGTCAAAATCCTTCGGAAAATTCCTTTGTTTAAAAGATTTTTCGTAACTTTGCACCGTCAAAATCTGCAAAACCGGCTGTTTCGTCCCTTTGACAGGTGAGACTACACATTATTAATATATATAGAAAAATCAACAGAAAAAATGAAAGTAGCAATTGTGGGTGCAAGCGGCGCCGTAGGTCAGGAGTTCCTCAAAATCCTGGACCAACGCAACTTCCCTCTCGACGAACTTCTCCTTTTCGGCTCTTCACGGAGTGCCGGCCGTACCTATAACTTTCGAGGCAAGGACATTGTGGTCAAAGAACTCAAGCACGATACAGACGACTTCAAAGGAGTGGATTACGTATTTGCCTCGGCAGGTGCCGGCACAAGCAAAGAATTCGAAAAAGACATCACCAAATACGGAGCCGTGATGATAGACAACTCGTCGGCCTTCCGCATGGATGCAGACGTACCGCTCGTTGTACCCGAATGCAACGCCAAAGACGCTTTGGACCGTCCCCGCAACGTCATTGCCAACCCGAACTGCACGACCATCATGATGGTCGTAGTGCTCCAGGCCATCGAGAACCTCTCCCACATCAAGCGCATCCACATCTCGAGTTACCAGAGCGCATCCGGTGCCGGTGCCGCAGCCATGAAGGAACTGCAACAGCAGTATAAAGAGATGGTGGAAACCGGCGAGGTGAAAACCATAGAGAAATTCCCCCACCAACTCGCCTACAACGTCATCCCCCAGATAGACAAAATGACCGAGAACGACTACACCAAGGAGGAGATGAAGATGTTCAACGAGACCCGCAAAATCATGCACTCCGATGTTCGCACATCGGCTACCTGCGTACGTGTCTCGTCGCTCCGCTCCCACTCCGAAAGCGTATGGGCCGAGACCGAGAAACCCCTCACTCCCGAGGAGGTTCGCGAGGCTCTCAAGAAAGCACCCGGCGTAACGGTGGTCGATGACGCCCAAAACTACGTCTATCCCATGCCCCTCGAGAGTGCCGGAAAGGACGATGTCTATGTGGGCCGAATCCGCAAGGACCTTGCCAACGACAACGGCATCACCCTCTGGCTCACCGGAGATCAAATCCGCAAAGGTGCCGCCCTCAATGCTGTACAGATTGCCGAATGGCTCATCAAGAACGAATAAAATTCTACACAAAAACCGTTAAATATAAATCGCCCAAACGGCGAACAACAGAAAAAAAGATAGAATATGGCTCTTAACATCATCGTACTTGCCAAGCAGGTACCCGACACCCACAACGTAGGTCCCGATGCAATGACGCCCGAGGGTACAATCAACCGTGCTGCCCTTCCCGCCGTCTTCAACCCCGAGGACCTCAACGCCCTGGAGCAGGCTCTCCGCCTGAAAGAACAGTTCCCGGGCTCCAAAATCAACGTGCTGACCATGGGCCTTCCCAAGTCGGCCGAAGTAGTGCGTGAAGCCCTCTACCGCGGAGCTGACGCAGGTTATGTTATCACCGACCGCTGCCTCGGCGGAGCCGACACCCTGGCTACGAGTTACACCATCTCGCAGGCCATCCGCAAAATCGGCGACTACGACATCATCCTCGGCGGTCGTCAGGCCATCGACGGCGACACCGCTCAGGTGGGTCCCCAGGTGGCCGAGAAGCTGGGGCTTCCCCAGGTAACATACGCCGAGGAAATCCTCCAACTCGACCCCGAGACCAAGCGAATCGTTATCAAGCGTCATATTGACGGCGGAGTGGAGACCGTGGAGACACACCTCCCCCTCGTCGTTACCGTCAACGGCTCGGCAGCTCCCTGCCGCCCCCGCAACGCCAAGCGCGTCATGACCTACAAGAACGCTGCCTCTCCCGCTGAGAAGGCTCCCGAGGCCCAGGACGAATTCAAGGCTCTCTGCGCCAAAAAGCCCTTCCTGAACATCACCACATGGGGCGCCGCCGACATCGAGGCCGATCCTCAGCAAATCGGCAAGACCGGCTCTCCCACCAACGTCAAGGCTGTCAAGAACATCGTCTTCAAGGCCAAAGAAAACCGCACACTGACTTCCGGCGATGCCGACGTGGAAAATCTTATTGTAGAATTGTTGAACGAAAAGATTATCGGTTAAACTATGAACAACGTATTTGTATATTGCGAACTCGACGGCAAAAACGTCTGCGACGTCAGCCTCGAACTTTTGACCAAGGGTCGCAAACTCGCCAACACTCTTGGCGTACAGCTCGAATGTATCTGTGCAGGTGCCGATATCGAAGGTATCGAGAAACAGGTCATGCCCTTCGGCGTTGACCGTGTGCACATCTTCAACGACTCTCGTCTTTTCCCCTACACCACCCAGCCCCACTCCGCTCTGGTGTGCAACCTCTTCCGCGAGGAGAAACCCCAGATTTGCCTCATGGGGGCTACCGTCATCGGACGTGACCTCGGTCCCCGCGTTTCCTCCGAACTCCACTCCGGCCTCACCGCCGACTGCACGGAGCTCGAAATCGGAGACTTCAACATGAATGTAGGTTTCGACGAGAACAAGAAACCCATCATGAAGCACTACACCGAACAGCTCTATCAGATCCGACCCGCTTTCGGCGGAAACATCGTGGCCACCATCGTCAACCCCGAACACCGTCCCCAGATGGCAACCGTGCGCGAGGGCGTGATGAAGAAGGAAATCCTCGACGAGAACTACAAGGGCGAAGTCATCAACCACGACGTCGCCAAATATGTCAAGGACGACCTATTCGACGTGGTCAAAGTCCTCGACCGTCATGTTGAGAAGGCCAAACACAACCTCAAAGGCGCTTCCATCATCGTCTCCGGCGGTTACGGAATGGGGTCCAAGGAAGGATTCGACATGCTCTTCGAACTCGCCAAGGAACTCCACGCCGAGGTCGGCGCTTCGCGTGCCGCCGTTGATGCCGGGTTCGTTGACCACGACCGCCAGATCGGCCAGACCGGCGTCACCGTGCGTCCCAAGGTGTATATCGCATGCGGCATCTCCGGCCAGATTCAGCACATTGCAGGCATGCAGGATTCGGGCATCATCATCTCAATCAACTCCGATCCCAATGCCCCCATCAACACCATCGCCGACTATGTCATCAACGGCACTGTCGAGGAGGTGATTCCCAAGATGATTAAGTACTACAAGAAGAACTCGAAATAATCTGAAGATATTATGGCAAACTTCTATACTGACAATCCGGAGATTAAGTTTGAGCTTAATCATCCCCTCATGAAGCGCATCGTTGAGCTCAAGGAGCACGACTATCGCGACAAAGACGCTTACGACTACGCCCCCCAGAACCTGGAGGACGCTCTCGACAACTACGACCGCGTGCTTGACCTCACCGGCGACATCTGCGCCAACATCATCGCCCCCAATGCCGAGGAGG
>CALBPV010000080.1 GCA_937899265.1 uncultured Bacteroidales bacterium
ATACACCCAAAATTAATATAAATATGGATAATAATATTAAGAATACTCCTGAATATTTAATTAAAATAAAAAAGCAAAAGAATGAATACTTTACTGATTTGAAAAAGGCTTTAAATAAAGCAGAAAGTGTATTGGCTCCTTCAATAAAAGAACTTGATGATGCAGCAGGAAGCTATAAATCAGTTTTAGATAAAACTGTAAATGCATTACAGAAAGCTTCTGAAAGAGGTATTTATATAGTTTTGTGTTCTGGTAGGGCAGAACACGGTATTTTGCCTTATGTTAGACGTTTGGATATTGCCGGAAGAGAAACGGGACGTTACCTGATAGCTGTAAATGGATGCAGCATTTACGATATGCACGAAAGAAAACAAATTTATAAGCGTACTGTCAGCTCGGATATTTTATTGCACGCAAATGAAGAAGCAGAAAAACTGGGCTTACGTACAGAAGTTTATTCTCCAGATACAATTTACTACAGAGAAGAAAATAAGTGGACGAAGCTGGATGTTGATTTGTGTAAGCTAAAAGGAGAAGTCGTTAGCGATTATGAAAATTTTTTGTCTAACGGATTTGTAAAAATGCTCATTCCAGGAGAGCCAGAAACTCTTCAGATTTTACAAAAAAAATTAAAAGCTGATTTTGGAGAACATGCTGTTGTTTTTACAAGTAAACCTTTCTTTTTAGAAATTTTACCGCCTCATTGTGGTAAGGGAGAGGCTATTTGTTTTTTAAGCGAAAAGCTGGCGTCGCATGCTCGACTATTTGAAGGATCAGGACGTCGAAAGATACCGCGCCATCGTTAAAGCATTAGGTCTTCGTAAGTAATCCGCTAAGAAGATTAAAAGACAAGGGTGAATCAGTGCGATTCGCCCTTTTTTGCTTATTTTTGCAAGGTTTTTGAATCATGCAATGTTAGATTGAATCTATGGAGTTGGGAAAGCAACAGTTGTTGGATTTTCGATATATGCGTATGGCGCGCATTTGGGCGGAAAATTCGTATTGCGAACGTCGTAAGGTGGGTGCGTTGTTGGTGAAGAACAAGATGATTATCTCCGATGGTTACAACGGTACACCATCCGGGTTTGAGAATGTTTGCGAGGACGACAACAATGTGACTAAGCCGTATGTGCTTCATGCCGAGGCGAATGCGATTACCAAAGTCGCGCGCTCGTCGAACAGCAGCGAGGGAGCGACGTTGTATGTCACTGCCTCGCCATGCATCGAGTGTGCCAAGTTGATTATACAATCGGGCATCAAACGTGTGGTGTGCGGTGAAAAATACAGGATTCTGGACGGTGTAGAGTTGCTGCAGCGTGCACGGATTGAGGTGGAATTTATACAAGAAAAAAACGATAAGGAATGAAGAAAATACTTATGCCGATCGCATTCGCCCTCACGGCGATTGCAGGTGTGGTTATCGGAAATCTACTGTCATACAACTCGATTGAAAAGAAGTCGGAGTTCGCTTCTCATGCTGGCAGAAGCAAACTTGACATGGTGCTGGGGTTGATCGATAGGCAATATGTCGACACGGTGGATGTCAACGATTTGACGGAGAAGGCCATCCCGGTTTTGTTGGCGAATTTGGATCCGCACACGGTCTATATCCCGGCGGACGAACTTCAAATGGTGAACGACGATTTGGAGGCAAGTTTTTCGGGTATTGGCGTTCAATTCAATATCCAACGGGATACGGTTATGGTGGTGGCTGTGATCCATGGAGGTCCGTCTGAAAAAATCGGAATTTTGCCGGGCGACCGCATTGTAGATCAGGTTTCAAGGTTCATGGTTGACCTTAGACCTTAGACCTTAGACCGTTAACCGAGAACTGACCTTAGACCTTTGACCTTAGACCTTAGACTTTAGACCAAATAAGTGAAATGACCTTAGACCGTCCTTTAGGACAGTGGGTGTTACTTCAGTCCGAGTTTAGCCTTCACGAGGGGGTTGACATCGGTGCACTGGGAGGGCGAGAAATAGACGACCTGGGCACCGCCGTCGAGGTTGAAGATATAGGTGAAACCGTTCTCTTCGCCTACGGCCTGGATGGCTTTGTTGACCTTCTCGATGATGGGAGCGATTTTCTGCTGCTGTTGGGTTTGCATGTCTTTGGCAGCCATTTCGCGGAAGTTCTGGATGCGCTGCTGGAGTTGGTCGATTTCTTCGGCACGGGCACGGGCAATGTTCTCGGCGAGAGAGTCCTGCACGGCGAGGAAGTCGGACACTTTCTTCTGATACTCGTCACCCATCTTGGAGAGTTCGTTCTCGTACTTGGACTGGAGGTCTTCGAGTTCTTTCTGAGCCTGAGAGGTCTCGGGCATTGCCTCGATGATCTGAGAGGTGTTGACGTTGCCAAACTTCATTTGGGCGGATGCAGCGATGGGCATGAGCACGAGGGCTGCAAGAAGCAAAAATTTCTTCATTGTTTTTGGGTTTGTTTTGATTTATTTGATAATGAGAAGGAGCCTCTCCCCAGCCCTCCCCTAAAGGGAAGGGAGTAGGAGAACGGACCTTAGACTTTAGACCTTACAGCCTCTCCCCAACCCTCCCCTAAAGGGAAGGGAGTAGGAGAACGGACCTTAGACCTTAGACCTTAGACCTTAGACCTTAGACCTTAGACCTTAGACCTTAGACTTAGTAGCCGAGTTTTTTGAGGACTTCGCGCGAGATGTCAATTTTGGGCGAAGCGAAGATGATGCTTTCGGCGGATGCCCGGTCGATGACCATCGCATAGTTTTGCCGCTCGGATATTTCCTTGACGGCATTGTAGATGTCGTCCTGGATTTGTCCGACGAGGGCGTTGCGTTTCTTGTAGAGTTCACCCTCGGGGCCGAAGTACTTGAGGCGGAGGTCCTGCACTTCTTTCTCTTTCTTGACGATGGCTTCCTCGCGGGCTGTTTTCTGTTCGGCGGTGAGGAACACCATATCGGCCTGATATTGTTTGTACATGGTCTCGGCCTCGGAGGCGAGGGCCTCGACTTCCTGCTGCCAACGCTTGGAGATTTGGTCGAGTTGCTGGTTGGCCATTTCATACTGTGGAATCTGCTTGAGAATGTAGTCCATGTCGATGAGGGCGTACTTCTGGGCAAACGCTCCTGTGGAGCCGATGAGGACGAGGAGCAGGGGGAGAATGATTTTTTTCATATTCTGTGAGCTTTTTGGTTAATGGTCTAAGGTCTAAGGTCTAAGGTCGTTCACGATTGACCTTTGACTTTTGACTTTTGACCAGCCTTCAAGCCTTTGACCTTTGACTTTTGACTTTTGACCGGCCTTCAAGCCTTTGACCTTTGACTTTTGACTTTAAAATTCCTGACCTATGACGAAATGGAAATTGGAACCGCCCTTGGACGAGGAGCCGAAGCACTCGTCGAATCCGTAGCCCCAGTCGATGCCGAGCATACCTATCATGGGAAGGAAGATGCGGACGCCGGCGCCGAGGGACCGTTTGAGGGCGAAGGGGTTGAAATACTTGATGTCGGTCCAGGCATTGCCGGCCTCGGCAAAGAGGAGGCCGTAGATGGTGGACGACGACTCGAGCATGAAGGGATAGCGGAGTTCGGCCACCATACGGGCATAGACGGTAGCGACATCGGAGTAGGAAGAGGTGAGGGCGCCGTTCTCATAGCCTCGCAGGGGGATGTACTCGGTGATGTAGGACGACGAATAGTAGGAGTTGCCGTCACCGCCCATGTAGTAACTCTCGAAGGGGGACACCTTGTAGGGGTTGTAGTGTCCGAGGAACCCGAAATCGGTGCGCGAGTGGAAGACGAGAGTGCGGGTACCGGACGTGAGAGGCGTGAACGTCTTGGTTGAGAATTTGACCTTGTAGAACTCCAGCCATCGGAGTTTCTCCTTGGAGTACTTGGGCTGGTCGGCGAGGTCGTCGGTATTCTGGAAGAGCGAATAGGGAGGCGTTGCCTCGAGGTCGAGCGTGAAGGTCGAACCGCGACGGGTGTAGTAGGGGTTGTCGATGGAGTTGCGGGAAACGACGGCCTGGAGCGAGATGGAGTTGGATGTACCGTTCTGGACGGGGAAGTACTGCCATTCGTTGAGGATATAGAGCTGATACTTGAGCGATGTCTGGAGCGTGAAGAAATCGTCGGGCCAGTTGAGTCGCTTGCCGAAACCGAGTGAAGCTCCGATGAGCATAATCGACTTGTCGGGGTCGATGGCATACTCATAGTAGCTGCTGGAGCTACCCGAGCCGTAGTAGTTGCCGTAATAGCCGCTGTAGTAGTTGTTGTAGTAGTTATTATAATAGGAAGAGTTATAATAGCTGGAGTTGATGTCGCTCTGGCGCGAGAAGTAGGCCGAGAAGGAGAGCGTGTTGGGGCGCTTGCCTCCGAACCAGGGACGCACGTAGGAGACGGAGTATGACTGGTAGTACTTGGCGTTCGACTGGGCCGAGATGGTGAGCTGTTCGCCCTCGCCCTGGGGGATGATGCCGCGATAGCGGTCGCGGTGGAAGATGTCCATGAGCGAGATGTTGGTGAGTTTGAGCGAGATGCGTCCGATGAGACCCGTGGAACCCCAACCGAGGGAGAACTCCACTTGGTCGTTGGCTTTGGACTCGAGGTCGAAGATGATATCTACGGTACCGTCGTCGTTGGGCACGGGACGGGGATTCATCTTCTCGGGGTCGAAGTGTCCGGTCTGGGCCAGTTCACGGGCCGAACGAATCAAGTCCGACTTGGAGAAGAGTTCGCCGGGACGCACACGCAGCTCACGACGCACCACATGTTCGTAGAGGCGGTCGTTGCCGTTGATGGTGACGCGGTTCACGTGGGCCTGAGGACCTTCGGACACACGGAGTTCGAGATCGACGCTGTCGTTTTCGACATTGACCTCGACGGGCACCATGCTGAAGTAGAGATAACCGTCATCCATGTAGAGGGTCTCTATGCCATCCTCGTCGCCCCTGATGCGCTTGTCGAGTTTGGTCTGGTTGTATATGTCGCCCGGCTGCATCTGGAGGTATCGCATGAGTTCCTCGGTAGAGTGAACGCTGTTGCCGACGATGGAGATGGAGCGGATGTAGTACTTGTGCCCCTCGGAGACGCGGATGTTGACATTGACGTGTTTGGCATCGTAGGGGACGACGGTATCGGCCACGATGCGGGCATCGCGATAGCCGAGTTCGTAGAACTTGCTGAGCAGGGCTTTCTTGTCGTTCTTGTAGTTCTCGGGCACGAATTTCTTGGCGCGGAAGGCGTTGTACCACTTGGAGGCGGCATTGGTCTTCTTCATGGCGCTGTTGGCCTTGCGATAGGTCATGTAGTTCTTCTTGAGGGGGAAATAACGCACCCCGAGGGAATCCCACGTGTCGAGTCCGTAGATATTGAGGGCGTGGATTTTGACCTTCTCGTGTTTATCGACCATGACGGTGAGGCGCACGAGGTTTTCGCCGGCCTCGGGATCGTCCTCCTGATAGATTTCGACGTCGGCATTCTTGAAGCCTTTGTCATCGTAGTAACGCTTGATGAGCTTCTTGGCGCGGTCGAGGATATTGGGAGTGACCTGAGAACCCTTGGCCATACCTATCTGGATGTCGAGGTCTTCGCGTTCGCTCTTCTTGACGCCGTCGTACTCGATGGAGCTGATGCGCGGACGCATGGTGAGTTCGATACGCAGCCAGCAGTCGTTGCCATAGACCTTCTGGAGTGTGATTTTGACATCGCTGAAGAGGCCCTGTCGCCAGAAACGGCGAATGGCGTTGGTGACCTCATCGCCGGGCACAGAGATCTGCTGTCCGACGGAAAGGCCCGAGAAGCCAATGAGCACATAGTCCTCATAGTTGTCGGCACCTACCACCTCAATGCCGCGTATGGTGTATTTGCGAGGCGTTGTTGCGTTGTGGTTGACGGTGGGGTTGAAGATTGTATCGGCCAACTCTTGGGCCTCCGTCGGAAGGGCGAAGACCGCAAGGAAGAGGAGAAAAAGAATCTTAATTCGTTGCATTCTGTTACTTGGTTTCATCAGACACCTGCTCTGAGGTTTTACCGAAACGGCGTTCGCGGCTCTGGTACTCCACAATGGCCTTGTAGAGGTCTTCGGGGCCGAATTCGGGCCAATAGGTGTCACAGAAATAGAGCTCCGCATAGGCTATCTGCCAGAGAAGATAGTTGGAGACGCGCACCTCGCCGCCCGTGCGAATCAGCAGGTCGGGGTCGGGATAGCGGACGGTGGTGAGACGGGACGAAAGGAGTTCCTCGGTGATGGCCTCGGGACTGATTTTGCCGTCGCGCACCTCAGCTGCCAACTCACGTGCGGCCCGCGCAATCTCCCAACGGGAAGAATAGCTGATGGCCAGGATGAGTGTGATGACCTGTCCTGCGGCGGTGTCGCCGATACACTTCTGCAGACGCTGGCGGGTATTCTCGGGAAGACGGTCCATGTCGCCGATGACCTGAAGGCTGACGCCGTTCTCTATCATGCCGGGTGTCTCCTGTTCGATGGCCCAGACCATGAGGTTCATCAGGGTCTCGACTTCTTGCCGGGGACGGTTCCAGTTCTCGGTGGAGAACGTATAGACGGTGAGATACTTCACGCCGGCTTCCTTGGCTCCGCGAAGGGTCTCGTGGAGGGATTTGACACCGGCCTGATGACCTGCACTGCGAGGCTGCCCCTTGCTTTTGGCCCAACGTCCGTTGCCGTCCATGATGATGGCTACATGCTGCGGCACGCGCTTGGGGTCTATTTGATTTAAATAACTCATATATACCTTATTATATTAATACAGCGAATGCTGATTTTTACATTCCAAACAACGCTCCTTGAAGTCGAAGGTGACGGAGAGGAGTATCTGTCCGGTCCAGTCGGTGTTCTTGAGCGCTCCCGAATCGATGCCGTAGGGGTCGTCGATGCCGTCGAGGTCATCGCTGAACGCTTTGGTCCACAGGGCCGTAATCTGGGCGTTCCAGCGGGGTGCCATCTTCCACTTGAAGCCTGCGCCGATGGGAATCATAAGCCCGAGGGACGACTTGCTGCCGTTGTCGGTGCTGCGCCGGGAGTAACCCACGCCCAAGCCTGCGGTGAGGAAGGGGGCGATGCGACGTTTCTCGCGATAGTCGGATGCCCAGCCGTAGTTCCAGAAATGAAACTCGGGACGCACGGACAGTTCCCAAAGACGTGCCTTGAAATGATACTCCGCCCCTCCGGGATAGACATCGCGATAGCTGTGCGTGTCACCCTTGAGACCCAACGAAGCCGCATCGACCGCAAAGGCCCAACGCGGAGTCCAATTGTAGCGGAACAACACATCGGCTGCCCACGAAGGCTTGGCAAACGGGCTGCTGTGGTTCACATCGCCGTAAGCCCAGCTGATACCGGCGCCGGCACCGACTTCGTACATATACTCTTTGTTCTCGGAGCCTCCGCTTTGGGCAAAGGTTCCGGAGGCAAGAAGCCAGACGGTGACCGACAGACAAAGAGCGCGTACCTTCATGACAACACTAACGGCGATGCAGGAAGGTGAGTTGGGTGAGCTGTCCTGTCACCAGTCGGATGCGTCCAGTGTGGAGCTCAAAGACATAGAGTCGCCAGCTGTCCGAATCGAGATACATCGACGGACAAACCTCGAGACCGAGATTCTCCGTGTCGGCATAGGACGGATATTCGCGGGACAGTTTCTTCCACGCGACGCCCTTGTTTTCGGAGAAGAAGAGGGTACCGTTCATCCCATATCCGGGCGCCAGAATCCACAGCGTACCGGGCTCGTCGGTGTCGGTGCAGTAGGGCGTGACGGAGGCATCCATGACGGGGGGAAGAGCGGTCTGTACAAACTCGGCCCACTGGATGCCGTCACAACACCACGACGAGGAGATGACCACATCGTCGGGGGTGAGACCGCCCGTGATATAGATGCGCGAAGTGCGGTTGCCGCGCTGCGGAGCTGCCGGCGTGGAGACGGGACGCGTATAACCTGTGACGGGGAATCCCTCGGGCAGGACATCGCCCACCGTCCAAACCTCGTCGGGGTCGGCAGCCGCCGCAAAGCGGCAAGTTCCGTCCACCAAGACGATGGCCCGAATGGTATCGGAGGCAGCTCCGTTGGCCTTGAGTTGCAGACCCAGCAGATTGCAGAACGTGAGACCGTCGGGATTGGCAGCCAGGATCCAGTCACGTCCGTTGTAGCTGTAACGCAACTTGCCGTCGAGACCCACACAGAAGAAGCGGTTGCCACTGCTCCAGAGCGTGGCGGGATTGAGCTCCTGCATCGTGCCTGTGCAGACAGGTTCGCTCCACCCCCGGACGAGGTCCCGGAAATCGCACTCCGACATCCAAACGGAAGAGTCGGACGCAGCGGCGAGCACACAGAAGAGGCCGTCGAGCGTATCGGCCCGAAAGGTCACGACGTCGGACAGTCCGGGCAGGAGGTCCTCGCTGAGCAATCCCCAGCGTATGGTATCACCGATGACGGTGTGAACATTGACTTTGACAATGTAGTCCTTGGTCGTAAGGCGGTCGTTGGCCGTGAGGCGCAAGAGGGTTGTGGCGTAGGGCGAGAAATTGACCTTCTGCGACTCGGAGAAATCGACGGAATCGACCAGATTGGCAGAAGCATCGTAGTGATAGAATTTCACGGCCGACGGAGAGGAATAGGTCATTGAGACCGTAATGGTGTCGGGCACCGAACCCACGGGAAGCGAGTCGCTGTTGAAGATGATGCCGGCTCCCGGCCAACGGGCAGCCAGCTCGGGATCGGACGTACCGAGATGGTCGATGGTGAATGCGTAGCCCGAAAGGCCTGCGCAAACACTGTCGTTGTTGCTGAACGAAAACGTCTTGACAGTCGCATTCGAATAGTTGGTGACAACCACCTCGCTCCCGTTGCTGTCGCCCAAACAGGAAGAGAGCAGGGACGACATTAGCAAACTCGCCGATGCGAAAACAAGCAGAAAATATGTTTGTTTAATATTCATTTTCTTAAAATATTGACTAAAAGCCGGCGCAAAGTTACGAAAAAACTTTCAGATAGTCGCAAAGAAAGGCCGGGAATTATCACTTTTTTAATGAAATTAAGCCACTAAAGTCATTTTTTTAGATTTTATAGCACCTAAAAAAGCATTTTTCACAAAAAAAATTTGGTTGTTTCGAATGTTTTTGCTAACTTTGCAACATGCTAAAAATACTACCATTGCTCCGCAATACGCTCACACCCCTCTACGACGAGCGGGAGAGGAACGCTGTCATCGAGCTGCTGGTCGAAGAATTGTGCGGATGGACGCGCAACGACTATCTGATGCACCGAACCGACACCCTCGACCCCGACATCCGTCTGCGGATGATGAGCAGCGCGGTGGAGCTGGCGCAGGGTGTGCCCGTTCAGCAGGTGTTGGGCTACGCCGAGTTTTTGGGGCGGAAGTTCAAGGTGACACCCGACACCCTCATCCCGCGTCCCGAAACGGCAGAACTTGTCCACTGGGTTATCAACGACATGAATCGGGTTTTCCACAGCCCCGTCCGTTCGATGGTGGATATCGGCACGGGCAGTGGCTGTATCGGCATTACACTGGCTTTGGAATTCAAAGATATCCACGTCAGCGCCATCGACTTGTCCACAGCGGCGCTTCAGGTGGCCAAGACGAATGCAAAAACGCTGGGAGCCAACAATATAGACTTCGTCCGCATGGACATTCTCAAGCCCGAAGACGACCTCAATATCCACCAGGATATCCACAGCGAAGGGGAGACTTATTCACTGACGGTGCCGCGTTATGAACACCACGACATCATCGTCAGCAACCCGCCCTATGTGCGCGAGTCGGAGGCCAAAGACATGAGTCCCGTCGTGCTCGACCACGAGCCGCGAATGGCGCTCTTCGTTCCCGACAACGATCCGCTGCTGTTCTACCGTGCCATCGCCCGTTACGGCAAGCAGCATCTCAACCACCGCGGAGTACTCTATCTCGAAATCAACGAGGCCTTCGGAAACGACATCAGGAGAATGCTCGACAGCATGGGCTATTCCGACATCCTCGTGCGACGGGACGTGAACAACAAAAACCGCATGGTCAGAGCATTTATTCCATAACAGAAACGTCAAGAAAAATTATCATACACCCATATTATGACAAAGAAAACCATTACCGCCGACGCTGCCCTGAAAAAGGCAGCATCCTACTGTTCGAAATCCGAACATTGTGTACACGAAGTACGCGAGAAATTACACGACTGGGGTCTCGACAACCGCGAGGACGAGGAGCACATCATCGACTGGCTCAAGAGCGAGAATTACATCGATGAGGTGAGGTTTGTCCACGCTTTCGTCCACGACAAATTGGAGTTCGGAAACTGGGGCCGCACCAAAATCAGTTATCAACTGCAATTGAAACAGATATCCACAACGTTGATAAATGAAGTGCTGAACGAACTGATAGAGCCCGACAAGTATTTTGCCAACCTGACAGAATTGCTCCGCACGAAGGCCAAAGACATGGAACGTCCCTTCAGCCCGCAGGACCACGCCAAACTGCAGCGTTTCGGAGCTCAGAGGGGCTTTGAGAGTGTGCTGGTGGGCAAAGCCATCGAGAGCCTCTGAGGCGGGGACCCATCATGTACGCCCGGTGGACCGACCTGATGGATTTTTTCCTCCCCCGCAAGTGCCAAGTCTGCGGACGCACACTGCTGAGGGAGGAGAAATCGTTGTGTGTGGGTTGCATCCCGCAATTGCCGCGTCTGCCCTACTGGGGCACAGAAAATCCCGCCGACGAGAGGCTCTTCGGACGGTTCCGCTTCGAACACGGCGCGGCGTTCTGTTTCTACCGTCACGGCAACATGGCTGCCCGGCTGCTGCTGGCCGCCAAATACAACGGACGCCCCTGGGTGAACCGCGACATCGGACGGCTGGCAGCCCACGAACTGAAAGCATCGGGCTGGCCCTACGACATCGACCTCATCGTTCCGGTACCTATCCATTGGCGAAGACTCCTGACGAGAGGTTACAACCAGGTGCATCCCTTCGGAGAGGCGCTGTCGGAGGTCTGGAACCTCCCGATGGACACGCGGCTGCTCAAGAAGTCGAAATACACCGGCTCGCAGGTTCGCCTCACGTTCGAAGAACGCCTCCGTCACGTGGACAACACGTTTGCCGTGAGCCGTCCCGAGGAACTCAAAGGACGCCATGTATTGCTCATTGACGACGTACTCACATCGGGAGCCACACTCTCGGCTTGTGCTCGTATTTTGAACACAATTCCGGGACTGAGGCTCAGTTTTCTGACCCTTGCGATGGCAAATTAGCCCAATAAAGCAAAAAACTTGCCCCGAGATTTTGCCATATCCGAAAAATTCCTTATCTTTGCAGCCAAATAAACAACCGAATTATGAAAACATTAGCAAGACTCATAGCTGAAAAGCTATTGGCCATCAAGGCCGTCAAGTTGCAGCCCCGCGAACCCTTCACTTGGGCCTCCGGCTGGAAGTCTCCCATCTATTGCGACAACCGCAAGACACTCTCCTATCCCGAGATACGTTCCGCCATCCGTACAGGTCTCGCCTCAACGATACTACAGCAGTTCGGCAAGGTGGATTGCGTGGCCGGTGTGGCTACTGGTGCCATCGCCCAAGGCGCACTCGTTGCCGACCTTCTGGGCGTTCCCTTCATCTATGTGCGCTCGGCTCCCAAAGATCACGGCATGGGCAATCAGATTGAGGGTTACCATGAAAAAGGCTGGAACGTCGTGGTGGTTGAAGACCTTGTCTCGACAGGCAAATCGTCGCTCCAGGCGGTGGATGCTCTCCGTGCGTCCGACGTGAAAGTGTTGGGTATGGTGGCCATCTTCACCTATCTCTTTCCCCAGGCAGCCGAAGCTTTCCGGAAGGCCGATGTGGAACTCTATACGCTTTCCAACTACGAAGAACTGATTGCCACTGCTCTCGAGAACAATTACATCACGGAGGCTGATGTCGAAATGCTGAAACAATGGCGTCACGACCCCGAAAATTGGAATAAATAAACCCTCAAAAAAAAGCTCTTGAAATGGCCAAATACGAAAGTTCCGTCAAGATTGTAAACGCACCCGACATGGCCGTTTACGAACGTCTCTCCGACCTCTCCGTCCTCCAGGAGAAACTCGACAGCCTCTCCGAGGAACAGCGGAAGGAGATTCAGCAGAAGGTGTCGGAGTCGTCCAAGGGGATGCTTTCTCTCGACAGCGTCCACTTCACCAAGGAGTCGGCTTCGCTCGATGCAATGGGCATGACCCTCACCGTCAACATCGTTGAGAAACAGCCCTTCAAACTCGTGAAGTACGCCACTTCCAACTCCCCCATCGACATGAAACTTTGGATTCAGATGCTGCCCAAAGATCCCAATATCTCCAAAATCCGCGTGACCCTCGAGGCCGACATCCCCTTCTTCCTCAAACCCATGGTGGGCGACAAAATCGAAGGACTGGCCGAGAAGATTGCAGATGCGCTCACAAGGATTCCTTATTGAGGTCTAAGGTCAAAAGTCTAAGGTCTAAGGTCAAATGTCTAAGGTCTAAGGTCTAAGGTCTAAGGTCAAAAGTCTAAGGTGCAGCCTACCCCCAGCCCCTCCCTGAAGGGAAGGGGGCAAGGTCAAAGGTCTAAGGTCTAAGGTGCAGCCTACCCCCAGCCCCTCCCTAAAGGGAAGGGGGCAAGGTCTAAGGTCTAAGGTCTAAGGTCAAAAGTCAAAAGTTCTGAGAAGATGAAACTCTGGGAAAAATCCGTACAGATAAATCACGACATCGAGAAATACACCATCGGTCGCGACCGTGAGATGGATATGTATCTTGCCCCGTACGACGTACTGGGGTCGATGGCTCACGTCACAATGTTGGAAAGCATCGGAATGATAGGCAAGGACGAGCTGGAGCCCATTTTGGATGCCATGCGTGACATTTACAAAGATATTCAGGCCGGCCGTTTCGAAATCGAAGAAGGCATCGAGGATGTCCACTCCGAAGTCGAACTTCTCCTCACGCGCCGTCTCGGCGACCTGGGCAAGAAGATTCACAGCGGACGGTCGCGCAACGACCAGGTGTTGGTGGACCTCAAGCTCTTCATGCGTCACAAAATACGCGAAGTCACAGAGGCTGTGCTGCGCCTCTTCCGCATGCTGCAACAGCAGAGCGAACGCTACAAAGAGGTACTGATGCCCGGCTATACCCATCTGCAGGTGGCCATGCCTTCGAGTTTCGGTCTTTGGTTCGGAGCATACGCCGAGGCGCTGGTCGATGACCTGGAAATGCTCAAGTCGGCCTACCGCGTCGTGAACCGCAATCCCCTCGGTTCCGCCGCCGGCTACGGCAACAGCTTCCCGCTGAACCGCCAGATGACAACCGACCTGCTCGGGTTCGATTCGATGGACTACAATGTGGTCTATGCCCAGATGGGACGAGGCAAGACCGAAAGAATAGTGGCACAGGCTTTGGGCGGCATCGCAGCCACACTGAGCAAACTGTCGTTCGACGCCTGCATGTTCTCTTCCCAGAATTTCGGCTTCATCAAACTCCACGACGCCTTCACCACCGGCTCGTCGATTATGCCCCACAAGAAGAATCCCGACGTCTTTGAGCTCACCCGTGCCAAATGCAACAAACTGCAGAGTGTGCCGATGGAAATCATGCTCATCTCCAACAATCTTCCCTCGGGCTATTTCCGCGACTTGCAGATTATCAAAGAGACCTTCCTCCCCACGTTCGACAGCCTCGTCGAATGTCTCGACATGGTGACACTGATGCTCGAACACATCACCGTCAACGAGCACATCCTCGACGACCCGCGCTACGACCTCATGTTCTCGGTCGAAGAGGTCAACCGTCTCGCCGCCGGAGGAATGCCCTTCCGCGACGCTTACAAAAAAGTCGGCCTCGACATCGAAGCGGGCAAATTCAAGCCCTGCAAACAAATCCGACACACCCACGAGGGTTCTGTCGGCAACCTTTGCAACGACCGCATCGCCGCCCTTATGGACAATGTTGTCTCGGGCTTCGACTTCTCGAAGGTGGACCGGGCCTATAAAGCTCTGCTCAAAGAATGAACCTCCGGAAATGCGCAGCAACGGTCTGCCTGGCTGTCCTGGCCTGGGCATGCGACGATTCGGTCTATGACAGTCCCGTCCCTGCTGTGGCTTATCTCAACTACACCTGCAACATCACGACCATCAATGCGATAGCAGGACAAACCGAGGGACAGGCCCAGCTCAACTCTCCCGGCGGCTTTGTCCGCATCTACGACAAACGCATCCTGACGGCTTCCGATGCTTTGGCCCGCGGCGGACTGCTTTTGCTCCAGAATTACGAGGGAACGGCTTTCCATGCCTTCGACCTCGCCTGTCCCAACTGTTATGCCGAGGGAAAGACAGGAGCCAACGTGCAGCGCCTCGTGATGGACGATTCCCAAATGGCAGCTGTCTGTCCCACTTGCGACTCGGAATTCGGAGCCGTCTTCTGGGGGTCTCCCGCTCCCACCCGGGGGCTTGCCAACGAGCACAACTATATTCTGAGACAGTACAAAGCCTATCTCCTCAACGACGGCTACACGCTGGCTGTCACCAATTAATCATTTCCTTCCCCGCCCCGTCGTAAAACAGGTTCGCAATGAGAAATATCTTACGTTTCATACTCTTGGCCTTCCTGGCGGTCGTCACTGCCTGCAGCGACGAACTCGACACGAGTGTCTCGTCCCAGCCCACAGCCTCCAGCGACACACTCGATGTGGGTCTCCTTCTGGCGGGAAATTCATCGCAGACCTATGGCCTCAAGCTCTACAATCGCCATAGCCACGAGATACGGCTCTCGTCGATAGTGCTGCGCAATGCCTCCACGTCGGGTTTCCGCATGAATGTCGATGGCATGAACGGCTCCTCGTTCACCAATCCCGATTTGCTGCGCATCGCTTCGGGCGACTCGCTCTTTCTCTTTGTCGAGGCCACCTTCCCAGCCGGTTCCGGCCGCTCGCACACCGACTACATCGACATCACCTGCAACGGACGGACACAAACGGTCGTTCTCCTGGGCGAAAGCAAGGACGTGGGAGTTTGGCACGCCAAAACCATCGACTCCGACCTCACACTCCCGTCCGGCGCCGAATACCAAATCTACGATTCTCTCGTGGTGGCTGCCGGAGTTACGCTCACCCTCGAGGACAGCGTGGTGCTTTATCTCCACGACAAAGCCGACATCCATCTCTACGGCACCCTCCTCTGCGAGGGAAGCCCCGGACGTCCTGTTATCATTCGAGGCGACCGTACCGACAAAATGTTCGACAATCTCTACTACGACGGACTCCCCGCCCAATGGGGCAATCTCTACGTCCACGAGAGTTCGACGGGCAACGTGTGGACCTGTGCCGACATCCACGGAATGAACGAAGGCATCCGCATCAGCCCGGCCGACATCGACACAACACTCACTGGTGACGGAGACCGGCGCATCACGTTCCGCTACTGCCGGCTGAGCCTCAGCGACAGCGCTTTGGTGCGGGCTGTGGGAGCCTACTGCCGCATGGAGGGCTGTCTGCTCTCCAATGCCGGCGGTGCTCTGCTTGACATACAGGGCGGTGCCTGGGAGGTGGACCACTGCACGCTGGCCAACTACTGCTACGCCTCGCGTATCATGTCCCCTGCTCTCTGTCTCACCAATCTTTACGGGTTCCCGCTCCTGCGCTGCAATGTCAACAACACCATCGTCTGGGGCGACACGTACAATCCCCTCGTCAGTCCCACACGCAGCGATGTCGAGATTGTCTATCAGGAGTTTGTCGATGCCGAGGGGATACGCAGCGATTCTGTTTTCCACTATCGCTTCGACCATTGTCTGCTGGCTGCCTACGGCACCGACGACAACGACTTCATTTCCACCGTATGGGCGCAAGATCCGCTCTACGTCCTTATCGACGATGACAACTATACTTACGACTTCCGGCTTCAGGAAGAGTCGCCTGCCGTCGGTGCAGCCGCCGAATCCGGCCTTGCAACGGACCTGGACGGCAATCCCTGGAGTTCAACCCCCGCAATAGGATGTTATGAATATGTTCAATAAAGAAATTTATATCTCCCGGCGCGAAACCCTGCGTCAGAAAGTCGGCAGCGGACTGCTGCTTTTCCTCGGCAACGGGAATGCCTCTTTCAACTATGCCGACAACGAATACAAGTTTCGTCAGGATTCCACGTTCCTCTATCTTTTCGGACTGGATATGCCCGGCCTTGCTGCCACCCTCGATGCCGACAGCGGACGCACCGTTGTCTTCGGCGACGAACTCACTGTGGACGACATCGTGTGGACAGGTCCCATGCCCACTCTGGCCGAAAGGGCGCTGGAGGCCGGTGTCTCCGAGACCCTTCCCTCTGCCCGCCTCGCCGATGTGGTGAGCGAGGCACTGGCCCGGAAGCGACAGGTTCATTTCGTGCCGGCCTACCGGGGCGACCGTCAGCTCCTGCTCAACGAACTGCTGGGCAAGGATGCCAAGCCTTCGGAGGAACTCATCTACGCCCTCGTGGACATGCGCAATCACAAGGGTCCCGAGG
>CALBPV010000081.1 GCA_937899265.1 uncultured Bacteroidales bacterium
CAGGGAGCCAGAAAGTCCACTAAAATACACAAGACGAAATGGAAATTGAACAGACACTGGCAGCCGCTGTGAAGGCTGCTGTCAAAGCACTCTACGGAGTGGAAATCGGCGACCGTCAGGTGCAAGTGAGCCCCACAAGGAAAGAATTTGAGGGCCATCTTACCGTGATGGTCTTCCCCTTCATGAAACAATGCGGCAAGTCCAATCCCGAAGAACTCGGCCGGGAGATAGGCGACTGGCTGACGGCCAACGAACCGCTTGTGGCCAAATACAACGTAATCAAAGGCTTCCTCAATATGACGGTGAACTCGTCATCGTGGGTCGAGAAGCTCAAGGGCATTGCCGCCACTGCCGACTACGGCTGTACGCCCGTGACGGACAAGAGCGAGCTATACATGGTGGAGTATGCCTCGCCCAACACCAACAAACCGCTCCACCTGGGCCACCTGCGCAACATCCTGCTCGGCTGGTCGCTGAGCCGCATTCTGGAAGCCAACGGCTACAAGGTGGTGAAAACCAATATCGTCAACGACCGCGGCATCCACATCTGCAAGTCGATGCTTGCCTGGCTCAAATGGTTCGACGGCGCAACGCCCCTTTCGTCCGGCAAAAAGGGAGACCACCTCATCGGAGACTGCTATGTCTCGTTCGACAAGCACTTCAAGGCCGAGGTGAAAGAGCTCCTTGCCAACGACCCCGAAATACAGGCCATACAAGGCGAGAACGAAGAGAAGACGGCCGAGAGGCGAAAGGCCGCAGCCGAAGAAAAGTCACCCCTCATGCAGGAAGCCCGTGAGATGCTCCGCAAGTGGGAAGCCGGCGATGCCGAGGTGCGCGGTCTCTGGAAGAAAATGAACGATTGGGTGTATGCCGGATTCGACGAGACATACGCCACGATGGGTGTGGGGTTCGACAAGATATACTACGAGTCGAACACCTACCTTGTGGGCAAAGAAAAGGTGCTGGAAGGACTGGACAAAGGCATCTTCTTCCGCAAGGAGGACGGCTCGGTATGGGCCGACCTGACCGCCGACGGTCTCGACCAGAAGATTTTGCTCCGCAAGGACGGCACGTCGGTCTATATGACACAGGACATCGGCACCGCCAAACTGCGCTACGACGACTATCCCATCGACCACATGATTTACGTGGTGGGCAACGAACAGAACTACCATTTTCAGGTGCTGGCACTCCTGCTCGACAAGCTCGGCTTCAAGTGGGGCAAAAATCTGGTTCACTTCTCCTACGGCATGGTAGAACTCCCCAACGGCAAGATGAAGAGCCGTGAAGGCACCGTAGTGGATGCCGACGACCTCATGGAGGCCATGATAGAGGATGCCAGGAAAGTGGCCGAAGAGAGCGGACACCTCCAGGAGATGTCCGACGAGGAACGCAAGAACATCTATCGCATCGTGGGTCTCGGAGCGCTGAAGTATTTCCTCCTCAAGGTCAATCCCGTCAACAACATGGTGTTCAACCCCGCCGAGTCGATTGACTTCAACGGCAACACGGGTCCTTTCATCCAGTACACCTACGCCCGCATCCAAAGCCTCCTGCGCAAAGCCGGAGACGACACAGCCGCGTGGGACGATGTAGAGATAACCCCCAAGGAAGAAGGCATCATCCAGCAGTTGCTCAACTTCCCCGGCATCGTGAAGGAAGCCGGCACACGCTTCTCTCCCGCCCTGATAGCCAACTATAGCTACGACCTTGTGAAAGAATACAACCAGTTCTATCACGACTACCAGATTCTCAAGGAGGAGAACGCTTCCAAGCGTGCCTTCCGCCTCGAGCTTTCGCGTCAGGTGGGACGTGTGGTCAAGACCGGCATGAACCTCCTGGGCATCGAAGTTCCCGAAAGAATGTAATTCAACAATATGGCAGAGCAGAAAACACTCGACGAAAACATGGCGATGGCCAATGCCGTTGCCGATTATGACGAAAGTAAAATCCAACACTTAGAGTGGACGGAGCACATCCGTCTGCGTCCGGGTATGTATATCGGCAAACAGGGCGACGGTTCGCATGAGGACGACGGCATTTACATCCTCCTCAAGGAAGTCATCGACAACTCCATCGACGAATATGCCATGGGATTCGGCAAACGCATCGACGTGACCATCGACGCCGACGGACGGGTGTCGGTCAGAGACTACGGCCGCGGCATTCCCTTCGGCAAACTCGATGCCTGTGTGTCGGAAATCAACACGGGCGGCAAATACGACACCTCGGTCTTCAAGAAGAGCGTAGGCCTCAACGGCGTGGGGTTGAAGGCCGTCAATGCCCTCTCGAAACATTTCTTCGTGAGAGCCGTGCGCGACAACGAGAAGAAAGAAATCACCTACGCTGCCGCCAAGAAAGTCGAAGAACACGATGTAGAACCCTGCAAAGAACCCAACGGGACCTACGTGGAATTCATCCCCGACGAGAAGATTTTCGAAGGGTACAAGTTCCAGATGGAATTCATCGAGAAACTGCTCAAGAACTATTCCTACCTGAACACAGGGCTCACGCTCACCCTCAACGGCAAGAAATTCAACTCGAAGAACGGCCTCGAAGACCTCCTCACCGACCGCATGGACAGCGACCCGCTCTACCCCATCATTCACCTCACGGGTGATGACATCGAGGTGGCCATCACCCACACCAACCAGTACGGCGAGGAATACTATTCGTTTGTCAACGGACAGTACACGAGCCTCGGAGGCACACACCTGCAGGCCTTCAAGATGGAGTCGATGCGCGTCATCAAGGAATTCTTCCAGCCCAAGAACTACGAGCCGTCCGACATCCGCAACGGTATGGTGGCCGCGATTGCCATCAAGGTGCAGGAACCCGTGTTCGAGGCCCAGACGAAGACCAAACTCGGCTCGACCCGCATCTCGCCCGAACCGGATGCCATCACCATCCAGAAATTCATAGCCGACTTCCTGAGCCACGAACTCGACAACTACCTGCACCGCGACCCCGCGACCGTCGAAATCATGCGACAGAAAATACAGTCGTCGGAGCAGGACCGCAAGGCCATAGCCGGCATCACCAAACAGGACAAAGAACGCATCAAGAAGGTGCAGCTCCACAACGACAAGCTGCGCGACTGTCACGTTCATTTCAACGATGCCAAAGGCGACAAACGCGACGACACGTGCATCTTCATCACCGAGGGTCTCTCGGCCTCCGGCTCCATTACCAAATGCCGCAACGTACAGACTCAGGCGGTGTTCTCGCTGCGCGGCAAACCGCTCAACACCTACGGCCTCGAACGCAAGAAAGTCTATACCAACCTCGAGTTCAATTGCCTGCAGGCTGCCCTCAATATCGAGGACGGACTGGAAGGCCTGCGCTACAACAAGGTGATTATAGCCACCGATGCCGATGTCGATGGGATGCACATCCGACTGCTCATGATGACCTATTTCCTCCAATACTTCCCCGAGCTTGTCAAGAAAGGCCACGTCTATATCCTCCAGACCCCCCTCTTCCGCGTTCGCAACAAGAAGAACAACAAGGAAACTTACTACTGCTACAACGAGGAAGAACGTCAGGCGGCCATCGCCAAGTTCCATGACCCGGAAATCACCCGATTCAAAGGTCTCGGCGAAATCTCGCCCGACGAGTTCAAACACTTCATCGGCCCCGAGATGCGTCTCGATTTGGTG
>CALBPV010000082.1 GCA_937899265.1 uncultured Bacteroidales bacterium
GAGATTCAGACAGATCTTCCACAAACGGCGGATTGCCTAAAGAGGCAACGATAAGGCGTACCTCAGCCTCGCTGAAATGCTTGGCCTTCGGATTGGGCTGTATGTCCCGCAGGGCTTGAGCCAACTCTTTCCGGACAGCTATTTGGAACAGCAGTTTCCTGCGTGCATGTACAGCATCCATGCCGGGGAAGTAAAGACTCCCTAACCGTTGCTTAACGTATGACTGAATCTTTATCATCTGTTTAACTGTTTAAGAGTTTGAGAAGTTTAAGAGTTTGAGAAGTTTGAGAGTTTGAGAAGTTTGAGAAGTTTCTTCCCTCCGCTCGGTCGGCTTCCCTTCTCCCTTCCCTTCAGGGAGGGGCTGGGGGTAGGCTTACCTTTGACCTTAGACCGTCCTCCTCCTTTTTCTCACTGCAAAGATACGAAAAAAACGGCACCTGACCAAGGATTTTTTTGACCTAAACAACATAACCCAACATAACCCAACATAACCCAACGATAATTTTTTCAACCCATGATTTTTTCCACCAATTTTACTTCGGAAAGAGTAAAATATCGTCTTCTTTTGAAGTTCTTGCCCGGATGCCAGTTCTCGCATTCGTTGAGATATTCTATCAGTTTTGTACGAGCCCAATACTTGCTCAGGTGCGGAAAGTACCGCAGTCCCAATTCCGATTTCGATATTGTTTTCTGTTCCACCACCATAATATTTACTTATTTATTTATCAATCTTTGATATTTTATTATTTACCTATTTTAAGGTCAAAAGTCTAAGGTCTAAGAGCGGTTCACGGAGCAGGGTTAAGGGTTATGGTTGAACACCTTGAACCTTGAACCTTGAACCTTGAAACCCGCCCCCTTCCCTTCAGGGGAGGGCTGGGGAGAGGCTGAATCTTGAAACCTGAATCTTGAAACCTGCCCCCTTCCCTTCAGGGGAGGGCTGGGGAGAGGCTAATCCGGCATCTCCGGCTTCACCCCCGTAGCCGCCTCGTCTAACAGACTCTCAAGCGAGAACTGTGGGTTCTCGGCTGACGGTTAATGGTTCACGGTTCTCACCCCACAAGGGGGATTCGGCGGGCATAGCCCGGAGCACGGTTAATGGTTCACGGTTCACGGTTAATGGTTCACGGTTCTCGGCTGACCTTTGACCTTTGACCTTAGACCTTTGACCGATCTCCTCGGACCTTAGACCGCCCTCCTCGGACCTTTGACCTTTGACCTTAGACCTTTGACCGATTTCTTCTGGCCTTTGACCTTTGACCTTAGACCTTAGACCGCCCTCCTCCTCTTCGGACACGGGCAACGAGAACTCTATGGCTGCGAGGTCGGGCTTCCCCTCTCCGTCGAGCCAACGTTTGGGATTCACGCAAATACGCTCCGGCTCCAAGTGAGATGGCCCCTTGCCGTCCTCGGGAGCCACCTTGCCCATCTTCGCCGGAATGAAACGTTCCCCTCGGGGCTGGAACGTGTAAAACACCGTGCCGCGATAGCCGAAGCGCTGTTGCTTCACCTTGCCGATGTCGAGCAGCACGTATGCTTTCTGTCGCGTCTCGTTCTTGTCGAAGCGGTTCACGGCAAACGTATAGTCCAGGAGGAAGGCGTACTGACCCGAGCCGTAGATGTCCTGCGTCGTCACAGGGCGGTCACTGCGCTGCAAGTCCGTGGCGTTGAGACGGTGCGGGTGGGTCACGAGGATGACGATGGCCTGATAGCGAAGAGCCAGCAGCTTGGCACGGTTGATTACATCGCGGGCAAAGTCTATTTCGTGCTGACGGGGGTCGGTGCGCGAGACAAGCAGCAGCGGGTCGAAGACGAAGACCCTGGCCCCGAACGACTCCGCATTGTGGTACGCTCTCGTCATCAGGTTGTCCAACGTCGGCTCATAGCGCAGCTGTTCCTCACGGGTCATCCTTTCGTAGTCCTTCGGGAAAGGAAAGTCGATATAGACATAATGTTCCTTCAGAAATTCGTAGCCCTTGCGAAAGTCCTCCGGCGGAATGTTCTGGATGGTGTCACGCTGGAAGAGCAGCCGCAGCAGTTTCTCCGAGTGGAGCGTCATGAACTTGGCCTCGGGTGTCCAAACCGAGATTTTGAGGTCGTGAACCAAAGCCAGGCGCATCGTCAGTTCATCCACCCACGACGATTTGCCCTCGCCCTCTTTGCCCACCACGATGGCCACCGACCCGGGATTGAAACGGCAGTGTTCGTCGAAGTCCTCGCCCCAGTGGAGCGAGAGCCCCTGGAACATGTCGCTGCCGCTGCGCATGGCCTCCAACTCGGGCAGCAGAGCATCGAGCGTCACCACGCCCACGGGCTGATAGGGATGATGTCGGGCATCGTCGATGGCACCCACCAGACCGGGCAACCCTTCCTTCTCGGACACCTCGGCAGCCGAGGAGTATTCTCCCCAGTCGCACACCACGCAACGTGCCGAACCCAACAGACGGGTCAGCATGTCGGCACCCGTTTCTTTGTCGGAACCCTTGGGACCGGCCAAGTAGATGATTTCCACCGACGCGAACCATCCCTTCTCGACATACGGGCGCAACCATTCCACGCCCTTTTCGTCCCACGAAATCAGCACCATCGGCATGGGGATGTCCGTCCAGAACGCTTCGGCATCCGCACGGTTGTTCACCAGAATGAAGCCTCGCGTGGTGCCGGTATGCTCTTCGCTCCAGTTGATAAAGACTTTTTTTTCAGAATCGGTCAACATAATCTGTCTCGGTTTTATGGGTTATTTATGCTCTGCCCCGCACCTTTCGCGGTCGTACATCGCCATGTAGGCTTCGAGCCTTGCGAGACCGGCAGCCCGTCTCGCATCCTTCTCCTCGGGCGATATCCAGCATCCCTCGTCACCGTCCCACACGCTGCGGTTGTCCGGCCTCGGAGGCGCGTACCTCGGGATGATTTCGTTGCCCACATAGCGCAGACCCGTCTCCGGATTGTAGTCCTCGAAGGGATAGCGCTGCTTCTCGCGCTCTATACGCGCCTTGCGGGCCGCTTCCTCCTCCTCGGCGATTTGCTTCTGGATGAATACGCCTGGGAAGAATTTGTCGAGCTTGGGATCCTTGCCGACGGTGGAGAATACATGCGACATATAGCGTTGGGCTTGCGTGAAGTTTGTAATCCTCTTGAAGCCACCGTTCAGGGCCAGATACTCGGCAAAGCGGACAACAAGGTCATACCACCTGTCCTTGATGTTCGGAATGGAACAACGCTTGGAAAGCAGGTACGGAGCCTGACCCTCGCGGAGGTCGAGGAGCCACGTCATCCACTTGCGCACTTCCTTCCTCTTGGGCATGTTATCCTCCGAAGAATCTATCACCCATTCGTCCACCAATTTCGCGATGCGAGCCGCAGCTTTTTCTTTTTCTTTTTCTTTATCATCATCAACATTCTCTTTCTCTTTCTCTTTCTCTATTAGTTTTACTCTACGATTAGTAGAGGAAGAGGTACGCGCACACGAGGCTGCCGGAAAGCTGCCGGAAAGCTGCCGAGTTTTCTTCAGCTTCCGAAGTCTCAGCTTCTTCGTCTTTTGACTCGTTTTCTCCGGGACAATGTGCAAACCTTTCCCAATTGTACCTTATGTATCCGTCAATGTAGTCAAAAAAGCCGGAAGCGACGATAATCTCCTTCAGTACTTTGTAAGGCAATCTGCTGTCATAGATTCCCGACGCAAGTTCCCACAACGTGAACGGACGTTCGGGATATTGAGCCAGACGGTCTATCATCCTCTCTACAGCCCAAACAACTGCATGGGCATTGATGCTTTTCAAGTGCATCCAAGGCTGCAACCGAGGGTCTTTTTCAATCCCTCTCGGTATCATCATAAAGTTTTTTCTTTTCATAATTACAAAAAATTTTATTGTTCTGTTTAATAGTTATTAAGCATATTCTTTAATAATTATCATCGGGGCAAAGGTACGAAATAATCGGCAAATAACCAAGAAAATTTCGGGGGGTAATAGACGCAACCGAACGCAACCGAACGCAACCGAACGATAAAGTTTCCAATCCATGATTTTTTCGACCTGCCGAACCCCTAAAATCGTCAAAAAATGACGGTTTCAGCAGACAACCCCGCCCCTGTAGGGCGAAGGATTACGATTCCGGTGGAGCCTTCAATAACCCTGAATCTTCCAGCCTCTCCCCAGCCCTCCCCTAAAGGGAAGGGAGGAGGGAAGCCTACCCCCAGCCCCTCCCTAAAGGGAAGGGAGCGGGGTTCAAGGGTTCAAGGTTCAGGGTTCAAGGTTCAGGGTTCAAGGTTTCAGGGTTTCAAATTATCAAGAATTGGAGAATTAGAGAATTTTTCTTTCATTAAGTCTTTCCCTTCCGGGGGAGATTTGGAGGAAGTGTTGCGG
>CALBPV010000083.1 GCA_937899265.1 uncultured Bacteroidales bacterium
TTCCCCGTATTCCCCGTTATTAAAATGAAAAAACTCTTGTTTTTTCGAACTTCTTGAACTTTGAACTCTTATGAACATTGCAGCCATCTCCTCCCCTGCCGGCATCGGCGGATTGGCTGTCATCCGCGTCTCCGGACCTGACAGCATCTCCATCGTCGAAAGCATCTTCCGGCCCTTCCGTCCCACTCATATCCTCACGGAACGTCCTTCCCATACTCTCACTTTCGGCACCGTTGTCAACGATGACGGCAGTCTGCTCGATGAGGTCGTGGTTTCCCTCTATCGTGCCCCCCATTCCTTCACCGGCGAAAACGTGGTGGAGATTTCGTGTCACGGCTCGCAGTTCATCCAGCAGGGGCTGCTCCAGCTGCTCATCTCCCACGGATGCCGTCTGGCCGAGGCTGGCGAATTCACCCGTCGAGCTTTCCTGGGCGGACGCATGGACCTCTCTCAGGCCGAGGCCGTTGCCGATCTCATTGCCGCCTCTTCCCGCGCTGCCCATCGGTTGGCTATGTCCCAGATGAAGGGTTCCTTCTCGCGCCGGCTGTCCGAACTGCGCGACCGGCTCGTCGAACTCTCCTCACTGCTCGAACTCGAACTCGATTTCTCGGAGGAAGAAGTCGAGTTTGCCAGCCGGAAGAAACTCAAGGAACTTGCCTCCGACATCCACACCCAGGTGGCTTCCCTCGCCGGTTCCTTCCGTATGGGCGATGCCATACGCAACGGAATCCCCGTCACCATCATCGGCGAGACCAATGCCGGCAAGAGTACCCTCCTCAATCTTCTTCTGGGCGACGACAAAGCCATCGTGAGCGAAGTGAAGGGAACCACGCGTGATGTCATTGAAGATACCACAACCCTCGACGGCACCCTGCTGCGATTCATCGATACGGCCGGTATTCGCGACACCGACGACAAAGTGGAACGTCTCGGCATCGCCCGCACCTACCGGCGTCTCGACCGCGCAGCTGTCGTCGTGTGGATGATTGACGGCACCCGTCTCGGCGACGCCAACCTCACCGAGGAAGTCGCCGACGATGCCATCCGCACCCTGCGCCTCATCATGCCCTATCTCCATCGCGAGCAGAAACTTATCATCTGTATCAACAAAGCCGACTTGGTGTCTCCCACCGCCCTGAGGCAGAACCTTCCCACCCTGCAAGGGTCTCTCAATCTCGCTCTTCAGCACGCCGACATTGACATCTCGTCATCGTCCGAGCTCACATACGTCACTCTGTCGGCCAAGGAGGGCACAGGCATCTCGCTCCTGCGCGAGACCATCTCTCGGGCCATAGCTCTGCCCGAAATGCGCGAGGGCGATGTCATCGTCACCAACCTCCGTCACTTTCAGGCGCTCTCCGATGCCGATGCCGCAATCCTCCGTGTTCTCTCCGGTCTCGAGGCCAACCTCTCCGGCGACCTCATTGCCGAAGACCTCCGTCAGTGTAATTTCCATCTCGGTTCTATCGTCGGTCAGGTCACCAACGACGAAGTCCTCTCCTCCATCTTCTCACGGTTCTGCATCGGGAAATAAGGTTCCAAGTTTCAAGATTGAACCCTTAACCGTGGGGGGAGGTTTGGAGGAGGCTATGAGATTGGAAGAAAAGTTATAATGAATGAACCAATATGAAGAAACTGATTACAATTTGCTTATTAGCAACAATGGGCGTTTTTGAAGCCCAGGCACAAGCCGCTTATGAGAACGAAGTGATTAACACCATCATGGCACGCCGCTCTGTCCGGAAGTATCTGGATAAGCCCGTGGAGCATGAGAAACTGGAGGCTGTGGTACGTTGTGGCATCAATGCACCCAGCG
>CALBPV010000084.1 GCA_937899265.1 uncultured Bacteroidales bacterium
TTGCTGCAAAGATACAGTTTTTTTTGCAGTTGTCCAAAAAATGGGGAGTATTATACTGGCTTATTTCTATCTGGAAGAAGCCAAGAAGTTTAATGCACTCACTAACACGGCAAATTATGAGTATACAAAAATGAGGAGAAATGAGCAGATAAAAGCCTTCACCTTCCAAAAAAGTGATTATGATGATGAATATCTTTGCAAACTCTTGTTCCCTCTGGACAATATATCCATAAGCGATGATTACCTAAAAGGCATGATTGATACGGAAAAGCTGAATAATACGGACCTGTGCAAAGTCTATGATGGCATGATGAGTATGGGGCTGGATTGTTTAAGTGTTTTTCCGGCCAAAAGCTTTAGAGTCTTGGTAAGGAAAGAAGGCTTAACAAAAGCATTTCACGACATACGCATTGCCATCATCCGGTGTTGGAAGAATTTACGGTTGAAATTTCCTGGCTTGCTGAATAATGTAAACTTAACCGATGATAATGAAATGCTTGATGCGGCAGAGTCTACCACGGATGCCGACATCCAAAATTTGCTCATTTCATTGGTTGCGCTTATGATAGAGATGGAGGGCATGGTGTTTGAATGTCAAGCTGTCCAAATAAAAAAAGAAAAGGAGGAACTGGAAACAGAGATGGTGAGAAAAAAACAGATAGAAGATAGTAGCAGTCTGTCTTCGGTTGTCAAGGATATGTACAGAGATGAACTTAGCACAAATTGGATGAAAGCAGAACAAGAGTTTCAAGATGAAGGATATGTATACCTTCAGAAAAACATTCAGCTTGCTACAGTAATTTATGGCTACTTCCACAAAGAAACACTTGATGCCTATCTGCGTATTGCACGTTTCTGTGAGCAAAGCCATTCTGTCGTATATCCACAAAAAGCACGCGACTATTTCGAGAAAGCTGAGGCGATACAAAAAGCAATATCTGATGCATGACAAAATATACCATCACCTTAATACTGGCATTATGGTTTCAGGCAGTTGTTGCTGCAGGGGGAAGTTTCTCTGGTTGGTATGAAACTACGACACACCTGAATGTGCGGGCCTCGGACAATGCAAGGGCAAGGAAGATGACGACGCTTCCGCCCAATACACATAGGAAATGGCAGCAAAACGAATAGGGTCGTTTTCAAACTGCTCATATGTGAAGCCTTTCGCTGCATTTTCTACTTTGCAGATTTGCTCCAGCATGTGTTCCAAACGATTTCTATCTCTAAGAACCTCTCTCACAAATAAGCTTTTTGTCTTGTTCTGCAGTTTCCCGAGCAAATGGTAATAAAGAGCCTTCTGGTACTAAATCTACTTCGCGGCCTAACAAATTCTTGAGATCCATATACATTCCACCAAGAGTGAAAAGACTGAAATTCTGGGACATGTCTGGTACGAAAAGGAAGGAAAATAGTACCAAATAATGATGAAATCAAGCAGGCTCTCCACTTGTGTTAGATTGCAATCCAACAAAAATAAGAGGGGGATGGTGAAGAGTTGAAACATTCCGTCACCATCCCCGGTTGTTTTTTGCTTTCGTTCAGTTCAGCAGGGGTTGCAGCACTTACCCTTCCTTCTGCAAAAACGCTTACATTGCACACAGATGTCGTAGCCGAGCACGGCCCCGAGGATGAAGTCCTCCTCCGGGGTCAACTCGTTGAGCGGACGGTTCACAATCAGTCGAATGGCATCCAGACACTCCTTCCGCCCAAAATAGAGGTTCAGATTCTGTCTTCCTGCCGGTTGAATCAGATAGGGAATGCGCATGTGCTCCAAACGTTGGAGGGCAAAATCCTCGTAACGTTTGGGACAGGTGAAGAGCACCATTTGACGCACTCCTTTTTGAAACTCATAGATGTGGTTCATAAACACCTTCAACTCGATAGGAGTGGGCGTAGAAGTTTTGTGCTGCTGCATGGCTGAACGGAAAACGGGGTTACAAACTGGGAGTAATGGCTGCTACCCAGGCATCGATACGGCTGTCGGTCTGGTCAGATTCGTTCACATCGTCAAGAGGAAGACCGATGAACTGACCGTCCACTACGGCGGCAGAATCATCGAACGAATAGCCATCGGTGCTTACACTGCCTACAAAAGTGGCTCCGCTGTCCTTGATTCCGTCGTAGAGCACTCCCATGCCTCCTACAAATGTATCACCGTAGGAACCAGCATCACCGCATCCGAAGAGTGCTACGGTCTTGCCCTGCAGGCTGGCAGACTGCAACAGCGAAAGTCCGTCGTACCAGTCGTCCTGCAACTCACCGGCACCCCATGTAGAGGTTCCCAAAATCAAATTATCATTGGCAGCAATCACATCGGCTGTCAAATCCTGAACGTTCAAAACCTCAGCGCCCAATTTGGCACCAATTTTCTGTGCAATGGCCTCACATGTACCAGTAGAGGAGCCGTAAACTACAATTGTTTTCTTCATCTTTGTTTAGAATTAATAAATGTAACAATCAAATGTCGGGTGCAAAGATACGGCTTTCTGACCACCGAAACAATACCTAAAAATGACGATTTTGCAATTTTTGTGTAAATTATGCGAATCTGGAACTAACCACCTATATGTTCCCTTTAAAATCATTTAGGCCCATAAGGGGGTACCTATGAGCCTAAAAATGATTATAGAACCGTTTTATGTCATTATAGAGCAAACTTTAGTGTCCTGTTGCCCAATGTCAAAACATAAGTTTGGCCTTTCCTTAAGGTTATCTTCTGGCTATTCTCAATAGTTGTATTTACTACCTGCATACCATTCACTGTAAAAACGGTGCAGTGAGTGCCTGAAGGAGTATTGCTAATGATGACACCCAAACGGGTCGCTGAATCCCCCATCAGAACCGGATAGGCCCCACAAAAAAAGCCCAGGACCGAAATCCTGAGCCTCGTATTGGAGAATTAGTTATTTTCTTTAGAAAAATGGGAAGTTATTTAACCAATTCCCAAGCGATGTACATCATGCTCATGACGTACGCTGCAATAGCAGCAATCTGAAAGTGACGATTCTTTAACATAATCTTTTTCCTTTCTTTAATTAAATTTACCTTTAATATAAACCTTTGCCGTCGGGAAGGAGGAGCTGGTTTTGAACCGATGCCTTTTATTTCCTTTTGGCACTGCAAAGATAGAGCAAATTTTTCACCCTACAATACTTTTTCGACAAAAAACCATCAAATTGTTATAAAAGTATCATATTTTCTGTATTTTGGTATCTTCAATTGTCAAATTCAAGGATTTAGAAAAGAAAAAACGATAAGATTTGTACAATGGGTTGTCTTTTTTCGTTTTTTGGGGACTCACCGCCAAAATCCGGTGTCAAAAATCGACGCAGGGGAGGATTTACCGTGGATGCCTCACACAATATCCGTCGTAATATGAATGCTGAAATTCAGGTGGACGGGTTACAAAACCAGGTGTTTCATCGCGTGTCCTCCCCATTTGTTGTCGTTGGCATAACGGAAGCCCACGGAGCGGTACAAGGCCTCTCCATGGGGATTTCCCTTATCCACCAGCAGTCCCAAACAGGGCAGCCCCATCTTGTCGGCCCGTTCCTTGGTGGCTCTGAGCAGTCGGGTGGCGATGCCTTGTCTGCGCCAAGCAGGCAAAACGGCCAGAGAATCGAGATACAGTTCTCCTGCCTGTGTCTCGTCGTCCATTCCGGTGTGGTCTTTCCCGATGTATTGGCGGGCCGCCTGAATGAAAGCCCGACGTAGCTCACGGAGCCTGGCTCCGTCGTAACTGACCGCGATGCCCACTACTTTGCCGTCCCCGAGGGCAACGAGCGTATTGAGGTAACTGTATTGCGTATCCTCCCGCTGTACCAGCGAGGTCATCATCCTTCGAAAATCGTCCAATCCGTAGCCTTCTCCACAGAAGTGCAGGCAGCATTCCTCTGTCATGGCCATCATGATGAGGCTGGCTATCTCGGGAGCCTGTTCTCGGGTCGCTTTATGTATTTCAATCATCCTCTGTCTCCTTGAGCATTTGTTCCAGTTGTTCCACGGCCCGCGTGATGTCTTCGAGAAACCTCACATGGTCGCGCAGGAAGTCGTTGAATGGGCGGGTGCAAAGATACGTAAAATTTTCTGATTTGCGTCCCTTTTATGCCGAAAAAACGGAAATTCCTGCCTGATTATCGTTTTTTTGTCCCACTTTCTTGCGATATGCAATAAAAATGTTTGCAAGCAGATTTCCAATCACATCTCCGTCGTTTCCCAGTTGGACCGAATACGCCCAAAGCCACAAAATCCTCTCCGAAACCGTCTATCTCAGTTTTGGCGACAAGGAAGAGATATGCATTTCTCTGTGTCGCTGATAAGAAGTGCAGCGATTCTGAACTTAATAAGGGTATGATTTTTAAAACTGCCAAAACGTTGCCTACATTTTAGGCAAGCCTTTGGCACTTGACTTTGGGTCTATCGATAATCGATGGAGGTTTCCGCAACTGCCAAAGCGTTGCCTAAAATGTAGGCGAGCTTTTGGCACTTGACTTTGGGTCCATCGGACTCCGATGGAGGTTTCCGCAATTGCCAAAGCGTTGCCTAAAATGTAGGCGAGCATTTGGCAGTTTTGGAGAGAGACGCCCGGAACCGGCCCCTCGTCTCGCGCGGAAACCACACGAGACTCCGTCTCTGTTTTATTATTTTTTGTTTTTTATCTCTTCAGAATATTTCTCGCGCGCTTTCGTGCACACGCATAGACGGGAAAAAACCGGGATGGGGCTGATACAATTCCGGGAGGGAGACAGAAGGCTGTATCGGACGAATTTGAACCCGTGGAACAGGCAGTTCAGAAAGACGACGGAACGGAAACTGCGGAGAAGTTTTCGGAGCCGAAAACTGAGGATTTTTATATAGTCCGTCTTACAAAAACGTGTTTATGAGACCGAGAAACAGGATATTTTGAAAAAATATGGCCAAAAAAATTCGCCATGTCAAAAAAAATAGTTATATTTGCGCGCTAATTATAGGATTTTTACAAACATAACGAATATAAATGAACGTATCATTCAAATGGCTGAAGGATTATCTTCAGTTTGACCTGACCCCTCAGGAAACGATGGCGGCACTGACCAGCATCGGTCTCGAGACGGAAGGTTTGGAAGAAAAAGAGACCATCAAAGGCGGTCTCAAGGGCTTGGTTGTGGGGAAAGTCATGACCTGCGAGCCTCACCCCAACAGCGACCACATGCATGTGACGACCGTAGATTTGGGCAACGGCCAGGAGCCGACACAAATCGTATGCGGTGCACCCAATGTGGCAGCCGGACAGAAAGTGATAGTTGCCACCCTGGGCACAGTGCTCTATGACGGCGACCAGAGTTTTACCATCAAGAAATCGAAACTGCGCGGTGTGGAGTCGAACGGCATGATATGTGCGGAAGACGAAATCGGCATAGGCACCGACCACGCCGGAATCATCGTACTCCCCGAGGACACTCCTGTAGGTTTGGAAGCTGCCAAATACTACAACGTGGAGAGCGACTGGGTGCTCGAAGTCGATATCACGCCCAACCGAATCGACGGTGCCTCCCATTGGGGCGTGGCGCGCGATCTCCATGCCTACCTCGTGGAACACGGTCGCAAAGCCGAGTTGAAGCGTCCCTCTGTGGATGCTTTCAAGAAGGATCGCAACGGCAACGCTGTAGAGATTGCCGTAGAGAACACGGAGGCTTGTCCCCGCTACTCCGGTCTCACGATTGAAGGCGTAACGGTGAAAGAAAGCCCCGCCTGGCTGAAAGACCGCCTCTCGGCCATCGGACTTCGCCCCATCAACAACATCGTTGATATCACCAATTTCATCCTCTTCGAAACGGGCGTGCCGATGCATACCTTCGACCTCGACAAAATCAAGGACCGCAAAGTAATCGTGAAGACCTGGCCCGAGGGAACGCCTTTTGTGACCCTTGACGGGCAGGAGCACAAACTCACGGAACGCGACCTCACCATCAGCGACCCCGAGGGTCCGATGTGCATCGCCGGTGTGTTCGGCGGTTTGGAAAGCGGCACCACGATGGAAACGCGCAATGTCTTCCTCGAAGCGGCCTGCTTCAACCCCACCTGGATTCGCAAAACGGCCCGCCGTCAGGGTCTGCAGACCGATGCTTCGTTCCGCTATGAGCGCGGAGTCGATATCAACGCCCTCCCCTACGCCCTGCGCCGTGCCGCCCTCCTTGTGAAGGAGTTGGCCGGCGGTGAGATTGTGGGTGACCCTGTCGAGATTTATCCCGTCAAGAAACAGTTGGCTGTGGTCGAACTGAGCTATGCCCGGGTGAACGCACTCTGCGGCATCGAGATTCCCGTGGAAGACGTGAAGCGCATACTCGGCCTGCTGGAAATGAACATCCTCGAAGAAACAGCCGAAGGCGTGAAGATAGAAATTCCCGCCTACCGTGTGGATGTGACCCGCGAATGCGATGTCATTGAAGACCTGCTGAGAATCTACGGCTACGACCGCGTAACGTGGGCCGACAGCGTCCACATGAACCTGTCGCCCAAGACGGAGACCGACGAGAGCGTGCTCCTCCAGCAGCTCATCTCGGAACAGCTCACCGGTGCCGGCTGGAGCGAAATCATGAACAACAGCCTCACCTCGGAAGCCTTCTACGAAGGATTGGAGACCTGGCCGCAGAACCATCTCGTAAAACTGATGAATCCCCTCTCGGCCGACCTCAATGTGCTGCGTCAGACCCTCCTCTTCGGCGGTCTGCAGAGCATCATCCGCAACATCAACTACAAACAGGCCGACCTGCGTTTCTACGAATTCGGCAACACCTCGTTCTTCGATGCAGAGAAACATAGTGCTCAGCCCGACGTTCCCCTCGCCGGCCACAAAGAAGAGACCCACCTCGGACTCTGGCTCACCGGCCACCGCGTGACGGACTCATGGGCACATGCCAACGAAAAAGCCACCGTATTTGAGCTCAAGGCTCAGGTGCTCAATATCCTGCGCCGTCTGGGCATCGCCTCCAACCTCAAACAACGTCAGTACAAGAGCGACATCTTCGCCGCAGGACTCGAAATCGCTTCGCCCGCCGGCAAAGTACTGGCCAATCTCGGCATTGTAAGCAACAAACTGCTCCACAAGTTCGACATCGAACAGGAGGTTTACTATGCAGACCTCGACTGGAAGGTATTGATGAAGGAAGCCGCGCGCGTGAAGGTACAACAGCAGGAAATTGCCAAGTTCCCGCCCGTGAAGCGCGACCTTGCCCTGCTGGTTGACAAGGAAGTACAGTTCGCCGAGATAGAACGCCTCGTGCTGGGTTGCGACAAGAAAGTAATCAAGAAGGTAACCCTCTTCGATGTCTATGAGGGCAAGAATCTGCCCGAGGGCAAGAAGAGCTATGCCATCAGCCTCACCCTCCTTGATGCCGAAAAGACCCTCCAGGACAAACAGATAGTTGCCATCATGGACAAGGTTGTCAAGACGCTCCGGAATCAGGTGAAGGCCGAGCTGAGATAATTGGAAACCGAAAACCTCCGGAAAATCCGGAACTTACGGAACTTACGGAAAAAACAAAAAAGAAAACAACAAAAAACAAATAATTAAAAAACTCCTAAACAATGGGAAGAGCATTTGAATATCGCAAAGCAAGAAAGCTGAAACGCTGGGGCAATATGAGCCGCACGTTCACAAAAATCGGTAAAGAAATCACTATGTGCGTGAAGCAGAGCGGTCCTGACCCGGACGGCAACGCACGCCTCCGTACCCTGTTGGCCAACGCCCGTGCAGCCAACATGCCGAAGGACACCATCGAGCGCGCCATCAAGAAGGCTACCGACAAAGATGCCAGCGACTACAAAGAAATCACCTACGAAGGATACGGCCCCTTCGGTATCGCCATCCTTGTGGAAGCCGCTACCGACAACAACACACGTACCGTAGCCAACGTACGCTCCTACTTCAATAAGTTCGGCGGCAATCTGGGTACCCAGGGCAGCCTCTCCTTCATCTTCGCCCACAAGAGCGTGTTCCGTATCAAACCCAAAGAGGGAATGGACATGGACGAGCTCGAACTGGAACTCATCGACTACGGTGTGGACGAAATCTATCCCGAGGAAGATACCGTTGTGATTTACGGCGAGTATGAGTCGTTTGCCCAAATTCAGAGCTACCTCGAAGAGAACGGCTACGAAATCGTGAGCGGTGAATTCGAGCGTATCCCCAACGACCTGAAGGAGGTAACTCCCGAACAGCGCGAGACCATCAACAAACTGCTCGAGAAGTTTGAGGAAGACGAGGACATCTCGAATGTATATCACAACATGAAAGAAGACGACGAAGAGGAATAACTTCGCGCGTACCTTATTAATATTAGAAACGACAATGTCTATTCAACAAAAGAAAATCCAGGAACTGATTCGCAACCGCGAAACAGCACGTCAGGGCGGCGGTGAGAAACGCATCGAAGCCCAGCATGCCAAGGGCAAGATGACTGCCCGTGAACGCATCGATATGCTGGTGGACGAAGGCTCGTTTGAGGAATACGATATGTTCCTCACCCACCGCTGCACGAACTTCGGCATGGACAAGAGCCATCCCTTCGGCGACGGCGTTGTGACAGGCTCCGCCACCATCGGCGGACGACTGGTTTACCTCTTTGCCCAAGACTTCACGGTGTCGGGCGGTTCTCTTTCGGAAACCATGGCCATGAAGATATGCAAAATCATGGATATGGCCATGAAGATGGGAGCCCCTGTGATAGGTCTCAACGACTCGGGAGGTGCCCGCATTCAGGAAGGCATTGCCGCAATGGCCGGCTTCGGCGAGATTTTCGAACGCAACATCCTGGCCAGCGGTGTGATTCCCCAAATTTCGCTCATCATGGGTCCCTGTGCCGGCGGCAGCGTCTATTCGCCCGCACTCACCGACTTTGTGGTGATGATTAAGAACACCAGCTATATGTTCCTCACCGGTCCCAAGGTGGTGAAGGAAGTGCTCGGCGAGGTGGTCGATCAGGAAAGTTTGGGCGGTGCTGCCGTTCACGCTTCGAAGTCGGGTGTGGCTCACTTTGCTGCCGAGAACGAAGAGGAAGGTCTGGCTCTTGTGAAACAACTCCTCTCCTACCTGCCCTCCAACAACATGGAAGAGGCACCCCGCACGGATTGCAACGACCCCGTTGACCGCAAGGAAGACAGTCTCAACGACATCATTCCCGAGACATCGAAGCAGAGCTACGACATGTATGACGTGATAGCTGCCATCGTCGATAACGGCGAGATGCTCGAAGTACACGCCGCCTGGGCCAAAAACATCATTGTAGGCTTTGCCCGCATGAACGGACAGAGCGTGGGCATAGTAGCCAACCAGCCGAAGGTTATGGCCGGCTGTCTCGACAGCAACGCTTCGCGCAAAGCAGCCCGTTTTGTGCGTTTCTGCGACGCTTTCAACATTCCGCTCGTGACCCTCGTGGATGTGCCCGGCTTCCTGCCCGGCACAGGACAGGAATACAACGGCGTGATTGACCACGGTGCAAAACTCCTCTTTGCCTACGGTGAATCGACCGTGCCGAAGGTCACCGTAACCCTCCGCAAGAGCTACGGCGGAAGCCACATCGTGATGAGCTGCAAACAGCTGCGCGGCGACATCAACTATGCATGGCCTTCGTCCGAGATTGCCGTGATGGGGTCGGACGGCGCTGTGGAAGTGCTCTACGGCAAGGAACTCAAAGCAGCCGAGACACCCGAAGCCAAGGCCGAAATCATCGCATCCAAGAAACAGGAGTACGAAGACCTCTTCTGCAACCCCTACGATGCGGCCCACAAGGGTTACATCGACGATGTGATAGAACCCCGCAATACCCGTTTCCGTGTGATTCGCGCCCTCGAGAAACTCCGCAACAAGAAGCTCGAGAACCCCGCCAAGAAACACGATAACCTCCCCTTGTGATGAAGAAACCGATAATAACCGTCGCAGCCCTGACGCTGAACATGATGCCCCTGCTGGCCAGCAATGCCGAAAACTTCGGCCAACACGACCAGTATGGTATCATGATGGCCATCATCGCAATGACCGTAGTGTTCATTGCTCTGGCCATCCTGTTCTTCTGCTTCAAGTGGCTCGACAAGATTGTGAACGCCATCTGGTACAACCTCATCACCAAGCCCGTCAAGAGACTTCGCGCCAGAATGAAGGGAGAGAAGGCTCCCAAGACGGAATCCACGGAAGTCAAAGAGGCTGCCACCGAAAATGTTGTGGCCGACGACGATGAAGTGATAGCCGCCATCGGCATTGCGCTCTTCCTCCATGAGGGCGGCTCACACGACAATGAGAGCGATGTGCTCACTCTCGCTCCGACCCAATCCGGCTGGACGGGTGTGGGCAACAACCAAATGAGAAAACCCAACCGCAAGTGGTAAGATTATGAAAACGTATAAATTCAAAGTCAACAACAAAGAATACGAAGTGGCTGTGGGCGATGCCGACGGCAAGAACGTGAAAGTGACGGTGAACGGTACAGACTACGACGTAGAGCTGCCTGAAGCGCCCAAAGCCAAACCCGTGATAGCCAAACCCGCCACCGCAACTGCCGCTCCCGCAGCGACTCCCAAGAGCGCACCCGCTCCTGCCGGTGCTGTCGGCTCGCTCAAGTCTCCCCTCCCGGGCACCGTCTTGGCTGTCAACGTGACCGTGGGTCAGGCCGTCAAAGCGTCCGATTGCGTCCTCGTGCTCGAAGCCATGAAGATGGAGAACAACATCAACGCCGGCAAGGACGGCACTGTGAAAGCCATCTATGTGAACAAGGGCGACAACGTGCTCGAAGCCGCCGACCTCATGCTCATTGAATAATAAGGTATGATGAAAAGATTGCTTTGGTTTTTGGCGGCCCTGACGCTCTGTCTCACGACAGCTACCGCACAGCGCATTCCTCCGGGATGCGAAGTGGGGAAGAAATATATCGATGTAATCGGTTCCTGCGTGAATCAGGACGACCAGCCCGTCACCTCGCTGAGTGCTTTCATGGCCAACGGCAAACCCACAGTGGTTGATTTCTGGGCATCGTGGTGCGGTCCCTGCCGCCACGAAATTCCCGGGTTGGAAGCCCTTTGGAAAAAATATGCCGGCAAAATCAACGTCGTGGGAATCGCCATCGGCGACCTCATGCAGGACACCGAGAAAGCCATCGAAGAATTGGGCATCACCTATCCCGTCATCAGCAACCGGCAAGAAGCTGCCGAACGCTACGGCATCCAAAGCATTCCGCAGATTATCCTCATCGACGGAAAAGGCATCATCCGCGCCAACGGACTGAGAGGAGAAGCCATAGAGGATGCCATCAAAATCCATATCCAATAAAATAACCCCGTTAACATTCAGATAAACAAATGAAACATCTCACCATTCTCAGCGGTTTGGGTCTTGCCGTCCTGATGTCAGCCTGCTCTCAGAGCAAATCGCCCAATGCCTATACCATCAACGGTACCGCAGAAGGCATTGCCGAAGGCACGGAAGTATATCTCGTGAAGAGCCGCAACAATATTGATACAGCCATCGTCACCGGAGGCAAGTACACCTTCGAGGGCGTAGCCGACTCGGCTCAGGTGGCCGTCATCCGAATCAAAGAGCCCAGATACGGCGTACAGCTCTTCTTGGAACCCGGCACCATCACGCTTGACTATCCCTCGGTGGATGCCCTCGGAACGAAACTCAACGACGAACTTGCCGTGTGGAGTAAAGCCGTAGGGAACATCGCCGACCAGGATTCCCTTGTACAAATCTCATTGGAATACTATCGCCAATACAAAGACGATGCCGTTGGCGAAGTTATCTTCTCCAGCTTTGCTCCACTGCTCGACTACGAGACCTTCAAAGCCGAAGTGGAGGCTGCACCTGCCAAGATTCAGAACAACGCTGCCATTCAGCAAACGCTCAAGCAGAAAGAGATTGCCAGCCATTCGGGCGAAGGCAATATGTTCATCGAAATCACCGGTCCCAAGGTCAACTGTCCTCACCACCACGAACACTCCCTCAGCAAACTCATCGCCAAAGGCAAACCCGTATTGGTTGATTTCACGGCTTCGTGGTGCGGTCCCTGCAAGAACGAGCTCAGGAACTACCTTATCCCCTATTACGAGAAATACAAGGAGCAGGTAAGTTTCGTCAGCATCGACGTGTGGGATGAGAATATGGATGACATGCTCGCCGTAGCCGAGGATCTCGGTATCGAGTGGGACATCATCTACAATCCCCGCGAAGCAACGGATGCCTACGGCGTGGAAGGTGTGCCTACAATCCTCCTGATTGACAGTACCGGCAAAATCGCAGCCCGCAACATCCGCGGCGAGGAAATCGAGAAAGCCATTCAGGCTGTCCTCTGACCGAACAAACCGACCAAATCTCCCTAAAAAAAATGAGACCATTTGCAAGTATCGCATTGTTGGGTCTGGTTCTCCTCCTGTCGGCATGCAACAAGGCAGAGAAGATACAACCGGGTGAATTCAAAATCATCGGTCTCGCACAGAAAGCGCCCGACGGTGATATTGTGACCATCTACGACGAATTCGACAACCCCATCATGAAGACCAAAATCGAAAACGAGTCCTTCGAATTCCACGGGGTGTCCGACACCGTCATTCTGCGCCGCATCGGAACACCGACGATACGCACCGACTGCATGCTCTTTCTGGAGCCTGGCGTGATTCACGTGGATCTCACTTCGGGTTCGGCCACCGGAACCCCCTTCAACAACGAGGTAGAGATTCTGACCGACTCGCTGACGGCCATTGTAAATGCCGGCGGCGACTACGAAGCCTACATCCGGCGTGCCTGGCTGCCTTCCTACCGCAATCACAAGTCGGATGCGATGGGAGCCTATCTCTTTCCCTATGTGGCCAATGCGCTCTCCTACGACAAACTTCAGGAAGAACTGCAGACGGCGACAACCAACCTGAGGGAAAGTTCCGTCATCAAGCAGATTCTGCGCCGCAAACGTCTCAAAGCAGAGGCCGACAGCATCGCCCAGCGCGAAATCGACCTCATGCGACCCAAATAAACCATCGTAAGCAAAGAACAGCAAATGTTCAAAATCAAACGTATATACTCGTTCATGCTGGAGACTTTTCTCCCCATGTTCCTCATGACTTTCTTCATCTGCCTCTTCATCGTGTTGATGCAGTTCCTGTGGAGTCATGTCGATCAGTTCGTCGGAAAAGGTCTGGGCATCGGAGTTATCGCTGAGCTGTTCTTCTATGCCGCTTTGGGCTTTGTGCCCATGGCTCTCCCGCTGGCCATCCTGTTGGCATCGCTGATGACTTTCGGAAACCTGGGAGAGAGTCTGGAGCTGCTGGCCATGAAGTCTTCGGGCATCTCGCTCTTGAAAATCATGCAGCCGCTCACCATCTTTGTAGTCATTGTCTCCATCGGAGCCTTCTTCTTCCAGGACGATGTGCTGCCGATGGTGAACACCAAGATGTACTCCCTACTGTTCGGCATCAAGCACAAGTCGCCCGAACTCCAGATTCCGGAAGGCATCTTTTACAAGGAAATCGAAGACTACAACATTTATGTCAGCCACAAAGATCCCAAGACGGGTCTCCTGTTGGATGTAACGATTTATATCTTCGAAGGCTCCAACATCGAAGATGCAACCGTGACGGTGGCCGACAGTGCCCGCGTGGCCGAAACCGCCGACGGCAAACACCTGAAGCTCACCCTTTGGAACGGCGAACAGGTGGGAACCTTCCAGGAAAACTCCCGAGCCACTGCCGCCCAGAAAAAGAAGCATCCCAAGTATCGTCGCGAGTCGTTCACCGAGAAGATTGTCTATATCCCCTACGAGAATGACCTCGAACGAACCGATGAATCCATGATTGCGTCGAGCCATAAAGGCAAGAATCTGGCTACGCTTTACGCCTCAGTCGATTCGTTGGACATGCGCATAGACTCAATCAATGCCGACTACGGTGTCCAACTCAAAACGCGCACCTATTTCCGCAACATTCCCGAACAGATGCGTTCCGACACACTCTATTTCACGGCGGCAACAGGAGCGATGACTCCGCAGCAGGAACTCTTGGCTATCAATCCCGAACACATCAAAGGAGCCGAACGCGTACGCACAGTCAACTTGGACTCCATCTACGCCTCGCTGCGTCCCGACCAAATGGAACGCATCACCAAGATGGCTCAGGACAAAGCAATGGATGTGATTGCAACATTCAACGCCCGCACGCAGATGCAAGATGCCGAGTTCCGCAACCGTCAGCTCCATGAACTTGAGATACACAAGCAGTTTGTGCTCTCTATCGGCTGTCTCATCTTCTTCTTTATCGGGGCTCCCCTGGGTGCCATCATCCGCAAGGGCGGCATGGGTGTCCCCATTATAGTGAGCGTGGCATTCTTCATCGTCTATTATCTCATCGACACCACAGGCAACAAACTCGCCAAGGAAGGCGACTGGGTGCCTTGGGCCGGAGCTTGGCTCTCATCGATGGTATTGGCACCCATCGGAATCTTCCTGACTTGGCGGGCCATCAACGACTCAACCCTCTTCGATTGGGACACTTATCTCATCAACATCCGCAAGTTCACAAGGAGTATCCGCAACCGGATACGCGTGAATGTACTTCACAAGAAGCCCAAACCGCTCAACTGTTAAGGTAACGATTATTATTTATCAGAAAATATACAAACATCACTTTTATGGAAGAACTTTCAGCACGCCTTGCTGCACTGTCCCCCTCTGCAACACTGGCTATGTCGCAAAAGAGCCAGGAGCTCAAAGCTCAGGGTTTCGACGTTATCAACCTCTCGGTGGGTGAACCCGATTTCAATACGCCCGATCACATCAAGACAGCTGCCAAACAGGCTATCGACGATAACTTTTCGTTCTATACGGCCGTTCCCGGTTATATGTCTCTGCGTAACGCTATCTCCGCCAAACTGAAGCGTGAGAACCACCTCAACTTCACTCCCCAGCAGATAGTGGTCGGCAACGGAGCCAAGCAAGAGGTCTGCAACGTCATTCTGGCCATTGTCGATAAGGGCGACGAAGTCATTATCCCCACGCCGGCTTGGGTCAGCTATTTCGAGATGGTGAAACTGGCCGAGGGTGTGAATGTTGCCCTTCCCGCCGGCATCGACCAGAACTTCAAGATTACGGGTGACCAGTTGGAGTCGGCCATCACCGACAAGACCAAAGCCATCATCCTCTGTTCGCCCTCCAACCCCACGGGTGCCGTCTATTCGAAGGAGGAACTTGCCGACCTTGTACGCGTGCTCAAAAAACATCCTCGCGTAATGGTTATCGCCGACGAGATTTACGAACACATCAACTACATCGGCCAGCACTACAGCATCGCCGAATTCCCCGAAATGGAGAACCGCGTTGTGATTATCAACGGCGTCTCGAAAGCCTATGCGATGACGGGATGGCGTATCGGCTATATGGCCGGCCCCACATGGGTGGCCAAAGCCGTTTCGAAACTACAGGGGCAATATACGAGCGGTCCTTCGAGCATCGCCCAAAAGGCAGCCGAAGCTGCTTACAACGGCTCTCAGGACTGCGTTTCGCTGATGCGTCAGGCATTCGAAGACCGTCGAAACCTCATCGTTTCGCTCATCAAGGAGATTCCCGGCTTCCAGATTTCCGTGCCCGACGGTGCGTTCTACGTCTTCCCGAAAGTGGACCAACTCTTCGGCAAGAAATACGGAGACCGCGTCATCAACGACGCCAACGACCTGGCCATGTACTTCCTCGAAGAAGGATTGGTGGCCAGTGTGTCGGGTGTGGCCTTCGGCGACCCCAACTGCATTCGTTTCAGCTATGCCACCTCGTCAGAGAACATTCGTGAGGCGATGCGCAGAGTGAAAGAATGTGTAGAGAAATTAAAATAACAGAATATGTCCCGCTGGGTTAAAGTCAGTCTGATTGTTCTCTGGAGCCTGTTTGCCGCAGGTGTCATAGCCGTTGTCGTGCTTTTCTCGATGATTTCGAGCGGAAGCATCGGCTATATGCCCCCCATTGACGAACTGGAAAATCCTCAGAGCAAATTTGCAACCATTGTCTATTCGTCCGACAGCATCGAAATAGGGCGATTCAGTCAGGCGAAGGAGAACCGTGTGTATATCAACTACAACCAGCTCTCCCCCTACCTCATTCAGGCTCTCATCGCTACGGAGGATGCCCGTTATGCCGACCATTCCGGCATCGACATAAAAGCCATCTTCCGTGCTGTGTTCAAGACTGTCCTGATGGGCAAGAAAAGCGCCGGCGGCGGTTCTACCATCACCCAGCAGCTGGCCAAGCAACTCTATTCCCCCAAAGCCGACAACATCATGGAGCGTGCGCTCCAAAAGCCCATCGAATGGGTCATTGCCGTGAAGCTCGAACGTCTTTACACCAAGGAAGAGATTATCAACATGTATCTCAACAAGTTCGACTTCTGCTACAATGCCGTCGGCATCCGTTCGGCTGCCCACATCTATTTCGACAAACTGCCCAAAGACCTCAACATCGAGGAGGCTGCCATGCTGGTGGGAATGTGCCAGAATCCCTCTTACTTCAACCCCATCCGCAGAACAGAGAAAGTGATAGGCCGACGCGCAGTCGTGCTCTCCCAAATGGAAAAAGCCCGTTTCATCACCGAAGCTCAAGAGGATTCGCTCAATCGCCTCCCCTTGATGCCCAACCGCGATGAGAACGGCAAATACCGCTTGGCCCACTCGGCCGACCACAAATCCGGTCTGGCTCCCTACCTGCGCGAATATCTGCGCAAAATAATGAGAGCCAACAAGCCGGAACCGCAGAACTATCGCGGATGGCAGCGCCAGCAGTATGTGGACGACAGTATTGCATGGGCCGACGACCCGCTCTACGGTTGGTGTAACAAAAACCTCAAACCCGACGGCACTCCCTGGAGCCTGACTACCGACGGCTTGCGTATCTACACTTCCATCAACTCGAAGATGCAGACCTATGCCGAGGAGGCCGTTGTCGAACAGCTGCGCGACAACTTGCAGCCGCTCTTCAACAAGGAGAAAAAAGGACAGAAAAATGCTCCCTACTCGAGCAAACTGAGCAAAGACGAGGTGCTGCAGAGCCTCACTCGCGCCATGCGTCAGAGTGCCCGCTACAACACGATGTTGGGTAGCGGCTACAGCAAAGAGGAAGTCGAGAAAGCCTTCCACACCCCCTGCGAAATGAAACTTTTCTCGTGGGAGGGAGAGATAGATACAGTCATGACACCATGGGATTCGCTCAAGTGGCAGAAGCAATTCCTTCGTGCCGGCTTTATGTGTATGGACACTATGGGCTATGTGAAAGCCTACGTGGGCGGTCCTGACTTTACGGCCTTCCAGTACGACATGGTGACGCAGGGGCGCCGTCAGGTGGGCTCCACCATCAAGCCTCTGCTCTATACCCTCGCCATGGAAGAGGGCCGCACCCCCTGCGACGAGGAAATGAACACCCAGCCGGTGCTCTACGATGCGGCAGGCAAGCCTTGGATTCCCCGCAATGCCGACAAGAAACGCATCGGCGAAATGGTCACGCTGCGATGGGGTCTGATGACTTCCAACAACTGGATATCCGCCCGCGTGATGTCGCGGCTGGCACCTGAGGCGTTCGTTCGCATGCTCCACAGTTTCGGCTTCCGCAATCAGCTGGACCCCGTGCTCTCGCTCTGTCTGGGCGTGTGCGATGTGAGTGTCGAAGAAATGGTAACTGCCTACAGCGGTTTCCCCGGCCGCGGACAGCGTGTTTCGCCACTCTATGTCGAAAGCATCTGCGACAATACGGGTATGGAATTGGCTCACTTCCAACCCCGCTACCGAGAGGTATTCTCCTTCGACAGCTATCTCAAGATGCTGCCCATCCTGCGTGATGTCGTCGATAGCGGCACCGGCACACGTGTACGTTTCCGTTACAATATCAAAGCGCCCCTCGGCGGCAAAACCGGAACCACCAACGACAATTCCGACGGGTGGTTCATGTGTTTCTCTCCGTCACTGGTGACAGGCACATGGGTGGGCGGAGAAGAACGCTCCATCGCCTTCGACCGCATGGCCTATGGACAGGGTGCCTCGATGGCATTGCCTATCTTTGCAAAGTTCATGCAGAAGGTCTATGCCGACCCGACACTGCCCTACAACGAGAACGAGCAGTTCCTTTACCCCGACAATTATGACCCCTGCCATCCTTCCAACTCAGGTACCGGGCATGAACTCCAGCCCGTGCGACAGCTCGAAGGAGAAGCCGGCGTGTTCGATTGATACAGCCCTTTATCGGGTATCTTTTTATACTAATATTAAAACGAACAATCAAAATGAAGAAGTATTTTGCAGAATTGGTAGGTACTTTTGTACTTACGCTTCTCGGATGCGGCACAGCCGTAAGTTTGAACTGTGGTAGTGACACCGCTTCAGTGGTTGGTACAGCCATCGCCTTCGGCCTCGCCGTGGTAGCTATGGCCTACACTATCGGAGGCATCTCCGGTTGCCACATTAATCCCGCCATTACACTCGGCGTATTCCTCAACGGAGGTATCTCGGGCAAGGATTGCGGCATGTACATGCTGTTCCAGACCATAGGTGCCATCCTCGCATCCTGTGTGCTCTGGGTTCTCGTGAGCACCTCTCCCGAATTGGCACAGGGCACTACAACCGGTGCCAACGCCTGCTCGGGCACAGTGGTTAACGGCTTGATTGCCGAGATTGTCCTCACCTGCCTCTTCGTGCTCGTTGTGCTGGGCGCTACGTCCAAGACCAACGGTGCCACCAACAACTTCGCAGGTCTGGCCATCGGTCTCTCGCTCATCCTTATCCACCTCGTGGGCATCCACTACACGGGCACTTCTGTCAACCCCGCCCGTTCCATCGGTCCCGCTCTCTTCGAAGGCGGCAAGGCCATCGAGCAGCTTTGGGTATTCATCGTAGGTCCCTTCATCGGTGCCGCATGCGCTGCCGGCATTTGGAAGGGTATCAACCTGGACAAAGAGACCAAATAAGAAGCTCCGAACTGCAACCTGAATCATCCGTCCGCTGTCTCAGCGGACGGATTTTTTACATTAAATCCAAAAAACTCTTTCTTTTATTTGGTTGTGTCAAAAAAAATCAGTATCTTTGCACCCGTAAAAATATCCTATGCGAAATATACGTAACTTCTGCATCATCGCCCACATCGACCACGGGAAATCCACTCTGGCGGACCGTCTTCTCGAACAGACCAAGACGGTGGCCGAACGCGAGATGCAGGCTCAGGTGCTCGACAATATGGATTTGGAACGCGAACGCGGCATTACAATCAAGAGCCACGCCATCCAAATGGACTATATGCAGGACGGGCAGAAATATGTACTCAACCTCATCGACACTCCGGGTCACGTCGATTTCAGTTATGAGGTGTCACGCTCCATCGCGGCTTGCGAGGGAGCCCTGCTCATCGTTGACGGTACCCAAGGCATCCAGGCGCAGACTATCTCCAACTTGTATATGGCCATCGAGCACGACCTCACCGTGATTCCCGTCATCAATAAATGCGACCTCGAGAGTGCAATGCCCGAAATGGTCGAGGACGAAATTGTGGAACTCCTCGGCTGTGAGCGCCAAGAAATCATCCGTGCCTCGGGTAAGACGGGCATGGGAGTCGATGAGATACTGCGAGCCATTGTGGAACGCATCCCCGCCCCCACAGGCGACCCGGATGCCCCGCTTCAGGCCCTGATTTTCGACTCGGTCTTCAACAGTTTCCGTGGTGTCATCGCATACTATAAAGTGGTCAACGGAACGCTTCACAAGGGAGACAAAGTGGCTTTTGTGAACACTGGCCGGCAGTATGATGCCGATGAGGTCGGCATTCTCCGCATGGATTTCGAACCTCGCGAGTCCGTTTCCTGCGGCGATGTAGGTTACATTTGCTCTGGTATCAAGACTTCTACCGAAGTCAAAGTAGGCGACACCATCACCCATCAGAAGAATCCCTGCCAACACGCCATCGAGGGTTTCAAGGAAGTGAAGCCCATGGTTTTTGCGGGCATCTACCCCATCGTGTCGGAAGATTTCGAGAACCTCCGTTCTTCGCTCGAGAAACTGCAGCTCAACGACGCTTCACTCACGTTCACTCCCGAGTCGTCGCTGGCTCTCGGCTTCGGCTTCCGTTGCGGATTTCTGGGGCTGCTCCACATGGAGATAATCCAGGAACGTCTCGACCGCGAGTTCGACATGGAAGTCATCACCACCGTGCCGAACGTCAGCTACCACGTGTTTGACAAACACGGGGTCTCGACCGAGATACACAATCCCTCGGGCATGCCTGATGTCACGATGATAGAACACATCGAGGAGCCCTTCATCCGGGCAACCATCATTTCTGTCACCGACTACATCGGTCCCATCATGAAATTGTGTCTCGACAAACGCGGCGTATTGGTGAAACAGACCTATATCTCGGGCGGACGTGTCGAGATTCTGTTCGACTTGCCATTGGGCGAAATTGTCATTGACTTCTACGACAAGCTCAAGTCCATCTCCAAGGGATACGCTTCGTTCGACTACTATATCCACGACTATCGCCCCTCCAACCTTGTGAAGCTCGACATTCTCCTCAACGGCGAACCCGTTGATGCCCTCTCGACACTCACCCATCGCGACAATGCCGTTCCGTTTGGCCGCAGGATGTGCGAAAAACTCAAGGATCTCATCCCCCGCCAGCAATTCGATGTGGCTGTACAGGCTGCAATCGGTGCCAAAATCATTGCCCGCGAGACCATCAAACAGGTGCGAAAAGACGTGACGGCCAAATGCTACGGTGGCGATGTCTCCCGTAAGCGCAAGCTCCTTGAAGCTCAGAAGCGAGGCAAGAAGCGAATGAAACAAATCGGACGCGTCGAAGTGCCCCAAACGGCCTTTCTGGCTGTCCTGAAGCTCGACTAAAAGTGAAGTCGAAATGACCCAGCCCCTCGAAATGTCGAAATAACGAGATATCGAGATATCGAGATATCGAAATAACGAGATAACGATATTCCAATAACTATAAAACCTGCACTCTATGGAAGAAACTGTTCAAATTCCTATCCTGATGTTGCTCCCCTTCGTCTTGATGCTGCTCTGCATTGCAGTAGCTCCGCTCACATTCGAAAAGATATGGGAAAGCAACAAAAACAAGCTCATCGTTTCCATCGTCCTGAGCATCCCCGTAGTTTGGTGGATGCTTTCCAACGGACTGAGTCACGAACTCATCCATCAGATGGTTTATGACTATGTCCCCTTCATCATCCTTCTGTTGGCGCTCTTTGTTGTCACTGGCGGCATCCACATCGGCGGTGACATCCAAGCCACACCCTTGGTCAACACCATTATATTGGCCATCGGCTGGGTATTGGCATCCTTCATGGGAACCACAGGCGCAGCTATGCTCTTGATTCGTCCCCTCATCACGACCAACCAGCAGCGAAAGTACAAAGTCCACACGATGCTTTTCTTCATCGCCGTGGTGGCCAACTGTGGAGGTCTGCTCACCCCTCTCGGTGACCCGCCGCTCTTCATGCTCTTCCTTCGCGGTGCTTCGTTCGGCTGGTTCTTCCATCTCTTCCCCATCTGGCTCGTGACGGGCATCCTGCTCTTGGGCATCTACTTTGCCATGGACACCTACTACCACAAGAAGGAACCTTTGGCCAACCTCACTGCCGACAAGAACGACACACATCCCATCACATTCAGCGGCGGCATCAATATCCTTTGGCTGGCGGCTATCATTGCGTGCGTCATTTTCATCAACGAGAGCTATATCCCCGCCATGGGCGACGAACACGCTCCCTTCTATATCAAACTCCTTCGCGAGTGGGCTTTGATTGCCGTCATCCTTCTCTCATGGTTCACCACTAAGAAGGTGGTACGCATCGACAACAACTACTCGTGGGCTCCCATCGTGGAGGTAGCTTATCTCTTCGTCGGCATCTTTGCCACAATGACACCCGCACTGATGTTCCTGCGCAGCAACGCTGCCGAACTCGGACTGTCCACCCCCGGAGCTTTCTACTTCGCTACCGGTGCACTCAGCTCGTTCCTCGACAATACGCCCACCGCTGTCGCCTTCCACACTGTAGCCACCGGTCTTCCCGACAGCATCCTGGCTGCCTTTGCCAGCGAAAATATCGTAGCCTCCATTCCCGAGATTCTGCTCGAGGCCATTGCCTGCGGTGCTGTGCTCTTCGGTGCCATGACTTATATCGGCAACGGCCCTAACTTCATGGTCAAGGCCATCGCCGAGCAGAACAAGATTGACATGCCTTCGTTCTTTGGCTACATAGGCAAATTTGCCATCTGCATCCTGCTGCCCGTTTACGTAATTGTTTGGCTCATTTTCTTCTTTTAGACCTGCGCTAAACATTTTTTAGCACTCGCATTTGCAAATCCAAGGAATCGTCTTGTGTTTCAGACTGAGCATAGGGCGATTCCTTATTTTTTGTTAAAATCCGACATTATCTTTTCAAAAATCCCGTCAAGAACCACAATAAACGATAAAACTTCGACATTTCCATACTTTCTGCCCTTGTTTATATTAAATAATGTGTATCTTTGCAGCATCAAAATTTCATTTATGATAGAAAGATATCTCCGTCAGACTAAGTTTTCCTCTTACGAAGACTTTATGCAGAACTTCCATGTCGAAGTTCCCGAGAATTTCAATTTCGGCTACGACATTGTTGATGAGTGGGCTCGTGTTGCCCCCCAAAAGGCAGCCATCCTCTGGACCAACGACCAAGGCGGCATTCTCCACGTCAACTATGCCCAATATAAAGAGAAGAGCGACCAGGTCGCAGCCTACCTGCGCAGCCTCGGCATTGAGAAGGGGGATCGCGTGATGCTCATCCTCAAACGCAGAATCGAATGGTGGTATTGTATGGTGGCTCTCTGTAAAATCGGTGCCATCGTCATTCCCGCCACCCATCTGCTCACCGGCTACGACGTGGCCTATCGCTGCAACTCGGCCGGTATCCGCGCCATCATTGCCTGCGGAGACCCGCTTGTGATGCAGCATATCAACGATGCAATGCCCACATCGCCCTCCCTCCAATACCGCATCTCCATCGGCCCCGAATATGCCGAAGGCTGGCTCAACTTCTGGAAGGGGGTCAATGCGGCTCCCAAGTTCCAGCGCCCCGAACACAAGACCAAGAACAGCGATCCCATGTTGATGTATTTCACCTCGGGCACCGTGGGCGAACCCAAGATGGTGGTGCACGACTTCACTTACCCGTTGGGACACATCGTCACGGGGCTTTGGCACAACCTCAACGAGACCTCGCTCCATCTCACACTGGCCGACACCGGTTGGGGCAAGGCCGTTTGGGGCAAGTTCTATGCCCAGATGATTTTCGGTGCCACCATCTTTGTCTATGACTTCGACGGCAAATTCGAAGCCGACAAGCTACTTCATGTCATCCAAGACTACAAAATCACTTCATTTTGTGCTCCGCCCACTGTGTTCCGTTTCATGATACGCGAAGATCTCCGACAGTACGACCTCTCTCACCTCCGCTATTGCACCATCGCTGGCGAAGCCCTCAACCCCACCGTCTATCAGGAATGGGAACAACTCACGGGCATCCGGCTCAAGGAGGGTTACGGACAAACCGAAACGACACTCTCCATCGCTACCTATCCCTGGGTCACTCCCCGTCCGGGTTCGATGGGCGTGGCCGGCCCGCAGTATAAAGTGGATGTGCTCAACGAACGAGGGGAGAGCTGCAAACCCGGCGAGAACGGCCAGCTGGTCATCCGCACCGATGAAGGCAAACCGCTTGGCCTTTTCAAGGAGTATTTCCACAATCCCGTACTCACAGAACTCGCCCATCGCAACGGCATCTACTACACCGGCGATGTGGTCAATCGCGATGCCGACGGCTACTTCTGGTTTGTGGGCCGCGCCGACGATGTCATCAAGTCTTCCGGCTACCGCATCGGTCCCTTCGAGGTCGAATCGGCGTGCATGACCCATCCCGCCGTGATGGAATGCGCCATCACAGGCGTGCCCGACCCTGTACGCGGTCAGGTGGTCAAAGCCACCATTGTGTTGGCTCCTTCCTATCGCGAGAAGGCAGGCGATGCCCTCGCCAAGGAAATCCAGAACCACGTCAAGCGTGTTACGGCTCCCTACAAATATCCGCGTGTTATCGAGTTTGTCGATGAACTCCCCAAGACCATCTCCGGAAAGATACGCCACGTGGAAATACGCCAAAAAGACGCCGACAACCACAAACTCTGAAACCGCTCCTTACGACCGACGAAATATCCCCGACAGCTGCTTATCTGCCGGGGATTATTTGAATCACAAAAATATAATTGAAACCGGATTTTATTTCGAAACTTTGGTCTTGGCATAGCGGGCGTTCAAAGCTTCAATTACCTCACCCGTGATGTCATACTTGGGGAAGTCGATGAGGATGTTGTCGTACATTGTGTTCGAAAGAATCAACTCGTACTTCTTCACCTCATTCATCTCGCGCAGGTAGGTGCGAACGGTGTCGTTGAGACGCTGGTTCATCTGAGCCTGCTGCACATTGAGTTCCTGCTGGAGCTGTTCCTGAAGTTTCTCGATTTCAATCTGGCGTTCCTGAAGACGGTTGGCTTCCTGCTTGGCACGGTCTTCGCTCAAGAAGGCATTGGTCTGGAGCTTGCGCTGGAAGTCGTTGTAGTCCTTCTGGAAACGCTGCATCTGGGCGTTCACCTTGCTGCGGGCATCCTCGGCCTTCTTCACGAACTCCTCGTTGAGGTCCTTGGCATAGTTGTAACTAATCAGCAACGAATCCACATTGATGTAAGCAATGGGAAGTTTCATCGTGTCGCTCAAGGCTACCGTACGTACTACCTCACTGCTCTGTGAGCCGTTCGATTGGCAACCCGTAACTGCAGCAGCCATCATGACAGCTACGGCAGCAATTGTAAAATGTTTTTTCATCTTAATATTTAATAATGTTTGTTTTAGTTTCTACTCTTTGATTTTCGTTATCTCCGTATCTTTATAGAGGCCTGTGCGGTGTTGTTCCTCCCAATCCTGTGTCTCGTTGCAATGGATGCCGCGCTCACGCAGGGCCTTCGACCCCGAGACATGGGTGTTGGGGAACTTACCGTCTTTGACGAAGATAATCTTCACCGCCAACAGAGCCAATGCAATGCCCACAAAGATGAGCGAAATGACTATAGTTTGCCACATAAGATGATTAAATTTCAAAACAAAGCACGATTTTTGTCTAAAAAAACCAAAAATATTTGTTTTTTTCGTCACATTGTCGTAACTTTGCAACTGCAAAGATAACTCTTTTCTTTGATACTACGGCACGCTTTGTATTTTTTTTAAGATTAAAACTCAATTTTAAGTATTTTTATACAGCATTTTTATGGAAATTAAAGATTTAGCGCCCCAAAACGTATGGAGCATCTTCGACGAGATTACCAAAATTCCTCGTCCGTCAAAGAAAGAAGGCAAGATTCGTCAGTGGCTTGTTGACTTTGCCTCCAAACACAATCTTGAGTGTCAGGTCGATGAGACCGGCAACGTCATCATGCGCAAGCCTGCCACGCCCGGACGCGAAGGCAGTCCCATGGTTACCATCCAAGGCCACATGGATATGGTCTGCGAAAAAGTCAAAGGAGTCGAGATAGATTTCGACAACGATCCCATCCAAACTGTTATCGACGGCGAGTGGGTTCGTGCACGTGGCACGACACTGGGTGCTGACGACGGACTCGGCGTAGCCCTCGGTCTGGCCGCCCTTACCGACGACTCCTTCCCCCACGGCCCGATGGAAGCGCTCTTCACCTACGATGAAGAGACCGGCATGACGGGAGCCAACAACCTCCAAGCCGGATTGCTGCAAGGCAAAATACTCATCAATCTCGACTCCGAAGAGGACAATCTCCTATACATCGGCTGTGCCGGAGGGCAGGACACCGTGGCTACGTTCCGCTACGCATCCGTACCCGCGCCCTCCAACCTTTTCTACGCACACATCTCTGTCGAGGGTCTCAAGGGCGGACACTCGGGCGGACAAATCCATGAGGGTCACGCCAACGCACTCAAGCTCCTCGCCCGATTCCTCCTCTCCCAGCCCGATACCCTTGTAGTGAGCGATTTCCACGGCGGTGACAAACACAACGCCATTCCCCGCGAAGCTGAAGCCCTGGTCGGATTCCCCGCCTCGCGCAAAGAGGCTGTAGTGGCCGAACTCAACTGCTTTGCGGCTGCCGTCGAGGACGAATACCGCAATGTCGAGGAAGGCGTGAAGTTCAACATCCAGAGCACCGAGGCTCCGGCGACGGTCATCGAACAGGGTGTCACCGACCGCTTCCTCCGCGCCCTCATCGCTTGTCCTCACGGTGTCTATGCCATGAGCCACACGATGGAGAATCTCGTTCAGACCTCCACCAATCTCGCATCAGTCAAGATGAACCGCACGGGCTTCATCGAGGTAGCCACATCCCAGCGTTCCAACGTTGAGAGCCAAAAAGCCGAGATTGCCCTCATGGTCAAGACCGTCTTTGAACTCGCCGGTGCCGAAGTGCGTCAAAGCGACGGCTATCCGGGATGGAATCCCAATCCTTCTGCTCCCATCGTCAAGATTTGTTCCGACGTTTACGAAGAACTCTTCCACGAGAAGGCAGAAATCCTCGCTATCCATGCCGGTCTTGAGTGCGGTCTTTTCCTCACCAAGTACCCCGATGTCGATATGATTTCGTTCGGACCCACGTTGCGCGATGTACATACGCCCGAGGAACGTTGCCTCATCGAATCGGTTCCCAAAATGTGGCTCTATCTCAAGACCGTGCTCTCCCGTGTCTGAATTTCGCCACCCCCTTTCTGCTGGGAGAACTTCATATTTCAGTGCTGCGAATCTCATTTCGCAGCACTTTTTTTAGCCTTCTTTTCCCAGTTTTGAGCCCTATACCATTTAAAATATACAAAAAGACAAAAATTTCTTCCCAAAAATTTGCATCTTCTCAAAATATTTCGTATATTTGCCCCAATATTTCAATTATAAACATTCTCTATAATTAAACATTTTAAATACGATATAATATGAAATTTGAAGTCCTCAGCTCCGAACTTCTCAGTCATCTGACTACAATCAGCCACGTTCTGATTAGCAAGAATTCAATGCCCATCCTGGACAACTTCCTGTTCCAGGTTCAGCCCGACAAACTCACCATGACGGCCTCCGACGGTGACACGACCATAGTTACCTCCACTGCCATTGAGAACGTCACCGGCGAGGGTTCGTTCGCAGTACCCGTCAAGACTCTCATCGACCCCATTAAGGAGATGCCCCAGCAGACGCTTCGTTTCGAGGTGGACGATGACAATCTCGAGGTCTTTGTCCACTACCAAAACGGCAAATACAACTTCATCGCAGAGAACGCCAAGGAATATCCCCTTCCCAAGCCGCTCAGCGAAGATGCTTCCCGTGTCGAAATGCCCGCCCAGGTGCTCTTGAGCGGCATCCAAAGCACGTTCTTTGCCACCGCCGACGATGAGCTTCGTCCCGTCATGAACGGCATCTATTTCGACATCAAGTCCGACCGGGTGGTGTTTGTGGCCTCCGATTCCAAGAAGCTCGTACGCCTCGTCAATACAGGTGTCATGCCCGGCTTCGAGTCCAGCTTCATTCTGCCCAAGAAGCCCGCCACACTCATCAAGAACTCCATCTCCAAGGATATGGACAATGCTGTCATCCAGTGGGATGAGAAAAGCGCCAGCGTCACCGTGGGTGATTATCAGATAACCTGCCGTCTCATTGAGGGTCGTTTCCCCCGCTACGAGGCCGTTATCCCCAAGAACAACGTGAACCACATGATTATCGACCGTCAGGTCTTCATCAATGCGGTTCGCCGTATTTCCGTCTTCGCCAACTCGGCCACCAATCAGATTAAGTTCGAGCTCGACAAGAATCTCCTCACCATCTCGTCTCAGGACATGGACTACAGCCACTCCGGCATCGAGACCGTTACCTGCACTTACGACGGTACGCCCATGAAGATAGGTTTCCGCGCCGGCTTCCTCATCGAGATTCTCAACACCATCAATGCCGACGAGGTTGAGCTCCGTCTCTCCGATCCCGCACGTGCCGGTCTCATCGTACCTGTCCAGAATCAGGAGAACGAAGACCTGCTCATGCTCATCATGCCCATGATGCTCAACGAATTCTGATTTCCCCATGAAACTTCATCTCAACAGGCCCCTCGTGGTTTTCGATTTGGAAACCACGGGGCTTAATGTTGCCACCGACCGTATTATCCAGATTTCTTGGATTAAAGTAATGCCCTCGGGCGAAGAACGTCCCGGCGGCAGTTACGTCAATCCCGGATGTCCCATTCCTCAGGAAGTCCAGAATCTCACGGGCATCACTGACGAGATGGTTGCCTCGGCTCCATCCTTCAAGGAACTGGCTCCCAAGCTCATTGAGGAGTTCACGGGCTGCGATTTCGCCGGCTTCAATTCCAACAAGTTCGATGTGCCGCTTCTCATCGAAGAAATGCTGCGCGCGGGCTGCGACACGTCTCTCTTCGACAAAGCCCACTACATCGATGTGCAGAATATCTTCCACAAAAAGGAACGCCGTAACCTTGATGCAGCCTACCGTTTCTACGTCAATCCCGAGGGCTTCTCGAATGCCCACTCATCCGATGCCGACACACGCGCCACGTGGGAAGTGCTGCAGGCTCAACTGGAGCGCTACGATGACCTCCGTCCCAATGTGGGCGACCTCGAGACCTTCTCGCGCATGAACAACTTTGTCGATATGGCCGGCACCTTTGTCTATGACGCAGAGCACCGTGTCTGCTTCAACTTCGGCAAACACAAGGGCAAACCTGTCGAGGAGGTACTCAGTTTGGAGCCCAACTACTACGCTTGGATGATGAACGGAGACTTCCCTGCTGCAGCCAAAAAGATTCTCACCAAAATCAAACTCAACCTGATGAAACGATGAAACATTCCATATTTTTCCTTTCCCTGCTGTCTTTGTGCTTCTCTCAGATTACGGCAGCCACTCGGACCGTTGCACCCTCCGAAGCCACCTTCATCGGACGTGTGGCCGTTGCCCCTGACGGCAGTGTTCTCTACGATTGGGTTGGAACCCAGATGCAATGTACCTTCACGGGCTCTTCCATCGCCGTTGAAGCCTCTGCACGCGGTGTCACATTCCACAACGTCTTCATCGACGGTGAGTGGGTAGCCAAAATCAAGATTTCCGGTTCCGAACCCCGAACCTACGTCCTGGCAACCAAACTCAAGGGGGGCAGCCACACGCTCCGCCTCCAGAAATGCACCGAGGGACAAGACGGCAGTATCACCCTCCACCGCATCCTGCTCGATGCGCGCGGCACCCTCTCCAAACTTCCCATACGCGAGCGTCTCATCGAGACCTACGGCGACAGCTACACCTGCGGCTATGGAGCCGATGCGACCAAAGCCACAGAGCCCTACAGCACTGAGACCGAGAACTGCGACCACGCTTACACCCCCATCATCGCACGCTACTTCGGAGCAGACTACGTGCTCTGCGCCCATTCCGGGCAGGGCATCTGCCGTTGGTGGGCCAGTCCCCGCCAGATGGAAGATGTCAACATGCTCGTGCGCCACAACCGGGTGCTTGACGAAAGCGACAGCCTCACTTACGACTTCCGTTCCTACACGCCGTCGCTCGTCATGATAAATTTGGGCACCAATGACTTCTCACCTACCGCCATCCCCGAAGTCTCCCAATATGTAGGCAACTACAGCCGTCTCATCACCTCCCTGCGAGAACATTACGGCGCGGAGCTCCCTATCCTCTGTATCGAACCCCACAGTTCGGTGGCCTATCTCCACACGGCTCTCGAAGCCTTGCGACAAACCCAGGCTGCCGATTCCAACGTTCATTTTGCGCACCCTATGAACGGCATCGTCACCGAAGCTCGCGACATGGGTGCCGACTGGCATCCCAACTATCAGGGACAGCGCAAGATAGCTTCCACCCTCATTCCTCAGATTTCGGCCATCATGGGCTGGGACCTTGAGGACAAAGTCATCCGATAATTGTTCCTACCCTCCATCCCGATGCGTCTGCTCTCCATCTGCCGCCGTCTGTTGTGCGCCGTCTGTCTGGGAATCCTGAGCATGCCCTCTGCGCCTGCTCAGGAACTCGAAGCCAAAGTCACTTTCAATGTCCAGCAGCTCGAAACCGCCTATCGCGACCGTTTCGAGACGCTCCAAAACGACTTGTCAGAGCTTATCAACAACCAACAGTGGACCACTCTCCAATTCGCCAATCAGGAAAAGATTGCCTGCACCTTTGCGTTCGTCATCTCGTCGATGCCGGCGGATGACACCTACAAGGCCACACTCACCGTCCAGGCCTCCCGTCCGGTCTATTATTCGACCTACAACACCTCGACGCTCAACTGGAAAGACAATCAGCTCACTTTCACCTACACCGAGGGGCAGATGCTTAACTACAACGCCTATCAGCTCGACAACGAGCTCATCGCTGTCAGTGCCTACTATGTCTATCTCATCCTGGGCCTCGACTTTGACTCGTTCTCTCCTCGCGGCGGTGAAGCCTATTTCCAAACGTGCAGCAACATCGTCGCTATGATGCAGAGTTCCGACGGTCCCGGATGGAAAGCTTTCGATTCGGACAACAACCGTCACGCTCTCATCACGGCCCTGCTGGCCGAGTCGCAGTCGCCTTTCCGAGACTTCTGGTACACCTATCACCGACTCGGACTCGATGCCATGTATCAGTCAATGGACAAGGGACGCAACCAGATTACTTCGGCGCTGCCCGTACTTAAACAAATACGCTCGGTCGATGCCAAAACACCACTGCTCTCACTCTTCATCAACAGCAAACTCGACGAACTGGTCAACATCTGGTCCGAAGCGCCCATGAGCGAAAAGAATGCCGTCTATGAGCAGCTTCGCGACTGTTATCCCACCTACAGTTCCCAGCTCTCCGCCATCAAGAAAGAATACAAGGAGTAACCCCTCGCGTCTCTGAAGGCGCAATACCATCCCATTTCTCCATGCTCAAAAATCTCACTATCGACAACTACGCCCTCATCACCCATTTGGAGATGCCGCTCTCGCCGGGATTCACTGTCTTGACGGGCGAAACGGGTGCCGGCAAATCTATCATCATGGGTGCCCTCTCGCTCGTTTTGGGTGGAAGAGCCGACTCCAAAGCCGTGCGTTCCGGAGCCTCAAAATGTGTGGTTGAAGCCGTGTTCGACATCTCCGGCTACGGCCTCGACTCCTTTTTTGAGTCCAACGACCTCGACTACGATGCCGTCTCCACCGTCATCCGCCGCGAGATAGCGGCTTCGGGCAAAAGTCGCGCTTTTGTCAACGATACTCCCGTTCAGTTGCCCGTGCTGCGCAGTCTGGGCGAACAGCTCATCGACATCCACTCCCAACATCAGAATCTGCTGCTCGGCAAGGGAGCTTTCCAACAGAGTGTCATCGACACCCTTGCCGGCGATGCCGACATCCTGTCCCGCTATCAGGAGAGCTACATGGCCCTCACGGCTATTCGCCGTCGCATTGCCGACCTTCAAGACGAGGCACGACGGACGGCACAAGAGGCCGACTACCTCCGATTCCAATGGCAGCAGCTGTCGGAAGCCCGACTTGAGAATCCAGACGAACTTTCGCTGTTGGAGGCCGAACAGGACCTCCTTTCCCATGCCGAAGAAATCAAATCGTCGCTCTCTTCAGTGGCTGCAACCCTTCAGGGCGACGAGTCCGACATCGTGGCCACACTCTCCTCTCTGGCACGCACAACCCGCCGCCTTGAGACAGTTTATCCAGCCGTACGCGAATGGGCCGATCGCCTCGAAACCGATGCCATCGACCTGGCCGACATCGCCCGAGAGGTCGGGACAGATGCCGAGAACGTCAATTTCGACCCTCAGCGCATGGAACAGGTCGAAGCCCGCTTGGACCAGCTCTATTCGCTCCTCAAGAAACACGGACTCGACAACCTTGCCGACCTCATTGCGTTGCGTGACGAGTTACAGTCGCGTCTGCAGCAGTTCGACGGCAGCGACGGGCTCCTCGATGAACTCCGCGCTGAAGAGAGCGACCGCACAAAAGCCACTGCCAGCTGCGCTGCCGACCTCACGGCAGCACGGCGCAAAGCCGCCTCAGCCTTCGAGAAGGCGTTGGTAGCCCGTGTGGCCGGACTCGGCATGCCCCATGTGCAGTTCCGCGTCGATATCACACCGCTGGACGACTTCTCCCCTTCGGGTGCCGACCGCATCGCCTTCCTTTTCTCGGCCAACAAGCGACAGCCCCTTCTCTCTGTCGATGCGGTGGCTTCCGGCGGCGAAATATCCCGTCTCATGTTGGCTGTCAAGGCGCTCATTGCCTCAACCCGTATGCTGCCCACCATCGTCTTCGACGAAATCGACACAGGAGTCTCCGGCCCCACAGCCGACAGCATGGGCGAAATGATGGCCGACATAGCGGCCCATTGTCAGGTCATCACCATCACACACCTGCCCCAAGTGGCTTCCAAAGGCGACACCCATTACTACATCTTCAAGGAAGATATGTCCGATGATACCCGAACCCGCATCACTGCGCTCTCCCCTTCGCAGCGTGTGGATGAGATAGCACGTCTCCTCTCCGGGTCGTCGCTCACACCCGAAGCGTTGGCCAATGCCGAGGCTTTGTTGGGATTCAAAAAAACAGAATAAAAATACGGAAATTTATGTTATAAAACATGTTTCCAAGAAAAATTTTCCCCCGAAAAGTACTTTTTCAGACAATTATTTGTTTTTCTCGAATATTTGGCCTACCTTTGCGATGCAAAACAACGCAAAGAGTAACAGATCTAGTAAATAAATATTAAGTGATGAATGTCAATGAGTTCCGATGTGAATCGGGGCTCATTCTTTTCTCAAATATTAACTTCCCCCGTCTTTCAAAAAAAAATGAAATTCAATACCCCCGTCCAAATCACAGCTCCCGGCTGGAGCATCTCGCCCCGCAGCCGATTGCTCTTTGTCGGCTCCTGCTTTGCCGACAATATCGGACAGAAATTCATTGAGCAGCAATTCACTGCCGAGGTCAATCCCTACGGCACGATGTACAATCCCGTGAGCGTACTCCACAGCGTCCGTCGCACCCCGTTCATAGCCGATGTCGCTTTTCTCACCCTCGGCACCAATCATGTCTGGCGGCTTCGGGAAACTGGAGAAATTGTCGATAACTGTGCCAAGCGTCCCGCTGGCCTCTTCAACGAGGAAGAAATGAGCGTGGAAGAGTGCACGCGTTGTCTCGAGGAGACCCTCGCCCTCCTCAGCGAACGCAACAGCGAGGTGAAAGTTGTTGTCACGGTCAGTCCCATCCGCTATGCCAAATACGGCTTTCACGGAAGCCGGCTGTCTAAAGCCGTTCTCCTCCTCGCTGCCGATGACTTTGTACGCCGCCATTCCGACAGTTGTTGGTATTTTCCCGCCTACGAACTGCTTCTGGACGAACTCCGTGACTACCGTTTCTATGCGCCCGACATGCTCCATCCCTCGCCCCAGGCTGTCGATTACATTTGGGAACGGCTCTCCGATGTGGCCTTCTCTCCCGACACCCTCCGTTACATCGACGAGTTACGCCCCATCCTCGCCGCCCTCAACCACCGCTTCTTTGACCCACAACTCCCCGAATCCGTCACATTCAGAGAGGAGACTCAGGCGCGCTTTGAGGCCTTCCTCGCCAAATGGAAACAAGACTCCGGCAAGTAGTTCATTTGAGACGGCGCAGCAACTCGATGAGCACTTGCCGTATGTCATCTATGGTCTTGAGTTCCACACGCTCTGAGGCAGAGTGAGGTTCTATGATGCGGGGTCCTATGCAGGCTATTTGCATCCCCGGGAAACGGCGCACAAAGAATCCGGCTTCCAGCACAAAGTGCATCGCCACCCTGCGGGGCTTCCATCCCAGCACATCGCGAAATGTATCGCTCACTGTGTCGATGAAAGCTGAGCCGGAATCTTCTTGCCAAGCGGGTGCCGTCATCACTGTCTCGGAGCGGCCGCCTGCAGCAGCGAAGGTGGCGGCTATCTCGCGGCTCACCCGTTCTGTCTCGCTATCCGAGAAACTGCGTGTGTGGGTGCTCACCAGCAGGTCTCCGTTCTCCGTACGGATGCGACCCACATTGTTCGATGTCTCCACCGTATCCTTCATCGTCGTGCTCATGGCTATCACTCCCTGGGGAATCTGTTCCAGGCAGCTCATCATTGCCAGGAAACTCTCCGTGGGGAAGACGGTATCGGCGCGTTCGCATTTGGTGACGGTGCAGTGCATGCCCGCATCGCCGCTCCCGTATTCCTCGGCCAACCAGCGGTTCATGCTTTCCTCCTGAGCCTTGACGAACTCCGAAGCTTCGCCCGAGGGCACACAAAGGGTCAGCTCAGCCGTCGAGGCGATGGAGGCGTTGGCTTCGCCCACGCGGATGTCCGACAGCCACAGGTCAAACTCATTGTAAATTGCGGCCAGAATGGCCCATGCCGGAATGACGGCACTGCAGCGTCCCTTGTTGATATCTACACCGGAGTGGCCACCCAATCCGCCTTCGAAGCGGATTCGGTACCAACGGTATTTTCCCTTGGGCGATGCCATGGGGTGCAGAGGCAGTCGGTGCAACTGCAAGCAGGCGCCCGCAGCTCCCGTGGTGATGGTGTCGTAGTCCTCCGAGTCGAGGTTGATGACCTTGCGACCGCTCAGGAAGTTCTCCCCCAACCGGGCCGCGCCCGTCATGCCGTCCTCCTCGTTGGTGGTGGTCATCACCTCCAGGGCAGGATGTTCCAAGCCTTCGCTCTCCAGCACAGCCAGCGCCATCGAGAGCCCGATACCGTTGTCGGCTCCCAGCGAGGTGCCGCGTGCCCGGAGCCATCCGTTCTCTTCGCAGGCTACGACGGGGTCGTTCAGCGGGTCATTCATGCCCACGCAGACCATGTCCATGTGATTGAGCAGCACGATGGGTTCTGAAGATTCATAGCCCGGCGTGGCGGGCTTGCGTATCACCACACAGTTTTCGGCATCTCGTTCGTATGGCAGATTGAGCCGCCTTGCAAAATTGCAGAGCCAGTCGGCCACGCGTTCCTCGTGATGTGAAGGGCGCGGTACGCCGTTCAGCTCCTTGAAAATACTAAGTATGCGTTCGGTTGTGGGTCGTTCCATATTCTTTTGTATTACAAATCAATGACATAAGTCTTTTCAGGACACAAATGCTCCGTCCGTCATTGTCAGGAGGAGGATGTCTTTTATAATTTTGCTGTCTGCTATTGAAAAAGGGGAGCCCGACTTCACGCGGGGCTCCCCTCTGTCAAATATTGAAAAGAGGATAGAATGATTCGTTGAAAAGCATCCCTGCAGGCTTACGGAGGGAATCCGGTTTTCTTATAGGGTGATGAATATCAATGAGTCGGCCTGCAAGTTTGCCGTTCGGGAGGGAGAGGATTAAACCACACCCTGAGCCATCATGGCCTCAGCCACCTTCATGAAGCCGGCTACATTGGCACCCTTGACGTAGTTGATGGAACCGTCCTCGTTCTTGCCGTACTTCACGCAAGCTGCATGAATCTGGCGCATGATGTCGTGGAGTTTGTTGTCAACCTCTTCAGCCGACCAGGAGTAGCGTACAGAGTTCTGAGCCATTTCGAGACCGGATACTGACACACCGCCTGCGTTGCTGGCCTTGCCGGGAGCATAGAGCAGACCGCTCTCCTGGAAAACCTTGATGGCACCGGGAGTGGAGGGCATGTTGGCACCTTCGCTGACGGCAATACAACCGTTCTTGACAAGTGTCTTGGCCTCCTCCTCGTTAATCTCGTTCTGGGTGGCAGAGGGAAGAGCGATGTCGCACTTCTCGCCCCACGGACGGGCACCGGCCACATACTTGAGTCCATAGTGCTCGGCATATTCCTTCACGCGGCCGTGACGAACGTTCTTGAGTTCCATGAGGTAAGCAAGTTTCTCCTCGTTGAAGCCCTCGGGATCATATACGTAACCGTTGTGGTCGGAGCAGGTCACAACCTTGGCACCGAGACGCATAGCCTTCTGGATGGTGTACTGGGCAACGTTGCCGGAACCGGAAACAACGATGGTCTTGCCCTCGATGTCGATGCCACGGGTAGCGAGCATTTCCTGAAGGAAGTAGATGTTGCCGTAGCCGGTAGCTTCGGGACGAATCAACGAGCCGCCAAAACTGAGACCCTTGCCGGTGAGAACGCCCGTGTAGGCGTGGGTCACCTTCTTATACATACCATAGAGATAGCCGATTTCGCGACCGCCGACACCGATGTCGCCTGCGGGAACATCGACATCAGCACCGATATACTGATAGAGCTCACTCATGAACTGCTGGCAGAAACGCATGATTTCGGGATCGGACTTGCCGGCGGGGTCAAAGTCGGAACCACCCTTTGCGCCACCCATGGGAAGGGTTGTCAGTGAGTTCTTGAATGTCTGTTCAAATGCGAGGAACTTGAGAATGGAGAGGTTTACAGAGGGGTGGAAACGGAGACCGCCCTTGTAGGGGCCAATGGCATTCGAGTGCTGGATACGGTAACCCATATTGGTGTGGATTACGTGGTTGTCGTCCTGCCAAGTCACACGGAACTGGTAGATACGCTCTGGAATACAGAGACGCTCGATGAGATTGGCTTTCTCGAACTCGGGGTGTTTGTTATATTCCTCCTCGATGGAGTTCAACACTACAGTCACTGCCTGAATGTACTCAGGTTCATTGGGGAATCTTTTCTCCAAATTTGCAATTACTTCAGATGCTTTCATTTGTTTGAAGTTTTTGGATGATTGTTACAGTTTGTTATTGATTATTCTTTGTATCTTTTGTTAAAAGTGACATAAAGTTTGAAAAATCTGTTTTTTCTGACTTTTTGCGATGCAAAGATAAGGTATTTATTTCAAATTTCCAAATATTTCGGAAAAAAATTTCAAAAAATCATTATTTTTAACGCATTTTTGAATAAATATACGCATCGATGGCACATTCAGCCTCCAAAATGAGAATTTTCCGGCATTCTCCGAATCAAAAAGACCGGGGCGGTACGCATACTTGCCAACAGAACGGAAACGCGCGCACCCTATATATAATAAGGTACGCGCGCGAGAATGTTATCAACAATCGGTTCAGTTGAAGACGAAGATGAGCATCATGTATCCTACGATACCACCGAGCACACCGATGAGCAAGCCGGCTTTGGCCATATCGCTCTGTTGGATGAAGCCCGTAGAGGCGGCCAACGCATTGGGAGGGGTGGAAATGGGGAGTGTCATAGCCAACGAGGCGGCCATTGCAATGCCGATGAGAAGCGTCAGATTGCCGCCCACGGGTGTCAAGGCATCTCCCATGCCGATGCCCACAGCACAGAGGATGGGGACAAGGAGGGCTGCCGTGGCCGAGTTGGAAATGAAGTTGGAAAGCAACCAGCAGATGAGACCGGCACCGATGACAACGGCAAGAGGCGACCACTCGGCGAAGGGAATGGCGTTCACAAGGTCGTGGGCCAGACCCGATTTGTTGAATCCGAGACCGAGGGCAAAACCGCCTGCTACCATCCAGAGTACAGACCAGTCGATGGTTTGCAAATCTTTCTTCGAGATGATACCCGTCATACAAAGCAACATGATGGGAAGGAAGGCTGCCACATTGGCATTGATGCCGTTCCACTGTCCCGTGAACCATACGACAACGGTAAGCACAAAGGCGATGGCCACCATCCAGGTCTTATAGCCTTTCTTGAGTTTGGACTCGATTTCGAGCTTGATGTGTTTGTCACGGAAGGGAAAGAGCCACAGGATAATGAGCCAGCCGAGGAGGAGCACAAGGAGTGTGATGGGCACCATGCGGACAGCCCAGTCCCCGAACGATAGTCCCATGTCGAGACCGCCCTCCGAGGCCGGAGCATTGAGATACTTGAGGGCGATGCCGTTGGGAGGCGTACCTATGGGGGTCATCATACCGCCGATATTCGCCCCCAAGGGAATGGCCATCGCCAGTGCAACACGTCCCTTGCCGTTGGCAGGAAGTGCCCGCAACACAGGACCCAGGAAGGCCAGCATCATGGCTGCGGTGGCCGTGTTCGAGATAAAGGCCGAGAAGATGGCCGTGACCAGAATGAAGCCTAAGAGCACCATACTCGAACGTGTGCCGAAGGGATAGAGCAATACTTTGGCCATCCAGGCATCAAGGCCCACCTTGGCCACTCCGATGGCGAGAATGAAACCGCCGATAAAGAGGATAATGACGGGGTCGGAGAACGTGGCGAGGATTTCCTTGTACGAAATGAGCGTGCCCACATTGTCACCCTCACGGAACCAGATAAGCGACGAGTCGGAAACCGTCATGAGCATCACGAAGATGATAATGACCGATGTGACCCACGTGGGAACGGCCTCAGAGAGCCACAGGAGAGCTGCGGTAACAAAGATGGCCACCATACGGCGTTCGACATCCGAGATTCCGGGGAGTCCGTACCACTCTGAGGGGATGACAGACAGGATAATGTAGAGTGCAATGGCCAGAAAACCGCCTATCACCGTCTTGGCGTTCGCAACATTGCTCAGGTTGCGATAACGCCGGAATAGGATTCTATGCATTTGTTTTGGAAAAAAGTAAAAATAAACTGTGAATTAAACCAAAGTTTTATCTCTTTTCTGCATTTCATTTTGTCGATGCCCTGGGAAAAAACCTTGCAAAGATAGCCAATTTTTTTGAAATTGATGCAAGAAAATGGAAAAGATTTGTTTTTTGAGGTATATTTTTTCATTTTTGTCACTTTTGATGCCCTTCCTTTGAAGATTTTTTATTATCTTTGCAGCCAAAAACAGACGGTTTCTTCATCCCGACAACTATGGCCAAGTTCGGAATTATAGCACGACTGAAGGCGCGTTGGCACGCCTTTATGCACAACGAAAAGTTGAAGCAGAAGCTTTACACCATCATCTTCGAGAGCGACACGCCCGAGGGCAAACTCTTCGATATCCTTCTGATTGTGTTCATCCTGCTCAGCATCCTCATTACAATGTTCGACACATTGTTTGCCCACATACGCTGGATTATGGCCTCGATGGTTGTGCTGGAATACCTGTTCACGATTTTCTTCACGTTCGAATATCTGGCCAGACTTTACTGCTCGCCCAACCCGAGGAAATACGCCCTGAGTTTCTTCGGCATCATCGACCTGCTGGCCACCCTGCCTCCCTATCTGGGCTATTTCTTCCACGGAGCACGGTTCATGATGGTGCTCAGGTCTTTCCGCCTGATACGCATTTTCAGGGTCTTCAAACTCTTCTCTTTCCTCGAAGAGGGACATCTGCTCTTGGAGTCGATGAGGCAGAGTATGCGCAAAATCTCCGTATTCTTCCTGTTCGTCGTGATTATGGTCATCAGTATCGGCACG
>CALBPV010000085.1 GCA_937899265.1 uncultured Bacteroidales bacterium
GAGTTCTTTGGACAGACGGTCGTTCACGGCACCTAAGCCCAACCCCACCATCTTGCACAGACGGTTCTCGTCGAAAGCAGCATCGTCCATGTTGCGAAGTATGATACCCTTTATACGCTCCGCGAAATCTTTGTCCTCCAGACGCAAGAGACGCATGTTGGCATCCGTGTGGGATTCTTCGACGGCAGAGGGACCCAAATCCGTGTCATGCATCAGCGACATCGTGACTTTTGTACCCTTTTTCTCCTCTGATCGGATATCGAATGTGCCACCGTGCATCTCAATATACAGACGCGACAGATAAAGTCCCTGTCCCACGCTGTGCATTTGGCGACGGTTGTTCGACACTTTGTGATATCTTTCCGAGGTGATATAGGGCAAATCCTCGTCCGGAATGCCTACTCCGTTGTCGGCTATGGTGATGAGCACATATCGTCCCGAAAGCAGGAAATCCACGTCCACATGTCCGCCGCGCGGAGTATAGCGGGCGGCATTGCTGAGAATGTTGGTGAATACCGACACCAGCTTGATTTTGTCAACCGGCTGCACACACTCCTCCACATTGCTTGTGAAGTCGGAAGTCAGTCCGTTGCGTGCAAAAGCTCCGTTTTTATAGGTCTCGTAGGTATCTTTGAGCAGGGCACAGATGTCCTGACGGGTCAGCATCAGGGGTGAGTTGATGTCATTCTCTATGCGGTCAAAGTCCAGGAGCCGATGAACCATCTTCGAGAGCAGGAGGGCGTTGCCGTTGGCTTCCTCCACCTTGGTTTTGAGTTCGGGATCTGCATCCCGTTGCGTCTTCAACACATCGCTCAGCGATGACACTATGCCATTGACTGGCTCCATGAATTCGCGCGACATATCGGCGTAGAGTTTCATCTTGTCCCGCGTCTGTTCGCGGTTACGTTCTTTCTCCTTCCGCTCGATACGGAGCCTGTTGCCGGTGTACCACAGATAGATGCCTGCGGCAACGATGAAGGCCAGAATAAGCAAATAAACCAGAATGGCCCACCATGAGAAATACCAGGGATAGTAAATCTTGAACGGCATCGAAAGCAGGTTGAGCAACTCTCCGTCGCTGCCCACTCGCGACACCTCAAACCAATAGTTGCCCGACGGCAAATCGTGGTATTCGACACTTCCCTCGCCCGGAGGAAGGGCAAGCCATTCTTTCTCCCGGTTGCGGAGACGATAGACAAAACGGTCTTTCACCAGCCGGTTGTAGGGGAAGTCCGAGAAGTGGAATACCAGGTTGTTCTGATGATGGGCAAAGCCCATGTATTCCACTTTGCGCAGACTCTGCCAACCGTTGATATAAGTCATTTCGCCGTTTACCTCAATACCCGTCAGCCGGATGGGATCGTCCGTAAGTTTCTGATGCAATTCCTCGGGGCTGGCGACCGTCAGTCCGTCTTCGGTTCCCAGATAGAGACAATCGTAGTCGGGGCTGTAGCATACAGCCCGATATTGATGCCCCAGCGCACGGATGCGCTGGCAAATCGTATCGCCCACCGTAGCCACCCATACGCCGTCGGTCGATGTCACCCAGAGGGCGTTGCCCACCGAGGCCATGTCGAGGGGACGGTTGTTGCCGTAATTCGGGAAATGATATCTGTACGGTTCTGCCGTTGTGTCATTGGCCAGAAAATCCACATCCCAACACAACATACCGCCCTTGACTCCCAACCAAAGTCGGCCCACGGAATCGGCCATCATCACCGACGGCTGTTCTTTCAGTCCTCGGGGAAGTCGGATGTTACGGATGCTGAAATCCGTCTTCGAGATGGCCTGGAGGCCGCTGTCACTCGTCAGAACCCACACCTCATTGCCCACCTCGGCCAGATGAGTCACATTCAGCGAGGCCAGACCCTGTGCCGTATCGACACAAGCCACATCGGCCTGATAGTATTCGGAGGCATTGTGGGAAAGCATTTCCTCCTTCCGGGTCACAAACAGCGGTCCCTTCTCGGCTGCTATCCATACCCGGTTGGCATGATCGACCAGTATGGCATTGTAATGGATTCTGACGTAACCGTTTGAATTTTCGGCAAAGACATACTGTCGCCAGGTCTCTCCGTTGCGGAGATAAATGCCTGTGGCTGTAGCTGTCCAGAGGTCATGCTGCCGGTCTTCATAAATGTGGTTGATGCTGTTGCGTCCGGCTGCATATTCCGACATCAACGTTGTGTACCAACGGGTATTTTCCGGTTTGTTGAACGACGGATCGGCTTTAATCAGACCGTTGTTGCCGCCCATCCACAATTGTCCTTTGGTATCGTAGAGGAAGGTTTGGAAATTATTTCCGCGTCCCATGCCCGTGAACTGCCAGATGGGAATGAAAGGGGTGGCTTCGTCCACAACGTGAAGGGCAAGTCCACGTGCGGTTCCCACCCAAAGGTCTCCTGCCTCATCCACCATGAGCGATTTCACTTCATCGTAGGGCAGAGAATTCTCGTCGCGCGAGTCGTGGAGTATTTGCAGCGGACGGGTATCATAGACATTCTCGTCGGGAAAACTGTCCGGCATGGACTCTCTTTCGGCATAGAAACCCTCTTCGCTTCCCACCAGCATTCTGCCTCGCAGGTCAAAAGCGATGGCTGTGATGTTGATGCCCCGATAGCCGGTGAGACATATCATCCGGTCTTTGTCCCATTCGTAGCAGAACAATTCGCCTTCGGTTCCTATCCACAAGCGGTTCCTAAGCGTGTCGCTCAGCAGAACCGTCACTTTGTTGCGGTGGAGGGGATTGTCAAAATTGAAAATAATCGGATAGCAGGTTTCTTCTTTCGCATCATAGCGCAGGAGGCCGTCTTCTGTACCCACCCAGAGAATGCTGTCACGCTGAGTGGCGGCCAGTGCATTTACCTGCATTTGGAGTATCTGATTTGATTCCGTTCCCTGTTCGGCATACAGTCCCCGATCGGTTCCTATCCACAGTCGGTCTGCCAGGTAACAGAGAGCATTGATGCCGGTGTAGCTGTTTTTGTTGACTGAGGGTCTTTCTTCGTTTTGGTCATACTCGTATAGACCCTTCTCGGTTCCGATATTGATGCTCCATTCCCGGTTCAGCAGCACATTGATACCCTTGCGCAAGTTTCCTTCTCTGTCCTGGTTGTGGTCATAGAACGTGTAGCCGTCGTAGGAATACAGTCCGCGGTTGGTTCCTAACCACACCATTCCGTCCGGATCCTGCACCATTGAGTTGATGCTTTGTATTCCGTTCGGCAGCGTGATGCGTGTCAGGTTCATGTATTCCGAGACACCCTCATAACGCTGTCCGACAGCGATGTCCGACACGCCTTTCAGTGCATCTGCAGCCGTCTGAGCCTGCAAACTCATGCCCGTGAGCAGAGCCGTCAAAGCCGATATCAACAGTCGTTTCATTTTGGTGCGTTCTATGATTGGGTAATGGGTTTGAATTAGAGCCGAGAACGGAGGTTCTCCCTTTTCGGTGGAGAGCCTCCGTATTTATGGATTACTTCTTGAAGCAGGGATTACTTCTTGCCTGTCTTGGCTTCCTTGGCGGGAGTCTCAGCCTCCTTGGCGGGAGCCTCAGCCTCCTTGGCGGGAGCTTCAGCCTCCTTGGCGGGAGCTTCAGCCTTCTTGGCGGGAGCCTCGGCAGCCTTCTTGGGAGCGGCCTTCTTCTCTACGGGAGTCGAAGCGAGTTTGTCGCGGAGAGCGGCGAGGGCATCGAGGTCACCGAGGGTTGTCTTCTCGAGAGTAGGCATCTGAACGGTCTCTTCAACCTTCTTCTCCTGACGGCGGGCAGCTTTCTTGGCAGCTGCTTCCTTGCGGGCTTCAGCCTTGGCTGCATCCTCAAACGTACGGCTGTGCGAAAGGATGATGCGACGCTGATCCTTGTTGAATTCGATAACTTTGAAATCGAGCGTATCGCCGGCCTTGGGCTGCGAACCGTCCTCCTTGGTGAGGTGCTTGGGAGTAGCGAAGCCTTCAACGCCCTCTTCGAGCTTGATGACTGCACCCTTGTCTATCATCTCAAGGATGGTGCCCTCATGAACCGAACCTACCGTATATTTCTCTTCGATAGCGTTCCAGGGATTGTCCTCAAGCTGCTTTACGCCCAGACTCAAACGACGGTTTTCCTTGTCAACCTCAAGCACCTTGACCTGAAGCTCCGAACCGATTTGGGTGAACTCCGAGGGGTGTTTGATTTTCTTGGTCCAGGAGAGGTCGCTGATGTGAACCAGACCCTCAACACCGTCTTCGATTTCAACAAATACACCGAAATTGGTGAAGTTGCGAACCTTGGCTGTGTGAACCGAGCCCTCGGGATATTTCTCGAGAATGGTCTCCCACGGATCTTCTTTGAGCTGCTTGAGACCGAGGCTCATCTTGCGCTCTGCGCGGTCGAGTGTGAGGATGACTGCTTCAACCTCGTCGCCTACATGGAGCAAATCCTGTGCAGAGCGTACGTGCTGCGACCAGCTCATCTCGCTCACATGAATCAGACCCTCTACGCCGGGAGCGATTTCTACGAATGCACCGTAGTCGGTCATAACGACAACCTTGCCCTTGACCTTGTCGCCAGGTTGGAGGTTGGCATCGAGCGAATCCCACGGATGGGGAGTCAGCTGCTTGAGACCGAGAGCGATACGTTTCTTCTCGTCGTCGAAATCGAGGATGACGACACGGAGTTTCTGTCCGATTTCCACAACCTCCTTGGGATCGTTCACGCGGCCCCACGAGAGATCTGTGATATGAATCAGGCCGTCAACGCCACCGAGGTCGATAAATACACCGTACGAAGTGATGTTCTTGACTTCGCCCTCAACAATCTGACCCTTCTGAAGCTGAGACATAATCTCTTTCTTCTTCTCTTCGAGTTCAGCCTCGATGAGCACTTTGTGGCTGACGACAACATTCTTGTACTCGCTGTTAATCTTGACGACTTTGAATTCCATCGTCTTGTTAACGAAGACATCGTAGTCGCGGATGGGCTTGACGTCAATCTGCGAACCGGGCAGGAATGCCTCGATGCCGAATACGTCAACGATCATACCACCTTTGGTGCGGCACTTCACAAAACCGGTAACGATTTCGTTGTTCTCGAGAGCCTCATTTACACGGCTCCAGGAAGTGGATACGCGCGCCTTCTTGTGAGAAAGAACGAGCTGACCGGCCTTGTTCTCCTGAGATTCGATGTAAACCTCCACTTCGTCTCCGACCTTCAAATCGGGATTGTAGCGGAACTCGGAAGCGGCAATCACACCTTCGCTCTTGTAACCAATGTTAACGATTACCTCACGCTTGTTGATGGCGGTAACCGTACCTTTGACTACCTCGTTGGCGTTGACAGAATTTAATGTTTTGTCGTAGGAAGCTGTCAATTCCTCCACGCTCTTATTGCTAAGAGAGTCGCCTTTCTCGTAGGCTTCCCAATCGAAGTCTGCGATGCCGGCATTGTTTAAATTGTTAGACATAAAATTGATAATAAAAAGGGTTAATAGGCTTTTCTGGCGAAAAACCGGTGAAAATAGAGGTCGGGGTGACCCGACTCGAACGGGCGGCCTCTACGTCCCGAACGTAGCGCGCTA
>CALBPV010000086.1 GCA_937899265.1 uncultured Bacteroidales bacterium
CAAAACGTCGCCTACATTTTAGGCAAGCTTTTGGCACTTGACTTTGGGTCTATCGATAATCGATGGAGGCTTCCGCAAGTGCCAAAAGGTCGCCCGGATTGTAGGCAAGCTTTTGGCAATTTCTGCAGACTTTCCACAAAAGGGTCCTTTGTCTTAAAAGAGTTTCTGCACAGGGGAGCATTTTCCTGAAATAAAAACGAACGCTAAACCCACAAATCCACAACAAACAGATTATTAAGCGGGTCTTTTGCATTTTTTCCGAAAAAAACAGGAAAAAAATTTGGAAGTTTGAAAAAAAACAGCTATCTTTGCACCGCAATTTCGGCAAAATGGGTCTCACTTCCATGAAAATACCCATTCTTTCTCCTCCAAATCCCGATTCCACCTCCCTCAACATTCGAACTGGAACGATGCCGAGAAAATGCACAATCCTACATTCTTTGAAACAACGTATTTTTTACAAATCATCCGATAAATGCATTCATTTGAAGAAATCAACGTTCTGCCGGACGAACAACTCGTAATGCTCTCAAGAGAGGCCAATGTCGAGCATCCGGACTTTACGAACCGTGAACATCTGGTTCAACAGATTTTGGAAGCTGAAAAAGCGCGTGAAGAAACTCCTGCTCCCCCCAAGAGAAAACGCGGACGTCCCCGCAAGAACCCCTTGCCCGAAGAGTCGGCAGCTGCCCCCAAGCCCAAGAAAGCGAAACCTGCACCCGCAGAGGAACCGAAGCCTGCTCCAGCCGAAGAGACGAAGCCTGCTCCTGACAAGGAGCCGGGACTTTTTGACGAAGAGCCGATACCGGCTGCGGAAGAAGGGACAGTGCCCCAGGACGCTCCCGCAGAAGAACCGCCCCACGGAGAAATGCCCCAGGAGGGATATTATCCCCCGCAGGACAATTACTACGAACAGCCTTACTACGAGGACGAGGGAACGCAGGAACTCATCAACAAGAACATGAGTGCCTTCGACGACATCTTCGGCGGCGGCAACAAACCCCAGCCTTCGGGCAAAAAGAAGAAAAAGAAAAAAGGAGCCGCTGCCCAAGCTCCCGCCAGACCTGTGGCACAGGGCGGTGCGGACAACAAAGCGGAAGAACCCGACAACATGCTCACGTCAGAAGAAGAGGCCGTGATGAGGGAGTTCTCGGGCGTGCTGCACGGAAGCGGCGTACTCGAAATACAGCCCGACGGCAACGGATTCCTCCGTTCGGCAGACTACAACTACATGAAGTCGCCCGACGACATCTTCGTGCCCGCCTACATCATCAAACAGAACAACCTCAAAGAGGGCGATGTGGTGGAAGGTCCCATCCGTCCGCCGCTGATGGGCGAACGCAACTATCCGCTCGAAGACATCACAGCCATCAACGGACGAGACCCTTCGTTTGCCAGAGACCGTGTGCCCTTCGAACACCTCACCCCCCTCTTCCCCGACGAGAAATTCAAACTCTGCAACGGCCATGACGACACGGCAGCCTGCCGTATCATCGATATGTTCGCCCCCATCGGCAAGGGTCAGCGCGCCCTGATTGTGGCACCGCCCAAGGCCGGCAAGACGGTCCTGCTCAAACAAATCGCCAACGCCATCTCGGCCAACAATCCCGAGACGTACATGATTATCCTCCTCATCGACGAACGTCCCGAGGAGGTGACCGACATGCAGCGCAGTGTGAATGCCGAAGTCATTGCCTCGACGTTCGACGAACCGGCAGACAAGCATGTGCGTGTGGCCGACATCGTGATAGAGAAAGCCAAGCGCCTCACGGAATGCGGCCACGACGTGGTGATACTGCTCGACTCCATCACACGACTGGCACGCGCCTACAACACGGTATCGCCCTCGTCGGGCAAAGTGCTTTCGGGCGGTGTGGAAGCCAATGCCCTGCAGAAGCCCAAACGTTTCTTCGGAGCTGCCCGCAACATCGAAGGCGGAGGCTCGCTCACCATCATCGCCACCGCCCTCATCGAGACGGGTTCGAAGATGGATGAAGTCATCTTCGAGGAGTTCAAGGGAACGGGCAACATGGAACTTGTGTTGGACCGCAAGATAGCCAACAAACGCATCTTCCCCGCCGTGGATCTTCTGGCCTCCTCGACGCGCCGCGACGACCTCCTGTTGGACGACACCGTGTCCCGCCGCATGTGGATATTCCGCCGCTACCTCTCCGACTTCACCCCTGTCGAAGCGATGGAAGACCTCTCGAAGAAGCTGGAGTCCTCCAAGGACAATACAGACCTGCTGCTGACCATCATGAGCCAACAATGAGTTTCCCCCAATGATAAGCATTGAACATCTGACGGTCGAGTTTTCTGCTCGGCCGTTGTTCACGGACATCAGCTACGTCATCAACCGACGCGACCGCATCGCCCTCACCGGCAAAAACGGAGCCGGCAAATCGACCATGCTGAAAATCATCGCCGGTCTCCAGACCCCGACATCCGGAGCCGTCAACAAACCCAAGGACCTCACCATAGGCTACCTGCCGCAGGTGATGAAGCCGGCCGACACGACGACGCTGAAGCAGGAAACCGAGAAGGCTTTCACCACTTTAAATAATATAGAGGAGGAAATCGAACGTCTGACACGCGAACTGGGAGAACGCACCGACTGGGAAAGCACCGGGTATCAGGAACTCATCGATCGGCTGTCGGAGCTGAACGAACAGCTGGCGCTCACCAACGCCGGTTCGCAAGAAGCCGAAGTCGAGAAGACGCTGCTGGGTCTGGGCTTCGAGAGAAAGGATTTCGAGCGTCCCACATCGGAGTTCTCGGGCGGCTGGCGCATGCGTATCGAACTGGCCAAGTTGCTCCTGCAACGTCCGGACGTACTGCTGCTGGACGAACCCACCAACCACCTCGACATCGAATCCATCCGCTGGCTGGAGAAATTTCTGGCCAACAATCCCGTCACGGTGGTGCTCATCAGCCACGACCGCGCCTTCATGGACAATGTGACGACACGCACGATAGAAATCAGCTGCGGCACCATCCACGACTACAACGTGAACTACTCGAAATATGTGGTGCTCCACGCGGAACGCATCGCGCAGCAGCGAAGGGCTTGGGAGAATCAGCAGAAACTGATACACGACACAGAGGCCTTCATCGAACGCTTCCGCTATCAGGCCACCAAAGCCATTCAGGTGCAGAGCCGCATCAAACAACTCGAGAAAATCGTCCCCATCGAGATAGACGAGGTCGATAATTCGCGGCTGCGTCTCTCCTTCCCTCCCGCCCCCCGTTCGGGCGACTATCCGGTGATATGTCACTACGTGGCCAAAAGCTACGGCGACCACTTGATATTCGAGCATGTGGAGCTGACCATCCGGCGCGGTGAGAAGGTGGCCTTCGTGGGCAAAAACGGCGAAGGCAAATCGACCCTCGTCAAATGTATCATGGGCGAGATTCCCTACAAAGGGGAACTCAAGGTGGGACACGGTGTGAAAATCGGCTATTTCGCACAGAACCAGGCACAGCTGCTGGACGAACATCTCACCGTCTTCGACACCATAGACCGCGTCGCCGTGGGCGACATCCGCACCAAGATACGCGACATACTGGGAGCTTTCATGTTCGGAGGCGAAGCCATCGAGAAACCCGTGGGTGTGCTCTCGGGCGGAGAACGGGCCCGTCTGGCCATGATTAAGCTGCTGCTCGAACCCGTCAACCTGCTCATCCTGGACGAACCCACCAACCACCTCGACCTGGCATCGAAGGACGTGCTCAAGGAAGCCATCCGCAAGTTCGACGGTACGGTGATAGTGGTGTCGCACGACCGCGACTTCCTCGACGGACTGGTGGAGAAGGTCTATGAGTTCGGACACCGGCGTGTGAGGGAATACATCGGCGGCATCTACGACTTCCTCCGCAAAAAGGATCTCGACAGCCTGCAGGAGCTGGAACGCAAAACGCCCCGTGTCGAGGCACAACCGGAACCTGCCCCCGCAGCACCGACACCCGCTCCCCCTGCACCGGCGAAACCCGAATTGAGTTTCGAAGAACAGAAAGCCCGCAAGGCACGGCTCTCGAAACTGCAAAAACAGGTGGAGGCGCTGGAGGACGAAATAGCACAAAGCGAAGCCACCCTCCGACAACTCGAAACAAGCCTCTCCACGCCCGAGGGCAGTCAGGATACGTCACTCTTCGAGCAACACGCCGCTCTACGCAAAAAAATCGAACAACTCAACGACTCTTGGCTCGAAGCTTCCGAAGCCCTCGAAGCCGCCAAATAAGGAGCCAAAATGCTATCAAAATACTGCAAATCGCGAGAAATTTGCAGTATTTTTATTTTTTAACACTTTTTTTAGGCCAAAAGTTTGGAGTTCTCTAAAATCTTTCTTATATTTGCGTTGCTAAACAATCAGCTAACAAGAAATCAGTACATATAGAACATGGCAGAAAAAGAACTTCTCGCAGCTCTAAAATTACATTTCGGTTTTGACAGTTTCAAAGGAAATCAGTTGGACATCATCCAAAATCTGATGGACGGCAAGAATACGTTTGTACTCATGCCTACCGGCGGAGGCAAGTCGCTGTGCTATCAGCTGCCCTCGCTCATGATGGACGGGTGCGCCGTTGTGGTATCTCCGTTGATAGCCCTGATGAAAAACCAGGTGGATGCGATGCGCAACTTCAGCGAAGAGGACAATGTGGCCCATTTCCTCAATTCCTCCCTCTCGAAGGCCGCCATAGACCAAGTGCATGCCGACCTGGAGATGGGAGCGACAAAGCTGCTGTATGTGGCGCCCGAGTCGCTCAACAAGCAGGAGAACATCGACTTTCTCCGCTCTGTCAAGATTTCCTTCTTTGCCATCGACGAGGCGCACTGTATCTCGGAATGGGGCCACGACTTCCGTCCCGAGTATCGCCGTATCCGTCCCATCATCGACGAGATAGGCAACCGTCCCGTCATAGCCCTTACGGCCACAGCTACGCCCAAGGTGCAGAAGGACATCATGAAGAACCTGGGCATACTCGACGCCACCGTCTTCAAAGCCTCCTTCAACCGTCCCAACCTCTACTATGAGGTGCGGCCCAAGACCGACAACATAGACAAGGAGCTCATCAAATATATCAAACAACGTCCCGGCAAGAGCGGCATCATCTACTGTCTCTCTCGCAAGAAGGTGGAGGAGCTCACCGAAATACTCAAGGCCAACCAAATCACGGCCCTCCCCTATCATGCCGGCATGGACAGCACCGAACGTTCCGTCAACCAGGATGCTTTCATCATGGAGAAATGCGACATCATCGTTGCCACCATCGCCTTCGGCATGGGCATCGACAAGCCCGACGTGCGTTTTGTGATTCACTACGACATGCCCAAGAGTCTCGAAGGCTACTATCAGGAGACGGGACGTGCCGGACGCGACGGAGGCGAGGGAGAATGTATCGCCTTCTACTCGCAGAAAGACCTCGAGAAACTCGAGAAATTCATGCAGTCGAAGCCCATCGCCGAACAGGACATCGGACGCCTGCTCCTCAAGGAGACCAAGGCGTATGCCGAGTCGTATATGTGCCGCCGCAAGATTCTGCTCCACTATTTCGGAGAGGAAATGAAGGGCGACAGCTGCGGCATGTGCGACAACTGCCGCAAGCCCAAACGACAGATAGACGCCCGCGAATACCTCTGTGCCGTCATCGAGACCATCCTCGAACTCAAGGAGAACTACAAACCCGACTACATCGTCGATATCCTCGAGGGCAAAAAGACCAACGACATCATCCGCAACCAGCACGACGAACTGGAGTGCTTCGGCATGGGCAACGACGAGAAACCCGAGCTGTGGAATGCGGTCATACAGCAAGCCCTTGTCGCCAAGTATCTCTCCCGCGACATCGAGACATACGGACAGCTCAAGGTCACCGCTACCGGCAAACATTTCCTCAACAACAACAAGACGTTCGAAATCTATGTGGAATACGAAGACGACGAACTCGACGAGAACGAAGAGGAAATGAAGGGGACGGGTGCCTCGGCCGCCGCCGACGAGGAGCTCTACAATATGCTCAAGGATCTCCGCAAGAAACTGGCCAAGCATCTCAACCTGCCGCCCTACGTCATCTTCCAGGACCCCTCGCTCGAGGCGATGGCGACGACCTATCCCATCACACTCGAAGAACTCCAGAACATACCCGGCGTAGGCGCAGGCAAAGCCCATCGCTACGGACAGCAGTTCTGCGACCTCATCAAGCGTCACTGTGAGGAGAACGACATCGAGCGTCCCGAGGATTTCCGCGTGCGCACGGTGGCCAACAAATCCAAAATCAAAGTGGCCATCATTCAGGGCATCGACCGCAAGATAGCACTCGACGAACTGGCCGAGGCCAACCGTCTCGACTTCGACGACCTCCTCGACGACCTCGAGGCCATCGTCAATTCGGGCACACGCGTCAACATCGACTATTTCCTCCAGGATGTGATGGACCCCGAACAGGTGGAAGACATCTACAACTACTTCAAGGAATCTCCCAAGGACGACATCGAGGCGGCTTACAAAGAGTTTGCCAACGAATGTTCCGAGGAGGAAATCCGTCTCGTCCGTATCAAGTTCCTCTCCGAAGTCGCCAACTGATGCCCGTACTCTCAGATTATCCCGTTCCCAATACCTTCGGCTTTTCGGTCAAGGCGAGCCGGTGGGTCGAATTCAGCAGTGAAGACGAGCTCCCCGACCTCCTCGCCCGTTTCACGGAGACAGAGCTGAGCCGCCTGTGGATGGTGGGACGGGGCAGCAACCTCCTCTTCCTGGGCGACTACGACGGTATCATACTCCACTCCGCCATAACCGGCATCCGGCTCGACTCCGCACCCGGCGACGAGGCCATCGTCCGTGTGGGCAGCGGCGTGGTATGGGACGATTTCGTGGCGTGGGCTGTGGCGCGCAATCTCTACGGAGCCGAAAATCTGTCCCTCATTCCCGGCGAAACGGGAGCTGCCGCCGTACAGAACATCGGAGCCTACGGTGTCGAGGTGAGCGACCTCATCGTCGAAGTCCGCGGTTGGGACATCGCACAGCGCTGTTTCCGCACCTTCCCCGTGGCGGAATGCGGCTACGGCTATCGCGAGAGCATCTTCAAGGCCACCCCCCTCCACAACCGCTTCGTCGTGACCGAAGTGACCCTCCGCCTCTGGCGCAGTCCCCGCTACCGGCTCGACTACGGCAACCTCCGCTCCCAATTGCCGGCCTCCGGCTTCACCCTCCGCGATGTGCGCCAGGCCGTCATAAACATACGCAACAGCAAGTTGCCCGACCCTGCCTTGACAGGCAACGCGGGTTCCTTCTTCAAGAATCCCGTCATTCCCCTCACACAGTTCGAGGCTTTGCAGTCCCGCTATCCCGACATCCCCCATTATCCGGCCGGAGACGGCCTGGTGAAGGTTCCTGCCGCATGGCTCATCGAACAGTGCGGCTGGAAGGGACAAACCCTCGGAGGTGCCGGTGTCTGGGAACGTCAGCCCCTGGTGCTCGTCAACCGCGGAGATGCCCTTCCTTCCGACATCGTCACGCTTTCCGACCGCATCATCGCCTCCATCGTCGGGAAGTTCGGCATCACTGTCTCACCCGAAGTCAATTTTGTGCAATGAAAGTCACCGTTCTTGGCAGCGGCACATCTTCAGGAGTTCCTGTACCCACCTGCCGCTGTGAAGTTTGTCAGTCACAGGATCCCAAAGACCGCCGTCTGCGTGCCTCCATCCTTGTCTCTCAAGGCGACACCCGTATTCTCATCGACTGCGGGCCGGATTTCCGTTATCAGGCGCTACGGGCGGGCATCGACAAAATCTCGGCCGTCTTTCTGACCCACATCCATTTCGACCACAGTGCCGGGCTCGACGATTTGCGCATCTACAGCTACGAGACGCCTCTCCCCTTCTATGCCGAACCGCGTGTGGCCCGCGTCCTGCTCGAAAAGTACGACTACGTGTTCACCAAGCCTTATCCCGGGGCTCCCCACATCCAGCTCAACACGCTCCTTCCGGCAGGCGAATCGGTGCTCAATCCTCTGGAATTGCCCGAGACGGACTACGGCTTCACCATCGACCGCCCTCTGTCGGCGACCACGGGCATTGCTCCTGCCGTCGATATTCCCGAGCCGGCCGAAGTCCGTTCACATGTCGTTCTACCGCTCTATAAGGTGACTGTGGGAAGCGGCGCAGATGCGCTCGAAGTGCTCCCCATCCGTCTGCTCCACGGACAACTGCCCATTCTGGGGTTCCGTATCGGTCCCTTAGCCTACCTCACCGACTGCACCTATATTCCGGACTCCGAGTGGCCCAAGCTGGAGGGAGTCCACACACTCATACTGGACGCCCTGCGCTGGGAACCCCACCGCACGCATTTCTCGGTGTCTCAGGCATTGGAAGTGGTCGCCCGCCTGAAGCCGCAGCAAACCTTCTTCACCCACATGAGCCACAATATCGGCTTCCATGCCGAAGCGGAGAAACGGCTCCCCGAAGGCGTTCACTTGGCCTACGACACGCTCTCGTTTGACATTTAGACTTTACTTTGAGGTCACATTATTTATAAATATGAGGGAAATTTCCATTTTCCCTCATTCTTTTTTGCGGTTGTCGGAAATTTTCATTATCTTTGCGCGGTTTTATAAAAAGATTGCAAGCCATATTGCATTGCAACTTGAAAAACTGTTTAATCAGACAAAAATCGATACATGTTTAAAAACTTTCAGGGATTTCATTTCATAGAATCCTATCACCACAAGCGCGTTCAGAAGCGCTTCAAGTTGAACGGCTACATCAAAGCCCTCATTGCAGCTGCAGTCTCACTCGTCATTGCATGTCTCCCCACCGAGTGGTTCGGCATCGCAGGCCTGGACGCCGTACAACAGCGTGTCATCGCCATCTTTGTGTTTGCTGCCGTGATGTGGCTTTCGGAGGCCATACCGTCGTGGAGCACGTCTGTGCTCATCATGGTGGTGATGTTGCTCACCGTCAGCGACAAGCCCTTAGGGTTCCTCGCCGGCGTGGAAGGGGCCAAGTATGTGTCCTACAAGGCCATCATGCATTGCTTTGCCGACCCCACCATCATGCTCTTCATCGGAGGTTTTGTGCTGGCCATCGGCATGACCAAAACGGGTCTCGACATTGTGCTCGCCAAATATCTGCTCAAACCGTTCGGCACAAAGCCTTCCAGCGTACTGTTGGGCTTCATCCTCGTCACAGCGCTCTTCTCGGCCTTTGTGAGCAACACGGCCACAGCAGCCATGATGTTGGCTTTTCTGGCACCTGTGTTGCGCCAGTTGCCCGAGGGCAGCAGCGACCGCACCGCTCTGGCTTTGGCCATCCCCATCGGTGCCAACATCGGCGGCATAGCCACCCCCATCGGAACTCCGCCCAACACCATTGTGCTCGGCTATCTCAACGAAACCTTGGGTCACAATATCGGCTTCGGCGAATGGATGCTCAAGATGATTCCCTTCGTGGCACTGTTGCTGTGGTTTGCGTGGGTTCTGCTTCGCGTGCTCTTCAAGTTTGAGAGCAAGCAGGTGGAACTCAAGATTGAGTCGTCCGACCATTCCCGAAGGGAGCTTTGGATTGTAGCCGTCACCTTCATGGTCACCATCACGCTGTGGTGTATTCCCTCCTCCGCAGGATTGGGGCTCAACAGCTACATCATTTCGCTCATTCCCTTTGCCGTCTTTGCCGTTGCGGGCATCGTCAAGAAACGTGACCTCGAGGAAATCAACTGGTCTGTCCTTTGGATGGTGGCCGGCGGTTTCGCCTTGGGTCTGGCTCTCAACAGCACGGGGTTGGCTTCCGTCCTCGTCGATGCCATCCCCTTCGGTCAGTGGTCCCCCATCATTGTGATGATTATCTCGGGTCTGGTATGCTACGGATTCTCCAACTTCATATCCCACTCTGCTGCCGCCTCGCTCCTCACCCCCGTGCTCGGTGTCGTAGCCGGAGCCATGCAGTCGGCAGGCACACTTCAGGAGAGCGGAGTGGTCACGATGCTCGTCGGCATCGCCATCGCAGCCTCCGTCTCGATGATTCTCCCCATCTCCACGCCGCCCAATGCCATTGCCGCCTCGACAGGATTCATCCATCAGAACGACATGATGAAAGTCGGTGTCACCATCGGCATTGCCGGTCTCATCTTCGGATACCTCTGGCTCTTCCTGGTGTTCTGACCGAAAGCGTTCCGCACGCAGTGGGACAATCCTCATGCGACACGACGACATCGCAGGAAAAGAATAACAGACTCACAGCACAGCCCCGCAACAGGATTGCGGGGCTGTTCCGCTCGGACGGATTTGCAGCTCCCTCGCCTTCAGGAGAGGGCTGGGGGTAGGATGATAGGCTGTTCAGGGTTCAAGGTTCAGGGTTCAAGGTTCAGGGTTCAAGTTTCAGGGTTCAAGGTTAAGGGTTCAAGTTTCAGGGTTCAAGTTTCAGGGTTCAAGTTTCAGGGTTCAAGTTTCAGGGTTCAGGGTTCAGGGTTCAAGTTTCAGGGTTCAGGATTCAAGGGCAATCTGTTAATTTATCAAGAATTGGAGAATTAGAGAATTTTTTCTTTCATTAAGTCTTTCCCTTCCGGGGGAGATTTGGAGGAAGTGTTGCGGCAATTCTCCAATTCTC
>CALBPV010000087.1 GCA_937899265.1 uncultured Bacteroidales bacterium
TGAGAGCCGACTATATGGACACCTTCCGCAAGTATCTGGAGGATGAAGGTCTGCCTTCAAACGAAGACACCTATACCGAGGTGAAGATTCCCACGGTCAATCTTCTGGGCGACAAGAAACTGAAAGTGGTGCGCCTGAAGGAAGGCTACGACTTCAAGAAAAACGTGGTGGTCCATCCCGAAAACATGAAGGAGAAAATCATCGTCAAAGTGGACTGGCTGCCCAAGGTCGATGCTTTATATAGTGATAATAACAGAGAAGTTAGCGGTGTTGCAGATTTTACAGAGAGCAAACTGAGACCTGCCCACCTGAACTTGCTCAACTGGAACCGCATCTTCTTTGCCATCGAACAAATGAAGAATGAGCGCAATTGGTATAATATGGAACTGAGCGCAGACATGCTCCGCGAGTTGATGGATGCTCCTGACTGGTATGAACTGTCCATACAGGAGGCCGACTTGGAGTTCCACAACTTCGGGCGCGATGTGGCACGATGGGAGGACATCACCGTTGCCCTGCTGCGTGCTTTTATCGAACGTGCTTACAAGCTTGCCAAAGGACGGTGGGAAGCGCAATATATGGAGACCGTTTATATCTCCCCGAACGATGCCAATTTCTTCGAGGAATATTCCGTCGAAGTCCGAAACGACAAGCGTGAATGGATTGACAAACTCCTGGAACTCCGCGAACAGATTCTGTCCGGCAACCTCGAAAACGACTTCCAAATCTACAACAATTGGATCAAGGCTCTGCGTTTCGACCGTCATCTGTATTGTCCCGTGCTCTGCATGAGAGACAAAGACCGCAACAACCGCAGGATTCTCGTCGATGGAAACACCAACGAGCCACTGGTGAAAATTTCGCCCGTGGCACTCAATGTAGGCGAGACGGAATTCATCGAACATATACGCCGATATTACGACAAAGAGAAGAACCGCCTGTTCAAAGGCAAGGAGGTCTATCTGCTTCGCAACGAGAGCCGCAAGGGTATAGGATTCTTCGAGGCCAGCAACTTCTATCCCGACTTTATCCTGTGGGTCAATGACGGAGAGAGGCAACACGTCACCTTCATCGACCCCAAAGGCATTCGCAACCTCAAAGGTATGCAAGACCCCAAAATTCAGTTGTTCAAACAATTGAAGACAGAGGTGGAGCCGTCTCTCAACGATGCCGACATCACCCTCGACAGCTACATCATCTCCAACACTCCGGTCCGAGAGTTGAAATTCTGGGGAACAAAAGAAGAATTCACCGAAAATCACGTCCTTTTCAAGGACGATGACGATTACATGGACCTACTCTTCAGGAATGTGTTGAAGTCTTGACAGAACTGAGCAATAGAACATGATGCCACAGCCCCCGGTCGCTGACATCCATTGAGCAACCAAATAATCTTCAAATCGTTTTCACTTATTTTGCACCTCCCCCCGCCGTTCGTGAGAATCGCGGGGGATTTATTGTTGTCTAATTTGGGGGCATTTCAGATGCTGAGAAGGCTGTCTTCTTTCATCATCCGATGCGTCACTTTTCGTTTTCTTGGCGTTCAATGGTAAAAAATGTTTAAAAGAATGAAGAAATGTATAGAAAAATTTGGTGGATTCATTTATTTTCGCTATCTTTGTGCCGTCTTAATTATAAATAACTTTTCAAATAAACAAAATTTATCCAATGAAAATTTTTGGTGCCAAAGAATATGGCGTAAAACTGAAAGCCAGCGTCCACAAAACGGGCAGGCTGGGATTCGATGCTGCAACAGCTCAATGGCTTGCCATCACGAAGGATACGAACTTCAAGTTCGGAGAAGAGGAGGACGGCTCCCGCTACCTCATCATAACAAAAGAGGATGACGGAGACACCTTTAAGCCCATGCTTGCAGCGGGTTACTACTCGCTCGATGTGAAGACGATAATGAACGTGTGGCAAGTGCCTTACGCTCAGGAGACCATCATATTCGACCTTGTCGATGTGACCAATCGGTATGCAGAACTGGGTAAAACCGTGTTGCAGATGAAGATGCGTGCCGTCACAAAACGAACTAAAGGAGAATAAAGTGAGGAAAAAGAGAGCTGAAACACACAACGCGAAAAAGCTCCCATAAACAACATCGCCATTTTATCCCTGTGATGTCAAAATCTCACCACATTTCAATGAAGACGAGAGCGGAGAATGCCGTTCCGCAGTCCGCTCCCCAGCCGAAACACAAGTCAGGCAAGGGGATGTCCCGTCTTGCGCCCGAAATGGAGAGGTTGATAAGTCAGGACATAGAATTCGCACTCCTCAATTGCAGAACCGAGGATGAGGGACGCGAGTCTCACCGCAGAATGATGAAGGTGTACAGAGCCGTGTTGCCTCCCGACCATCCGCTGTGGGACAAGATTGACGAAGTGCCGGTTCAGATAAAAGCCAAAGTGGATGAGGAACAGGCGGCAAAGAACGCCCCCTATTTAATGGTGAACAATAACCAATACGGCGATGGAGCCATCAGAAACTCGGCGGATATGAACGTGGGAGGAGTAACAGTTGTTAAACGACCCAAATGACATCAATATGGAAGACAAAACAATGCACATCGAGAATCATTTTGCCGCAGGAGCCATCGTCAACAACGGCCAGATGAACGTGGGTGGCGGTACGATTAAAGTTTACCAAGCCCAGGCCAAGCCCTGCCATACGATTGAGGATTTCGTGAAGGCAGTACGCAAAGTTCAGTCGGAGTTGAAAATCACAAGCGACGACAACAGAATGTATGCTGCCGTCAGAGTTGGCATCGACTATTTCGGTCTGCCCGACAAGATGTCGGAAGCATGCAAGCGGATGGAGGAGTTGGGCATCCCGGCAGATTATGAGAAGGTGAGGCAAGTGCCTAAAACATACGTTGCCCTTGTAAAGCCTGTCAAGGAATGGAATGCCCAATCCATGTCGAATAATGTTTCGGCATTTCAGAAACAACAAAAAGTAGTCAGCCGTTTGTCCGAAATCTTGGACTTGGACCTTTAGAGACCTGTTTTTCGGTAAATTCCGAGCCCAATTTACCAAGCGTTTAC
>CALBPV010000088.1 GCA_937899265.1 uncultured Bacteroidales bacterium
GCTTATATTCGGTGCGGCAGCCTCTCCCCAGCCCTCTCCTGAAGGCGAGGGAGCTGCAAATCCGTCCGAGAGGAAAGAGTTCAGTTTTCGGGGGAATCTACTTTTTGGAGGGTCACTATCGCTGTCACGCTGCGTCCGTTGATGTCGAAGATATATTCCAGTGTAATCTGACGGGTCGAGAAGGAGAGGATACGCCAAAGCATCTGTTGCATCTCCCCGCCGTCGAGGGTACCGACAATCAGAATCGATACACTGCCGGCCTCGTACGTTCCTTCAATGGAACCGTCGGGGTAGGTGATGCTCACTGAGCCGTCCGTCCGAAATATCACGTGGTCATAGAGAAACGACATGCCCGAATCATCGTTCAGCAGTTCGTAGCTGAACGCCCAATTGCCGGGCAGCACTTCATTGACAAGGCCGGCATCGCCGTCGTCCAGTTTGTCGCAGCCGGCGAACAGACCGCAAATCATCATGATAAGGAGGCAGATTTTTTTCATGCTGCAAATATAGGATTTTTTTTCGAAACCTTAGCATGAAGAGGGAAAAAATGTTTGGATTCGCCCGAATTTTGTCAGTTTTTAATAAAAACAGGCCAAATTCGCGTTAAAATTTATTAAATCAATATTCTTTTAAAAAGATATTTCTTATCTTTGCCATACAAAAATAGGCAAGCTCCAATCCTTTGACTTTTTACTTAATTCACCATATTATATTAATCATTAATTTCACAATTATGAAAAGAAAATTTTTTTCTATTTTGGCACTCCTCGTCGCTACTGTGATAGGAGGAATTAATGTGTGGGCAGACGATTTGTCCGTAACATGGGCTATGGGTGGCACCACCACAGCCACCATTTCCCCGGAGGAAACAGCCACTGGTTCATACGCAGTTGGCGAAGGTTTGTCGTTGTTAGAAGCAACAAAAACGTTTAATGAAATAACCTTCTCTCAATTGCAACCTACAATTTCGGATAAGGGAACAAACTCTTTAGCCAGTGCAAAAAGTTTGAACAAGTATATTGAGTTCGAAGTCACTCCCGCAAGCGGACTTTTCACTCCGACGCAAGTTAGTTTTGATATCATAAAGATAGGCACAGGAGATCCGACTGGTTGTGCCGTCATTATTGATGGAGAAGGCAAAGAAATCACTATCGGGGAAAACTTTGCAATTCGGCGTAACAACGATGAAGAAGTCAGTATTAATCATGCCCTGACGGTTGAGGGAGCTTCCGCTTCAGAGAAAGCAGTAAAACTGCGTATTTATATCGGTAAATTGGCAAACAACAAACAGGTTGGAATTGCCAACGTTGTTGTTAAGGGTACGCTTGTTACCAACGCCCACACCCACAGCTACGCCACCGAATGGAGCAGCGATGCGAACGGACACTGGCACGTATGCAAGGGTGAAGGCGAATGCGATGCACTCAAGGCTGACTCTGCTGCCCACGTTTTCGGAACTGAAGGCATAGCCAACTATACTTGCACCGTTTGCTCTTATGTGGACGCTGACAAGAAGAGCGCATACGAAGCTGAAAGGGAAGAGATTGCCAATACCGATTTCAGCGTGACTTTGAAGGACGGTGTCAAGGATGCCGAGAACTGGGTAATTACTCCCGCCAGTGCCAAGCCCGGCACGGTTGTGACCTTCAAGTACAAAGGTGCAAAGCAAATCAAGAGCATCAAGGTAGTTAAGAAGAAAGCTGCCCAATCCACAGAAGAGTGAACAAACAGAAACAGAAACTTAAAAATTGACTGACAATATGAAAAAAATTAAATTATTCCTGGTAGCTGCCGCATTGACAGGCGGTATGGCTCTCTTGAGTTCGTGCGGCAATGATGACAACGTAGCCGATGTTATCGTTCCCGAAACGCAGGGCAGTGAGGTGGAAATCACAGCGCTCAACTCAAACATTTTCCAGTTCGAAATGCCCGAAGGCGATTGCGAAATCGAAGTTGAATACTACGAATAATCCTCCGTGCGGTCGCACGACCGCCCATAAATGACAACGGGGACGAGGCTGAAACCTCGTCCCCGTTTTTATGGGTGTCGCCGTCAGAATCCGAAGATTTGTGCGGGCGTGAGGCGATGGAGGGGACCATAGCCTTTGAGGAAATTCATGTCGAGTTGGGTCTCGTCGCCGAGGATGCCGATGTGGTAGGTGCGGCCCTTGATGTTGGCCTGCTGGTAGGCAGCGACATCGTCGAGGGTGAGCGTCTGTACATTCTCGAAGAGGAGGCGGTTGATGTCGTAGTCAAGTCCCTTGTCGCAGGCCGAGATGTAGTTCCAGAGCACGGCGCTGCGGGTGGTGCGCTCGGTGCGCAGACGGTTGAGGAGTCCTTCCTTGGCAATGACGAAAGCGGGCTCGGAGACGGGCATCTCGTCAAGAATGGCGTACATGGCTGTGACGGCTTCGGGCATCTTGTCGTTCTGCGTGATGATGTGCCAGAGTTGGGTCTGGGGGCGGTTTTTGCGATTGACGCCGCTGAAGAAGGACCATGCATTGTAGGCCAGACCGCGGGCTTCGCGTATCTCCTGGAAGACTATGGAGTTCATGCCGCCGCCGAAGTATTCGTTGTAGAGGTTGCGGATGGGCTCGCGGGCAGGGTCATAGACATCCTCGGGCTTGGTGGAGAAGCCGCGCATGTAGATGTTGTTGGCAGCGTATGGAGCAAGGAAGACCTCGTTCGTGGGAGTCGTGACGGGCAGACAGGGCTCGAAGGGAGCGGGGGCGGAGAGTGTCTCGGCAGTGACGTGGTTGTCGTTGAGGACGGAGAGAATCTCCTTGTCGGTGGCGGGACCGTAATAGAGGATGCGATGCTGCAGGCCGGCGAGGTCACGGATTTTGGCGGTCAACACGTCGGGGTCGATGGCGAGAAGGTCGGCATTGGAGAGGGTGCCGCGCAGGTTCTTGCCGCCGTACATGACGTACTGGCAGAGGGCACGATAGTTGCTTTCTTGCGATGCTTTCTGATTCATGCGAGCCTGGACAAAGGCCTGGACGAGGCTCATGTAGGTCTCGGAATGGGCCTTGGCGTTGGCGAGGAGGTTCTCCATGAGCTGAACGGCAGGAAGGAGGTTGTCGTTGAGACCGGAGAGGGTGATGAAGGTGCGTTCCTCGCCGACATTCACACGATAGGAGCAGCCGAGACGGTAGAACTCGCGGGCTATTTCGTCGTGGGTCATGCTGTCGGTGCCGAGGTATTCGAGATAGCTGGAGGCAAGGGCGAGAAGGCTGTCGCCAATCGAGCCGGTCTCATAGACGTAGCTGAGCTCGAAGAGGCCGTTGAGGTCGTTCTTCTTGTAGAGGACGGGGATTTCCTGCTTGGCCTTGAGCACGGAGAGATCCTTGTTGTAATCGACAAAGACAGGCGAGATGGGGTTGGCCTTGCTGGCCTGAATCTCACGTACGAAGGACGATGTGGTGTCGCGGTTGGTGAGAATGGGGGTAATCTCGGGTTTCTCCATGACCTGAATGGTGGGGTCGATGCCCTGACGCTTGAAGACGGCCACTGCGCTGTTTTCGGAGAGGTATCGGTTGGCAAAATCGACGATGTCCTGCTTGGTGAGGCGGGCGATGCGCTCCATCTTGCCGCAGGCATCTTTCCACTCCTGACGGTTGATGAAGGCATCGACAAACATGTCGGCACGGGCTCCGTTGCTGGTGAGCTGTTCCTGCTCGTTGAGACGGTAGTTGTTGACCACAGCCTCCATCATCTTCTCGTCGAAGTCGCCGTTGCGAATCTTGCCGATTTCTTCGAGGATGAGCGCCTTGACTTCCTCAAGACTTTGGCCGGGCATGGGGAGACCGAAAGCAAGGTAGGCGCTGTAGTCGGCGAGAGTGTAGATTTGAGAGCCGGCATAGAGGGCGCGATGTACGGCATTGATGTCGAGATCCATGAGACCGGCTGTGCCGTTGGAGAGCAGCTGGGTGGTCACTTCGGCAATCTCCGCATCATGGTTGGAAGCGCCGGGCAAACGCCAGCCGAGGAACAACATTTCCTGTTCGGGACCCAGTATGGTGGTGTCCGTTTCGGCCGTAATGGGCGACTCGGGTGCAAAGCTCAGGGAAGTCAGGTTGGCATTGGGTTCCCAATCGCCGAAGTATTGCGTGATGATATCGACCATCTCATCGGGATTGAAATCGCCGGAGAGACAGATGGCAATGTTGTTGGGCACATACCACTGGCTGTAGAAGTTCTTGATGTTGACGATGGAGGGATTCTTGAGCTGTTCCTGGGTGCCGAGTACGGTCTGCGTGCCGTAAGGATGGTGGGGGAAGAGTTTCTCGAAGAGGCCGGCGACAATCTTGCGCGAGTCTTTGGTGAGGGAGATGTTCTTCTCCTCATAGACGGCCTCGAGCTCGGTGTGGAATCCGCGAATCACGTTGTGGCGGAAGCGGTCGGCCTGCACGCGGGCCCAGTTCTCAATCTGGTTGGAGGGAATCTCGTCGGTATAGACGGTCTGGTCGTAGGAGGTGTAGGCATTGGTGCCGGAAGCTCCGATAGCGGCCATGAGTTTGTCGTATTCGTTGGGGATGGCATACTTCGAAGCCTCGTAGCTCACGGAGTCTATCTTGTGGTACAGGGCTTTTCGCTCGTCCGGGTCGGTGGTTTTGCGATAGACTTCGAAGAGTTCCTCTATCTCGTCGAGAAGGGGTTTCTCGAGTTCGTAGTTCATGGTGCCGAATTGTTCGGAACCTTTGAACATGAGATGTTCGAAATAGTGAGCCAAACCTGTTGTCTCGGCAGGGTCGTTCTTGCCGCCTGCGCGTACGGCGATATAGGTTTGGATACGGGGCTGCTCAGGATTGACGGTCATGTAAATCTTCAAGCCGTTGGGCAGTTTGTAGATTTTGGCGTTGAGAGGGTCGCCTTCGACCGTCTCATACTGATACTTGGAGCTGTTGCAGCTCGCAAGGGAGAGGCCTGCCAGAGCGATGGCAAGCACAGAGAAATGTTTGAATCGCATAAATGTTTTTTTATATGTTGTTTTATATTGTTTTGATATGTCAAGTTTCAAGTTTCAAGTTTCAAGTTTCAAGTTTCAAGTTTCAAGTTTCAAGTTT
>CALBPV010000089.1 GCA_937899265.1 uncultured Bacteroidales bacterium
CGTTGACGACCCTTTCCGAATCGGATGAAGGTATAAAGCAGCCTCTCCCCAGCCCCTCCCTGAAGGGGAGGGAGCAGGACGGTCAAAGGTCTAAGGTCTAAGGGTTCCAGGATTCAAGTTTCAGGTTTCAGGATTCAGGATTCAGGTTTCAGGTTTCAGGTTCCAAGTTTCAACCATTAACCGTGAACCGTGAACCATTAACCGTGAACCATTAACCGTGAACCATTAACCATGAACCATTAACCATGAACCGAAAGTGGTTTCAGGATTCGGATTTCAAGTGAAAGTTTTTTGCGGGTGTTTTGTGGACGTTTTGTGAATGTTTTGTGTATTAAAAGGCTATTTTTATTCAAAGAGAGCAATTTTTGTGGCAAAAATTTTGTTATTTGAATTATTTTAAGTAACTTTGCACCCAAAATGTGTAAAATCGAAACAGGTTTCAGCCTACCCCCAGCCCCTCCCTAAAGGGAAGGGAGGATGGGATTCAGGTTTCAGGTTCAAGGTTCAAGGTTCAGGATTCAAGATTCAGGTTTCTGGTTTCAGGATTCAAGATTCAGGTTTCAGGTTCCAAGTTTCAGGTTCAAGGTTCAAGGTTCAAGGTTCAAGATTCAAGATTCAGGATTCAGGATTCAAGATTCAGGTTCAAGGTTCAAGATTCAGGATTCAGGATTCAGGATTCAAGATTCAGGTTTCAGGATTCAAGATTCAGGTTTCAGGTTCAAGGTTCAAGGTTCAGGTTTCAAGTTTCAGGATTCAGGTTTCAAGATTCAGGTTTCAAGATTCAAAGTCAAAATATAAATTCCGAATTATAAATAAAATGTCACAACAGAAATTACTCCTCGGTGACGAAGCCATAGCGCTTGGCGCCTTGCACGCAGGGTTAGGCGGAGTGTATGCCTATCCCGGCACGCCATCGACGGAGATTACCGAATTTATCCAGGGAAATCCTCTGACGAAAGAGCGCGGTATTCACAGCCGCTGGTGCACGAACGAAAAGACGGCGATGGAAGCGGCTTTGGGTATGTCGTATGCCGGCAAACGGGCTTTGGTTTGTATGAAGCATGTGGGCATGAACGTGTGTGCGGACGCTTTTGTCAATTCAGCCATCACCGGAACGAACGGCGGTATTGTGGTTCTGGCAGCCGACGACCCGTCGATGCACTCTTCGCAGAACGAACAGGATTCGCGTTTCTACGGCAAGTTTGCCATGGTGCCCATCTTTGAGCCCTCGACACAGCAGGAGGCATACGACATGATGAAAGTGGCTTTCGAGTTCTCGGAGCTTATCAAGGAACCGGTGGTTATGCGTCTCGTTACCCGTTTGGCCCACTCGCGGGCTTCCGTCACGGTGGGAGACCCCATTGCCCAGCAGCAGTTGCCCCTTTCGTCGGGCCGTCAGTGGGTATTGCTACCGGGTATTGCGAAGAAGAACTATGCTGTCCTGATAGAGAAACAGCCCCAAATGCTCCGTGCCGCCGAAGAATCGTCGTGGAACCGCCTCGCGCTCAATGTCGGCCATGAAGGCAAGACAGGAGTCGTGGCCTGCGGTATCGGCTACAACTATGTGTGCGAAGCCGGAGCCGAAGGACTGAGCGGCGTGTTGAAAGTGTCGCAGTATCCTCTGCCCGAAAGTCTCATTGCCGAATTGGCCGCCAAGAGCGACAGCATCCTCGTGGTGGAGGACGGACAGCCCGTTGTGGAACAGGACATCAAGGGTCTGCTGGGCGCAGGCTACAAGGTGAAGGGACGTCTGACGGGTGACTTGCCACGTACGGGCGAACTCAATCCCGACACGGTGGCCAAGGCATTGGGTGTGGAGACCCGGGCCTATTTCGAGGCATCGAAGAACGTGGTGGGTCGTCCGCCGGCATTGTGTCCCGGATGCGGTCACCGTGACGTCTATAAAGCACTCAACAAGGTGGCAGCCGAATATCCCAACGCCCGCATCTTCGGCGACATCGGATGCTATACGCTGGGCGCACTGCCTCCCTTTCAGGCACTGGCCAGCTGTGTGGATATGGGTGCTTCCATTACGATGGCCAAAGGCGCAGCCGACGCCGGAGCTTTCCCGTGTATCGCCATCATCGGCGACTCGACATTCACCCATTCGGGCATGACGGGACTGTTGGATGCCATCAACGACCACTCGAACATCACGGTGGTGATATCCGACAACCTGACCACGGCCATGACCGGCGGACAGGACTCGGCCGGCACCAACAAGTTCGAAGCCATCTGCCGCGGTCTCGGCGTGGAGGAAGAACACCTGCATGTCGTTGTGCCGTTGCCCAAGAACATGGAGGAAATCACGCAGATTATCCGCGACGAGCTCAATTACAACGGAGTGTCGGTGATTATTCCCCGCCGTGAATGTATTCAGACCCTCAACCGTAGAATGCGCAAAGAACGCGCCCTTAAAGAAGCTTCCAAAAAATGAAAAAAGACATCATACTTTCAGGTGTCGGAGGACAGGGAATCCTTTCGATAGCAACGGTCATAGGCGAAGCCGCCACCATCGCCGGTCTGCATCTCAAACAGGCCGAAGTGCACGGTATGAGCCAGCGCGGCGGTGACGTGCAGAGCGACCTCCGCCTCTCGACCGAACCCATTGCCTCCGACCTCATTTCTCACGGACAGGCCGACCTCATCATCTCGATGGAGCCAATGGAAGCCCTCCGATATCTTCCGTTCCTGGCCAAGGACGGAGCCGTGATAACGAGTTCGAAAACCTTTGTCAATATCCCCAACTATCCTGCCGAAGAAGCCATACAGGCCGAGCTGAAGGCCCTGCCCAAAGTGGTGCAGACGGATATCGACCAGGTGGCGTCCGACCTCGGGGCGGCAAGAAGTTCCAACATGGTGTTGCTCGGCATGGCAGCCAAATTTCTCGAAATCGTGTCGCCCGACACATTGAGGGAAGCCATACGCCACATCTTTGCATCGAAAGGCGAGGCGGTGACAGAGAGCAACATCCAGGCATTCAATCAAGGCATTGAACTTTCTAAATAAAAAATCATCACCATTATGTATTGGAACCAAAACAAAGAGTGTATGAGCAGGGACGAGATGCGTGCCCTGCAGGGCAAACGTCTCCACAAAGTGGTGGATTATGTCTATCATCACACACCGTTCTACCGTGCGAAGATGCAGGAGTTGGGGCTTCTGCCCGGCGATATCCAGACCATTGAGGATATCACCAAACTGCCCTTCACTACCAAGCAGGACCTTCGCGACAACTATCCCTTCGGCCTTCAGGCAGCCCCGAAGAGCGAAATCATCCGTGTGCATGCCTCGACCGGTACGACGGGCAATCCCACCATCGTGGGTTACACCCGCAAGGACATCGACATCTGGAGCGAATGTATGGCCCGTTGTATGACGGCCTACGGAGTGACCAGTGAGGACATCGTGTCGGTGGCATACGGTTACGGCCTCTTCACGGGCGGTCTCGGCGCTCACTACGGTGTCGAGAATCTGGGTGCCGCGGTTGTCCCCACGGGCACGGGCAACACCGAGAAGCATGTGCGACTCATTCGCGACCTCGGCATCACAGGCATTGCGTGCACACCATCATACGCGCTCTATCTGGCCGAGACGATGGACAAGATGGGCGTGACCAAAGACCAGATACACCTGCGTGTGGGAGCCTTCGGCGCCGAGCCCTGGACCGAGAACATGCGCAAGGAGATTCAGGAACGGTTGGGTCTGAAGGGCTTCAACCTCTACGGCCTGTCGGAAATCATGGGTCCCTGTGTGAGCTACGAATGCGAATGCCAACACGGCTCGCATGTCAACGAGGATCATTTCTATCCCGAAATAGTGGATCCCGTCACCCTCGAACGTCTTCCCAACGGACAGCGCGGCGAACTCGTCTTCACGACGCTCACCAAGGAGGGTATGCCCGTTTTGCGTTACCGCACACGCGACCTCTGTGCCCTCATGGAAGGCGAATGTGAATGCGGTCGCACCAATGTGAGAATGACGCCCATCATGGGACGTTCGGACGACATGCTCATCATCCGCGGCATCAACGTCTTCCCCTCGCAGGTGGAGAGTGTGGTGCTCAGCGAACCCGAATTTGCACCCCGCTATCTGCTCATCGTCGATCGCGTCAACAACCTCGACACGCTCGAGGTGCAGGTCGAGGTGCGTCAGGAAATCTTCACCGCAAGCATGGAATCCCTCGGAGCCATCGATGCCCTCGAGAAGAAACTTGCCTCCAAACTCAAGAGTGTGCTTTCCATCTCGGCCAAGGTCAAAATCAAAGCCCCCAACACCATCGAGCGTTCGCAGGGCAAGAGCAAATTTGTCATCGACAAGCGTGTTTTAAAATAAGACAATGGCTAACTATCCAGAGTATTTTAACCCAGACATGGAGCTCCTCACACGCCCCGAAATCGAGGCATTGCAGCTCCAAAAGTTGAAAAAGACGGTGGAACATTGCATGAACTCCGCATTCTACCGTCAGCGTTTTGCGGAGGCACATCTCAAGCCCGAGGACATCAAGAGCCTCGACGACTTGCGCCGCATCCCATTCACCACGAAGCAGGATTTGCGCAATACCTATCCCTTCGGAATGGCTGCCGTGCCTCTCGAACAGTGTGTGCGTCTCCACTCGTCCAGTGGAACGACAGGCAACCCCACCGTGATTCTCCACACACAGAAGGATCTCGACATGTGGGCCAACTGTATGGCCCGCTGTATGTGGATGGTAGGACTGCGTCCCACAGACGTGTTCCAAAACTCGTCGGGCTACGGCATGTTCACCGGAGGTCTCGGCATGCAGTACGGTGCCGAGAAGGTGGGTATGCTCACCGTACCTGCGGCTGCCGGCAACTCGCGTCGCCAAATCAAGTTCATCACCGACTTCGGCACAACGGCAGTGCATGCCATCCCGTCATACGCCACCCGTCTCTATGAGGTCATGCAGGAAGTGGGTGTGGATCCGCGTCGCGACACGAAGCTCAAAACCCTCCTTATCGGAGCCGAGCCCCACACGGAGGAACAGCGCCGCCGCATCGAAGAGATGCTGGGCGTGAAGGCCTACAACTCCTTTGGAATGTCGGAGATGTGCGGACCCTCGGTTGCTTTCGAATGTCAGTACCAGAACGGTATGCACATTTGGGAAGATTATTACATCGTGGAAATCGTCGATCCCGAGACACTCGAACCCGTGCCCGAAGGCGAAGTGGGCGAGATGGTGCTCACCACGCTCAATCGCGAGGCGATGCCGATGCTCCGTTACCGCACGCACGACCTGACGCGCATTCTGTCCGGTCCGTGTCCCTGCGGACGTGTCCACAAGCGTCTCGACCGCATGAAAGGACGCTCCGACGACATGATAATCCTCAAGGGCGTCAACATCTTCCCGATGCAAATCGAACAGGTGCTCATGCAGTTCAAGGAACTCTCGTCGCAGTATCTCATCACGCTCTACACCACCGACGACAACGATGACATGCGGGTGGACGTGGAGCTCAACGAGATGACCGACGACTACAACTTCCTGCAGAACCTGACCCGCCAGATAACGCTCCGTCTCAAAGACGAAATCCTCTGTACGCCCAAAGTCAAGCTCCTGCCCAAGGGAACGCTACCCCAGCAGGAAGGCAAGGCCGTTCGCGTCAAGGACGAACGCAAACATTTTGCATAACCCGATAAAACCCCAACATTATGACGATTAACCAACTTTCCATCTTTTTGGAGAACAAGAAGGGTACACTTCTGCAAGTGCTCCAGATTCTCAAAGAGGCCAAGGTGCAGATTATCGCATCGGCCATAGCCGACACCGTTGACTACGGAATCCTCCGCATCATCTGCAACAATCCCAAAGAGGCCTATCAGGTGCTCAAGGACAACGGCATCGCTGTGGCGCTGACCGATGTCTTTGCCATAGCCCTTGCCAACAAAGTGGGCGAGGCCGCCGAGGTGACCTCCATCTTTGCCAAAGCCGACATCTCGATTACCTATCTCTATTCGTTCCTCATGAACGGAAAGGGTATTCTCATCTTCCGCACCGACAATGCCGACGAGGCAGCCAAGGTGATTGAGTCGAACAAGCTTACCTCGTTTTCCGAGAGCGAGCTGGAGTCTCTCTGATGCCCATCAACCATAAAAAAAGGCCCGTCAAGGTTTGTCTTGGCGGGCTTTTTCGATTCAGTCGAAGCGCTCGTGCTTCCGATAGCCGGAGGACGTGAGCACGGCAACGATGTCGCCTGCGTCATCCGTGACGCGGACTTCGCCGTAGGGGAGTTTCTTGTGGTTCACTATCTCCCGGGCCTCGGCGTAGAGCCATCCGGGCCGGGCGGCCTTGATGAACGAAATGGAGGCCGTGGTCGAAACGGTCACCTGTCCGTGGCTGTTGACAGCAGCCGCAAAAGTCAGGTCGGCGAGGGTGAAGATGGCTCCTCCCTGGCACACGTCGGCCCCGTTGAGGTGTTTGGTTTCAACCTTCATGCGGGCTTTGGCATAGCCTTCGCCCACCTCGAGGAGTTCGATGCCGGCCAAGCGGGCAAACCTGTCGTTCTGAAAATATTCTTTCACTTCCATGACTTCGTGTCTTTTTATGAGAAAAAAAGAGGACAACCTTGCGGTCATCCTCCGATATCATGTTCTGTCGGTGATTCACTCGGCGGCAGCTTCGGCTACAACGTTGAAGGGAACCTCGACGCTAACCTCGCGGTGGAGTTTCACGGTGCAGGTGTGCTGGCCCAGGGTCTTGGCGGGCTCTACAACGATGAGCTTGCGATCTATCTCAGCACCGGCAGCGGCAAAAGCCTCGGCGAGCTGGATGTTGGTAACCGAACCGTAAACTTTTCCCTCTTCGGAAGCCTTGACAGCAACTTCGAGAACCAAGCCTTTGATTTTCTCAGCCACAGCCTCGGCGTCAGCCTTGATTTTGGCACGCTTTTGAGCCTGCTGCTTGAGTTTCTCGTTGAGCTGTTTGAGGTTTGACTCAGAAGCGATGACAGCTTTCTTCTGGGGGATGAGATAATTCAAACCGTAGCCGTTCTTGACTTCGACTACATCGTCTTTGTATCCAAGATTCTGGACATCTTCAATCAAAATGATTTTCATACTTGTTGCCTCCTCTTGTTAATTATTTCATCAAATCGGTTACGTAGGGCAGGAGTGCGATCTGGCGAGCGCGCTTTACTGCGGTGGCGATACGGCGCTGGAACTTCAGCGAGGTGCCGGTGATGCGACGGGGAAGAATCTTGCCCTGTTCGTTGAGGAACTTCTTGAGGAATTCGGGATCCTTGTAGTCGATGTACTTGATGCCGTTCTTCTTGAAGCGGCAATATTTTTTCTTCTTGACGTCAACCGAGACGGGAGTCAAATAACGGATTTCGTTCTGTTCTGCCATAATTCAATCTCCTATGGGTTTAAGCCTCGGCGGGAGCTGCAGCTTCTGCTTTGGGCTGTTTGAGGCTGCGACGCTTGGCAGCGTACTCAGCGGCATACTTGTCGTTCTTGACGGTGATGAAACGAATCACACGGTCCTGGCGACGATAATAAGTCTCGATTTTCTCGACGATAGTAGGCTCAGCGTCGAACTCGATGAGGAAGTAGTAACCCGTCGATTTCTTGTCGATGGGGTAGGCGAGCTTCTTCAAGCCCCAAGCTTCCTCGTTGATGATGGTGGCACCACCGTTGGCGAGTTCTTTCTTAACACCTTCTACCGTTTCCTTTACCTGGTCATCAGATAAAACGGGAGTCAAAATGAAAACGGTTTCGTAGTTGTTCATTTTCCAGTGAACTGTTTTGATGTTAATAAAAAAAAGTTGTTAATAAATCAAATTGCAATTTGCAAGATGGTGAACCCGTAGGGAGTCGAACCCTAATCGAAGGAACCGGAATCCTTTATTCTATCCATTGAACTACGGGTCCAAGGTGACAGCTTGTGGGGATGATACTCACAAAATGCGGCGCAAAGATAGCGCTTTTTCTTTGGAAAAACAAATCTTTGGGTCGTTTTTTTCCTTTTGGGGCTGAATTTCCGGCCAAAGGGGCTGGTTCTGCCTTCTCCAAGTGGCAGAAATCACAGCTGTCTGCGGCGAAATTCGGCTACGGCGATGGCGGTGGCAACGCCCACGTTGAGACTTTCGGAGGTGGGCAGACCCGCAGGGTAGGACGGGATGTTGAGTTTGCGCGTGATGAACGGTTCGAGGGCGGGGGAGATGCCGTTGCCCTCGTTGCCCATCACGAGTACACCCACGGGGGCGAGGTCCGTGCGATAGAGATTGTCGCCTTCGAGGTAGGTGCCGTAGATGGGGATGCCGAGTTCCTGCATTGCCGAGAAGAAGGAGGCAAGGTCGGTGTAGTGAACCCTGACGCGGGCAATGGCGCCCATCGTGGCTTGTACGACCTTGGGAGCATAACAGTCGGCCGTCTCGCGCGAACAGACGATGTCGCGAATGCCGAACCAGTCGCACAGGCGGATGACGGTACCGAGGTTGCCGGGATCCTGGACGGTGTCGAGACAGAGCACCAGGTTGCGGCAGAGGGCTGCGGGCTTGAGGTCGTAGGACGGGATTTGGAAGACCCCCATTACATTCTGCGGATGTTGCAGCAGCGACACCCGTTCGAGGTTTTCCTCCACGTATGTCTCCGGGGCCTTGTCCGCCGCTTCCGGATGGGCCTGCCACCAGGCGGGTGTGGCGATGAGCTGCAGACATTTCATCGTGTCGAGATTGTCCAACACGAGTTTGTCGCTTTCGGCAATGAACCGGCCCTGTTCGCGGCGGAATTTGCGCTGTTCGAGGGCGCGGATTTGTTTGATGACAGCTTTCGAAAGGATGTTCATATTGCAATTTTAGGATGGAGGAATGTTATTCGGAATCGGTTCCCGGCAAAGCAAGGACTCCGTCGCGGAGCAGAAGTTCGCCCTCGTCGGTCATTTGTCGGATGGCATCGGCTATCTCGTCTGTGTCCCATTGCGTCCGGAGCGAGGAGACGAGGCGGGCTACGGGCAGCGCTTCGGCGTGATGGGCGAGGAGGGCTTTGATGTAGCTCTCCATCCGTTCCCGGCGGTCGGCTGTGCCTTCCTGACACATCGCCTCATTGCGGCAGACATCACAACTGCCGCACGGACGGGGAGTGTGTTCGCCGAAATATTCCAACAGCATTTGAAGCCGGCATGAGTCGTCGGTTTCCACATAATGTATCATCGCCTCAATCCGCTCGCTCTTGCTTTCGCGCCTGTCTTCATAGACGGTGTGGTCAATTCGGATTTCCGACTCGTCGAGACGTGGTGTGCGATAGACGATGGCGGGTACTTCGCGGGCCGGCACGTAGTGGAGCACCCGTTTGCGAGTGAGCTTCAGGAGTGTGTCATAGACCTGTTTGCGGGTGAGCCGTGTCCAGAACATCAAATCCGTCTCGCGGATGAAGATATAGTCGGCAAAGAGTCCTGTGTATCGGCGCAGGATGGTCCGCAACACCAACGTCTCTTCCTGTGTGAGCGAGATGTGGTAGAGAGCCGAACGCGAGGCCACCATCATCACGCGCGAGTGGCGGTCGGGTTCTTCCATATAAGAAATGTATCCGGCCTGGTCGAGTATTTTGAGCGCATAATGCACGTCGGAGAAGGGGAGACGGAAGGCCGTGCAGAACTTTTCGAGTTCGAATTGGAACAGACACTGGTCGCCTGCACCGATGGCTATTTGCCAGTAGGAGGAGAGTTTCTGATAGACCAGGCGGCAGAAATCCCGTTCGGGAAACTCCAAGTCGAGATGTTTGCGGAGCCTCATCACATCGGTACGGTTGGCCAGCAGCGTGGCTGTGGCAGGTTGCCCGTCGCGTCCTGCCCGTCCGGCTTCCTGATAGTATTCTTCGGGCGACGGCGGCAGGTCGATATGTATGACCCTACGCACGTTGGGTTTGTCGATACCCATTCCGAAGGCATTGGTGGCCACCATCACGGGATAGTCTCCCTTCATCCAGGCATCCTGTCGCGCCTGTTTGTCTGTCGGGGAGAGACCTGCATGATAGAAATTGGCGGGCACGCCCATTTCGGTGAGCATCTTGGCATATTCGCGGGTCTGTTGGCGAGAACGCACATAAACAATGGCACATTCCGTCTCGCGCAGAAGATTCAGGAGCGTTGAGATTTTGTCTTCCGCACGACACACTTCGTAGGTGAGATTGGGTCTCACGAACGACGCTTTGAACACCCGGGCACCCGGTCGGAATGCGAGTTTTTCCTGTATGTCGCGGATGGTGTTTTCGGTGGCTGTGGCCGTCAGAGCCATACAAGGCACCGATGCCGGAATCTTGTCCCTCAAGGCTGCAATTCTGCGGTAGGGCGGACGGAAATCGTAGCCCCACTGGGAGATACAGTGGGCTTCGTCCACCACCAGCAGTCTCACATCCATGAATCGCAGTTTGGCCAGAAAGAGGGGAGTCTCGAGACGTTCGGGGGAGAGGTAGAGGAAGCGGTAGTCGTCCGCCAACACACGGTCGTAGGTGTCCACAATATCGTCGTGGCTCATGCCCACATGGATAGCGGCCGCTTTGATGCCGCGTTCCACGAGATGGTCCTTTTGGTCCTTCATCAGGGCGATGAGTGGAGTGACCACGATGCAAAGACCTCCCAGGGCGATGGCCGGCACCTGGAAGGTCAGACTTTTGCCTCCGCCTGTGGGCAACATTCCCAACGTGTCATGCCCCTCAAGCACGGAAGAGATGATTTCCTCCTGAAGGGGGCGGAAGCTGTCGTAGCCCCAATATTGTTTTAGGATTTCTTTAATGGGCATTCTCGTAGCCTGCGGAATCCACTTCATCGTATTTCGACTGGAGTATCATCGAGAGCACCTGCGTGATGTTGTTGTCCTCCGAAATCTTGATGTCCCGCGCAAAAAGCTGGATATTGTTGGGCTTGTAGGCGTTCTCTTCGATGGTGTAGGCCATGTCGAAGGGTTTGCCGCTCTTGATGATGTCGAATTTGTCTTTCATGTTGAAGGCAATTCCGTTGTGACGGAACCCCGAGATGGGCTCTATCACCTCCAACCGGATGTGCTCCTCGTTTTTGCCCACCAGCCTCGAACCGCCCGCATCGTACAGATGACGGGACACAAAGATGGGCTTCGAGTTGCCCGGCCCGAAGGGCGAGAGCGTGCGAAGGCTCTTGTAGAGACGCTGTGTGATGTCGTGGAAGGGCACTTCCACATCGATGTCGAGGTGCTGGTGCTGCTGTTCCTCGGTGATGTGGTCATCGACCCACTGTTCGATGCGTCTCGTCAGTTCGGGGATGTTTTCTTCTTTGAGGGTGAGACCGGCGGCAAAGGTGTGGCCTCCGAAATTCTCCACCAGATCGCGGCAGGAATCTATGGCGTGATAGACATCGAATCCCTGAATTGAACGAGCCGAGCCCGAAGCCAGACCGTTGGCCGAGGTAAGCACTACGACGGGACGGTAGTAATGCTCGGTGAGTCGGGATGCCACAATTCCTATCACGCCTTTGTGCCACAGGGGATTATAGACCACCAGCGATTTCTTGCCTTCGATGTCCATGTTTTCCACCTGACGGAGGGCTTCTTCGGTCACCTGTTTGTCGAGTTCCTTGCGGCTCTCGTTGTATTCGGCAATGCGGCGGGCGCACTCGTCGGCAGTATTCTGGTCTCTGGCGATGAGCAAATCGACTGCATCCTTGCCGTTGAGCATACGACCCGAGGCGTTGATGCGCGGACCTATCTTGAACACAATGTCGGCATTCGTTATCTTGGTCTTTTCGAGGCCGCACTGTTTGATGACGGCCTTGAGACCCGGACAGGGCGTGTCGTTGAGACATCGCAAGCCCGTATAGCTCAGCACACGGTTTTCGCCCGTGATGGGCACTATATCCGAAGCTATCGAGATGGCACAGAGGTCCAGGAGGGGATAGAGCAACTGGAATTCGTTCATGCCGTTGTTGCGGGCAAAAGCCTGCATCAGCTTGAATCCCACACCGCACGCCGAGAGATGGGGGTACGGATACTCATCGTCCTCCCGTTTGGGGTCGAGCACTGCAACGGCCTCGGGCAAAGTCGGGTCGGGTTTGTGATGGTCGCAGATGATGAAATCGATGCCCTGCTCTTTGGCATAATGAACCATATTGATGGCCTTGATGCCGCAGTCCAGTGCTATAATCAGTTTCACGCCGCCCTCGAGTGCATAGTCGATGCCGCGCTGGGAAATGCCGTATCCGTCATCGTAACGGTCCGGGATATAATAGTCGAGGTTGGAGTAGAAATGGAGCAGACAGCGATAGACCAAAGCCACCGCCGATGTGCCGTCCACATCATAGTCGCCATAGACGAGAATCTTCTCTTTGCGTCCGATGGCGTCGTTCAGGCGTTCCACGGCCCGATCCATGTCCTTCATCAGAAAGGGGTCGTGGAGGTCAGCCGCCAATTGGGGGCGGAAAAAGTGCTGGGCTTTTTCTGCCGATGTGACTCCGCGCTCCACAAGGAGGTGGGCCACGATGGGGTTGATATTAAGAGTATTTTTTATTTCATCCCTGATTGCTTTCTGATCCTCGTTCAACGTTCGACAATTCCATTGATAGGTAGTTGCCATTATCTTGATTGTTTTTTATTTGCGAGAGGGCATCGGCCTTCACGGGCAGAAGCCAAGCGTCTCGGAAACGCTCGTTCCGACGAAGGTCGTTGAGGTATTGTTCTGCATCGGTTTTCAGTGAGAACAGGTTGATATAGAGGCGGTATTTGCCGTCCTTCGACAGGATGCCGATTTCGTTGCGACCGCCGTCGCTCAGTTGCCGGAGGGCTGCTCGGGCATTGGCCTCTGACGAACAGGAGGCCACGATGATGTAATAGAGCTTGCCGTTGGGGGATGTCTGTATCAGCTCGCGGCTGTCGGGCAGTCCTTCCCGGGTGGCTTCTTTCCAGACACCGGGCTTCGTCCGTGCGGTGTCGGCCGTAAGGCTGGCAAGGGGGGTGAGGGCATTCTGTGTCTCGATGGAGTCGAGCACAGCGGCATCTTCCCATTCCTCGTCCCACGTTTGCGGGGTGAGGGTGTTGAGGTGGAACGGACTCTTGAGGAAATCCGTATTGACGATATTGGCCAGTTCGTTCCGCGAAACGTTGCTCGAAGGCATCATGTTGGCAAACATCGCGCAGACGACCAAAGCCACGACGGCCACATTGCGTATCCATTGCTTGGGCAGTGTGATATGGTAGTTCTCGGTGTCTTTCTTTCCGACCTCTTCTTTTCCGATTCCAATGGAAGCCCACGGAGTAAGGGTTATTGTGTCCAATCCGTAGCTCGAAGGGTCGCCGGCATAGCGGGAGGCCGCTTCGAACGTTATCTGTCCGTCGTTTTTGTAGAGCGACCCGAGGTGTCCTACCTTCACGGTACCGTGTTCCAGACGTGCCAACAGGTTTTTCACTTCGCGTCCCGTCCATGCCGAAGCTTCGTCGTAGCTCAGCGAGGCCGACTCCATGATGAGCGTGACGAGCACGCCGTCGTCGTGGAGCATCTGTGACGAGAAGGTTATCTCACGGTGGGGCGGGGCAATCCGTATCTGACCGTCGGTGCGTTCGCGGCACGCCGGCATTTCTTTCGACATCCAAACACCCAATCCCGGCACACAGCAGTAGTGTCGGGTCATGAGAATATACTCAATATAAGTCGCCAATTGCATAATTCTGTCTGTACAATTTGTTACGGGTACAAATTCGGGGCAAAGATAGGCATTTTTTTTGAAATGACGGGCATTTGAGGCAAAAAAAGTTATTTTTCTTGCATTTTTTCTTTGATTTGGGTCACAATTCGTGCATCTGCGCCCAATTCTTGGGCTTTTTGGATGTCGCGAAGAGCATATTCCGTATCCTTTCTCAGGAGCCGTATCTGAGCGCGCAGAACGTACCCGAGCGGTTCGGCAGGACGCAATTCGATGGCGCGATTCACGTCCTGCAGGGCGGCTGCAATATGTCCTTCCTGAAGATAGACCTCGGCACGTTCGCGCAGCAGCCTCGGGTTGTCTTTGTTGTGTTCGAGAAGGGCATTGTAGAGGTCGAGAGCCATCGCCCATTCGCCTTGGGCTTTATAGACGTAGGCCATTCCCATGCGGGCTTTGGCACTTTTGGGATTGATGCGGTCAATGCTTTCCAAATCCAGGCGTGCGCCCACCGTGTCGCCCGTCACCAGCCGGCAGAGAGCCCGTTCGTAGAGGTAGTCTTCGTTCTGCGGTTGCAGGGCTATGAGCGTGGTCCAGTCGTCGATGGCGGCATCGTACGTTCCGCGTTCGCCACGAAGCGAGGCGCGGTTGCGGAGCAATGTCTCGTTGTGGGGCAGGAGTCCCAATGCCGAGGTGTAAGAAATCTCGGCTTCTTGCAGCCGTCCCAGCCGGCGCTGGAGGGTCCCCATATTGGAGAGCAGAAACACGTTTTGCGGATGGGCCGGCTCCAGCCGCATTGCTTCTCGCAGGGCATCGACGGCCTCCGCGAGGCTGTCGCTTTCAATGTAGTCGAACGACCGCGAGACCCATTCGTCGTAGGTCGTTTGCCCGTAAATGGCGATGCAGATTGCAAAGTCCGCTAAGAGAAATAGCAATTTCTTCATCTTTTTTGCTGAATTTTGATGCAAAGATAGCACTTTTTCCGCAGAAATTCTTATCTTTGCACCGAAATTTTTTATAATTAAGGTATGAAAGTACAAAGTTTGCTTTTCTTTGCAATCCTGACTTCGCTGTTGGCGTTCGGTTGCAACAACAAAACGTCGCGTCCCGAGGAAAACAGTGTCTCCTTTGACACCGTTTCCGTCGATACCGTTTGCCGGCTCAATCCCGACCAGCAGCAGCCTGTCTGTCATCTCCACATCTGTCTGGCCCGCCCGGTGGAGGCTCACGGGGAGGTCAATATTCCTGCCATAGAGGCGTTCATCGTCAATATGGTCAAACAGGGGGCATTTGCATCTGCCGCCGATTTGAGATTGGAGAAACTCATCCCGCTCTACACCGACAACTACATCGAACAATATCGCAAGGAGGGGAACGACCTTCTTGCCAACTACACCGAACAGCCGCAGGAGGCTTACAAGTGGCTCAGTTTCGAAGAGAGAGTCGAAGGCAAACCGCTCTTCAATCAGTTCGATTTTCTCAGCTACCAGATTGTCACTGGCACCTATACCGGCGGAGCACACGAAGAGACGATGACCAAAGTCAGTGTGTTGGACCTCAAGACACTTTTCCCCCTCACGCTTCTCGATCTCTTTGACCTCGACGTACTTCCGATGGTCAACGAAATCATACAGCAGCAACTTGTCAAGGACTACGGCTGCAAGACCATTGAAGAATTGGGCAACTATTTCCTCGATCCTGCCACCATTGTGGCCACAGAGAATTTCTTCATCGACCAGCGCGGCATCATTTGGATGTACGACCCCTACGAGATTGCGCCCTTCGCAATGGGCACCATACGTGTCTCTGTGCCTTGGACCGATGTCCGCTCACTCCTCTTGCCCGATTCGCCGGTCATCCGAATCGCCGATTTCGGAAAACCGCAGAATCAAGACTGACAGCAGGAACAAACTCCCTCCTAAATGGGCGTTCCTCCGAATCCCTTGCGTGTGAACCCATAACCCCAAAATATCGAAAACCCCGGGCAATCCATACGGATGGCTCGGGGAATTCCATGTAAGGACTCCCTGCTACCGTCCCGGCCTTTTCCGAACGCCCGGGGCTGCAAACAAAGAACCCCGCATCCTGGGTAGGACACGGGGTGTATTTTGACTTGTGGAAGTCAGAACTTAAGCCTCAGCGATAGCTTCGTTGGGGCAAGTGGCCTCACAAGCGCCGCAATCGATGCAAGCATCTGCGTTGATGGAATAAACATCACCCTCAGAGATTGCTTCAACGGGGCATTCACCGATACAAGAACCGCAAGCTACACACTTGTCGGCAGCAATAACACGTGCCATAGTTAAAAAGTTTAGTTTAGAAGAAAATAGTACTGATAATAAATAAGTATTACGGCCCTCCTGTTGGACTCTTGCAAGCCCGGCACTGGGTCGTAATGCGCTGCAAATATAGAACAAAATCGGAAAACTACCAAACATTTTGGAGAAAAAATGCATTTTTAGGCACATTTTTTCGATTTTTGTGCGTCATTTTCAAAAAAAACATTATATTTGCGGCATTATTTTCAAGAAAAACAAACAAAATAATACAATTCTGAAAGACCAAGGAAATGGTTAGCTTTTTAATTGCTCTTGCAGCCCTCATTTTGGGCTATTTTATTTACGGCAAATTCATTGCCTTTGTCATGAAGCCTGACCCGAACCGCCAGACCCCGTGTTACACTCGCCAGGACGGCATTGATTACATTCCGATGCCGACATGGAAAGTTTTTATGATTCAATTTCTCAACATTGCCGGCTTGGGTCCCATCTACGGCGCTATCATGGGAGCTCAGTTCGGTACGGCATCCTATCTGTGGATAGTGTTCGGCACCATCTTTGCCGGCGCGGTACACGACTACACGTCTGCAATGGTTTCCCTGCGTCACGACGGTGAGAGTCTGCCCGAAACGGTGGGTCGTTATCTCGGAATGAACACCAAACGTGTGATGTTGGTCTTCACAGTGGTTCTGCTCATCCTTGTCGGTGCCGTTTTTGTGAGCGGTCCTGCCAGTCTGCTGGCACAGCTTACGCCCGGCTGGCTCAATTCCTATGTTTGGATTGTCATTATTTTCCTCTACTACATCGTTGCCACACTGCTTCCGGTCGATAAAATCATCGGCAAGATTTATCCTTTGTTTGCCTTCTGCCTGCTCTTCATGGCAGTAGGTCTTCTGGGTTACATCCTCGTGAAGCAACCCGAACTCCGCGAAATTTGGGACGAACCCGTTTTCGGAGACAAATACAATACCGACATGATTTTCCCGATGATGTTCATCTCCATCGCCTGCGGAGCCATTTCGGGATTCCATGCCACGCAGTCGCCCATGATGGCGCGCTGCTTGAAAAACGAACGTCTGGCACGTCCCTGCTTCTACGGCGCAATGGTGACCGAAGGTATCGTGGCCCTCGTTTGGGCTGCTGCTGCCACTTGGTTCTATCATCAGTACGGCACAGAGGGTGCCACAGGAGCATCTGTGGCAAAGGCCGTCAGCGAGGAGTGGTTGGGCACATTCGGTGCCGTTCTTGCCATCATCGGCATTGCTGTGGCTCCCATCACATCGGGCGACACCGCACTGCGTTCGGCCCGTATGATTATCTCGGACTTCTTCCACATAGAGCAGAAGTCGATGTCGAAGCGTCTGATTATCTCTGTTCCGATTTTTGTGGTGACGGCAGTCATTCTCTGGTGGAGTCTCAGCAATCCCAAGGGCTTCCAGACCCTGTGGCGTTATTTCGGCTGGAGCAACCAGACGCTCTCGGTCTTCACGCTGTGGGCCGTTACGGTTTACCTGATGCGCAATTCGCGCTGGATGTGGGTGACCTTTTTCCCTGCTGTTTGGATGACCTTCGTCTGCACAACTTATATTCTGGTGGCTCCCGAAGCTTTGGAAATCAACTACACCGTCGGTGTCTGCATCGGTGCCGTCATTGCCGTTGGCTCGGCCATCGCGGGACTGGTATATTACAACAAGGTGAGAAAAGAACGATAAATTCCCCCGAACGTTTTGGCGGATTTGCAGTATATCCCGGGAGTAGGCCCCCGTCGGGCCGCCCTGCTCCAACAAGAGCTTCACATTTCGACGATGGAGGAGCTCTTGACTTATTTCCCTTACCGCTATGTGGATCGCTCCCACATCTTCCGCATTGACGAGATAGACGGTGCGATGCCCTATATCCTGTTGCAAGGAAGGTTTTCCAACTTCCAGGAGGTGGGGAAGGGAACCCGCGGGCACAGGATAACCGCCTGGTTCTCGGACCATACGGGTTCCATAGAATGTGTGTGGTTCAAGGGCCTGAAGTATGTGGAAAATATCTCGACCGAGAAGCAGTACATCATCTTCGGAAAACCGCAGCCCTTCAACGGACGCCTCAATATCACCCATCCCGACATCGAAGCCATCAAGAGCGGTGACGATGCCGAGGACTACGAGGGACTGATGCCGATGTACAACACAACAGAGGCGATGAAACGGGCCGGACTCACCACCAAGAGCATGGCGAAAATCATAGCCTCGGCTCTCGACAGTCACGTGGCACCTTTCGCCGAGACGTTGCCGGCCTATCTCCTGGAGAGTCAGCATCTGACGGACCGCAATCACGCCATCCGCGAGATGCACCGTCCGTCAGATCCCGATACGCTCCGCCGTGCACAATACCGATTCAAGTTTGAAGAACTGCTTTATCTGCAGCTCTACCTGGTACGCAATTTCAAACTTCGGCAACAGACTTTGGCGGGCTTCCGTTTCCAGACCATCGGAAAGGCGTTCAACGACTATTATCACTATTGTCTCAAATTCGAGCTCACGGGAGCCCAGAAACGAGTGGTGCGTGAAATCCGTACCGATGTGGGGTCGGGCCGTCAGATGAACCGTCTGCTGCAGGGCGATGTGGGTTCCGGCAAAACGCTTGTGGCCCTGCTCTCGATGCTGATGGCCATAGACAACGGATACCAGGCATGCCTCATGGCTCCGACGGAAATCCTTGCGGCCCAACATTACGACAACCTGCATGCCGACCTGGAACGCATCGGCGTGAGCTGTGCACTACTGACCGGCTCCACCCGAAAGAAGCAGCGCGAACTGATAGCCCAGGGGCTGGAAGACGGGACGCTCAAAATACTCATCGGCACGCACGCACTGATAGAGCCCACCGTGAAGTTCTGGAATCTCGGAATGGTCATCATCGACGAGCAGCACCGTTTCGGTGTGAAACAAAGGTCGATGCTGTGGGCCAAAAACACCCGACCTCCACACGTCCTCGTGATGACGGCCACCCCCATCCCGCGTACGTTGGCAATGACGGTTTACGGCGACTTGGATGTCTCGGTCATCGACGAACTTCCCCCCGGACGCAAACCCGTAGAGACCATCCATCGGTTCGACAATCAACGGGAAGGTCTCACCAGGGGCATAGCCTCGCAGCTGCGCGAGGGTCGGCAGGTGTATGTGGTCTATCCCCTCATCGAGGAAAACGAGAAGATGGCCTACCGCAATGTGGAACAGGGTTTCCTCGACACACAGCGTGCCTTTCCCGATTGTCACGTCGTAATGGTTCACGGCAAGATGAAATCCAAAGACAAGGAGTACGCCATGCAACGTTTCGTCTCGGGAGAAGCCCAGATTATGGTGGCCACGACCGTGATTGAAGTGGGCGTGAATGTGCCCAATGCCTCAGTGATGGTGATAGAGAGCGCCGAACGTTTCGGTCTTTCCCAATTGCATCAGCTACGCGGACGTGTGGGACGAGGAGCCGACCAAAGCTATTGTATTTTGGTGACCAAACCCAACCTTGCCGAGGAGACCCGCAAACGCATCGAAATCATGTGCCACACGACCGACGGATTCGAAATCGCAGAAGCCGACATGCAGATGCGAGGTCCGGGCGACATAGACGGAACCCTCCAGAGCGGTCTTGCTCTCGACCTCAAGGTGGCCAATGTGGCCCGCGACGGGCAGATTCTGCAGGCATCGCGCGACATTGCCAAACAGATTATCGACAGCGACCCAATGCTCGAACACGGCGACAACGCCATTCTCCGTCGCAGGATGGATGTGCTCTTCGAACACAACGTCGATTGGGGAAGAATCAGTTAGCACTCAAAAGAAAAGCACCCCGGGCGGGGTGCTTTTCTTAATTTGGAGCGGGGGTTTACATCGTGACTTCCACCACATGCTTTCCGGGAGTGTAGGGGAGAATGTTGCCCTCCACGGGTTTGCCGTCGAGCTTAACGGACTTGACACCGTGCTGTGAACCCTCAGGGTTGTGGACGGTGATGTCGTACTCGGCATCGCGGAAACGGCGATGGACGCTGTACTTGCGTGCGGTTGCGGGAAGACAGGGATCAATCATAAGACCATCGTAGGAAGGCTTGATGCCCAAAATGAACTGCGAGACGGTGTACCACATCCAGGCAGCCGTACCCGTGAGCCACGAATTCTTGCCTTCGCCGGGACGGAAGGCGTCTTTGCCGGCCACCATTTGGCAGTTGACGTATGGTTCCACCTTGTGGAGCTCTGCATATTTCTCCTCGACGTAGGAAGGAAGAATCTTCATGTAGTGGTTCCATGCATCCTGACCGCGTCCGGCCAACGTTTCGCCTATGATGACCCATGGATTGTTGTGGCAGAAGATGCCTGCATTCTCCTTGTAGCCCTCGGGATAGGATGAAATCTCGCCCATCTCGACGTGATAGACCGTATAGGCGGGATTGTTGAGCACGATGCCGTGTTCGCATTCGAGTCGTTCCTTGACGCTGTCCAAAGCTTTGGCGACGAGACCCTTGTCTGCTCCGATTTGGGCCATCGTACACCAGCCCTGACTCTCGATGAAGATTTTGCCCTCTTCATTTTCGTCAGAACCTATCTTGTTGCCATAGAAATCGTAGGCGCGGAGATACCAGTTGCCGTCCCAGCCGTACTGCTCGACGGCACGGTTCATGGCATCGACTTCCTTTTGGGCACGTTCGGCTTCGTCGTTCTTGCCGAGTTTGCGGCAGAGTTCCACGTAATCCTTGCCCGTCACCACGAAGAGACCGGCAATCATGAGCGACTCGGCTTTGGAGCCTTCGCTCTTGTTCTCGGTGGTCTGGAAACTCTCGTTGGGGTCCCACGAGAAGCAGTTGAGGTTGAGGCAGTCGTTCCAGTCGGCACGGCCGATGAGCGGCAGGCGGTGGGGACCGAGGTTCTTGACCACATGGTCGAAGGAAACTTTGAGATGTTCGAAGAGAGTGACCTCCGAACCTTCCTTGTTGTCGAAAGGTACCATCTCATCGAGAATGCCGTAGTCGCCCGTCTCTTTGATGTAGGCCACTGTGCCGAAGATGAGCCAGCAGGGGTCGTCGTTGAATCCGCCGCCGATGTCGTTGTTTCCGTGCTTGGTGAGGGGCTGGTACTGGTGGTAACAACCGCCGTCGGGGAACTGGGTCGAAGCGATGTCGATGATGCGCTGGCGGGCACGTTCGGGAATCTGGTGAACAAAGCCCACGAGGTCCTGATTGGAGTCGCGGAAGCCCATGCCGCGTCCGATGCCGCTCTCGAAGAACGATGCTGAACGCGAGAAACAGAACGTAATCATGCACTGATATTGGTTCCAGATGTTGACCATGCGGTCGAGTTTGTCGTTGCCGGTGCTGACGGTGTAGATATTGAGGAGTTTGTCCCAATAAGCGTTCAGTTCGGCAAAAGCACGATCGACCTTCTCTGTCGTATCGAACTGCTCAATCATCGCCTTCGCGCGTACCTTATTAATAACCTGCGGAGCGGAGAACTTCTCTTCCTGTGGATTCTCGACATAGCCGAGCAGGAAGACAAAGTCCTTGCTTTCGCCGGGCCGCAGAGTCACCTCGATGTAGTGAGAAGCGATGGGGCTCCAACCGTGGGCATGGCTGTTGCGGGGTTTGCCTTCCATCACGGCCTGCGGCTCGGAGAATTCGTTGTAGAGGCCGATGAATGTCTCGCGGTCGGTGTCGTAGCCCTGCACGGGAACGTTGACCGAGTAGAAGGCATAGTGGTTGCGTCGTTCGCGGTATTCGGTCTTGTGGTAAATCACAGAACCCTCAATCTCCACTTCTCCGGTCGAGAAGTTACGCTGGAAATTCTCCATGTCGGTGGCAGCGTTCCATAGACACCATTCCTGGAAGGAGAAGAGTTTGAGGCTCTTGGTCTCGGAGGAGAGATTCTTGAGCGTGAGCTTCTGAATTTCGCCCCAAGTGCCGAGGGGGACGAAGAAGAGTACGGAGGCCTCGACATCCTTCTTGCGGCCCGTGATGCGGGTGTAGTTCATACCATGACGGCACTCGTAGAATTCGAGCGGTGTCTTGCAAGGTTTCCATCCGGGATTCCACACCGTGTCGCCGTCCTTGACATAGAAGTAGCGACCGCCGTTGTCGATGGGCACCGAGTTATAGCGATAGCGTGTGATGCGGCGGAACTTGGCATCCTTGTAGAAAGAATAGCCGCCGGCCGTGTTGGAGATAAGGGAGAAAAAGTCCTCGTTGCCCAAATAGTTGATCCAAGGCCAAGGGGTCTTCGGGTCGGTGATGACATATTCGCGATGGGCATCGTCGAAGTGTCCGAATTTGTTAGCCATTTTATTCTATATTATTGGTTTGTTGTTTGTCTTCTTTGTATTTCTCTGCCAAGAGGGCGACAAACTTGGAAATCTGGGACATGGCACCCAGAGTTTCGCGGCTCACTTCCTTACCTTGCAGACGCAGCATCAGAAGGCCGTAGAGCGCTGTGAAGCAGGTCTCGAGTTCGCCTTGAGGATGTTCTCCCTGATGGGAACGCAACTCCACAATGGTGGGCAGCGTGGAGTAGTAGGCCGACGTGTAGATGGCGTCTTCACCGCTCCGGAGCAAGCGCTGGTGGAGGTCGGTGAGGTCGGCCAGAACGACTTCGTTGATTTGCAGATGTCCGCTCTCGCGTTTGCCTTCTGTGAGCATCATTGCCGCCAGGTCGTGATACCACTGGCGGATGGCTTTTAGTGTTTCTTCGGTGACACCTTCCATGCTGACGAAGCGCGCTACGAGCAGCTCGTCGATTTTGTCGTCATCTATCTGGCAGGCGCGCAGCATATCTTCCACCTGCCACATGTATAGCAGGTATTCGGCGATATTTTCCTTGCGTTTGGCTTGAGCTATTAACATAAAGGGGGGGGATGTTTCTTTTTGGAGGGGGGGCGGGGTTAATTCTTGCGAGTGGCATTCTCTATCTCGTGCAGTTTCTTCAATTCGGCGAGCAGACGGAGAATGTCGTTGTCGTTGTTAGTGTCGAGGGTGATGTATCCGCGGAACAGTCCGTCCTTGCATTCCAGATGGATGTTGAGGATGTTGGCCGTACACGTCTCGGCGATGATAACGGTAATCTGGTTGAGAAGACCCTTCGAGTCGATGCCTTTGAGTTCGAGCGTCGAGGAGGCCGGCGTTTCCTGCGGCTTGCCTTTCTGGGGGCGTTGTTTTTTCTTCTTGGGTTGTTTTTCCTTGGTCGGTTGTCCGAAACCCAGGAATCCGAGGAAGCCTTTGCGTGGATGCACAATCTTGCGGAGATTGTCGCTCACGGCAAGGTCTCCGTTTCCGAAGGCGCAGTAGAGGTCGTCCCATTGATGCATTCCGTAGTGGCTCAGGAGGGCATTCATCGTGTCGGTATCCAGCGGGATGTTGAGGGGTTCGAAATAGTCTTTGAGCATCTTTTCTCCCCGTGAGACCACAAGTTGTCGCTGCTTCTTGAAATAATTGTCGATGCAGTTTTTGGCCTTGGGAGTATGTACCCATTTGCGCCACTTTTCGGACACTTTCGTTTCAGTGGCTGTAATCACTTCCACCTGCTGTCCGCTCTGGAGTACGGTGTTGAGCGGGGCTATCTTGTGGTTGATGCGCACAGCTTCGGCATGCATTCCGATGTCGGTGTGGAGTGCAAAGGCGAAGTCGAGGGCTGTGGCTCCTTTGGGAATCTCGCGCAAGTCGCCCGTGGGAGTGAACACATAAATCGACGTGGAGAGGACGTTCAGTTTGATGGCATTGAGGAACTCGGTGGCATTGGGCGCGGGATTGTCGAGAATCTCCTTGATGGTCTTGAACCATTGGTCGAGACTGCTGTCGGCAGCATCTTTCTCGTTGCCGCGTTTGTATTTCCAATGGGCAGCTATACCTTTTTCGTCGATTTCGTTCATTCTCTCCGAACGAATCTGGACTTCAATCCAACGGGCCTCGGGAGCCTTGGGTCCCTGGACGGTCACGTGGAGGGCTTCGTAGCCGTTATCCTTGGGACGGGTTATCCAGTCGCGCGTGCGGTCCGGCTTGATGGAGTAGAGGTCGGTGATGGCGCGGAAAATCTTCCAGCAGTCGTCCTTTTCGCTGGTTTCTGTACGGGGGGTGAAGACAACGCGTTCGGCAAAGATGTCGTAGATTTCATCGTAGGTACATCCCTTCTTCTGCATCTTGCGCCAGATGGAGAAGACCGACTTCATACGTGTCTTGACCGAGTATTCGAACCCCATTTCGATGAGTTTGGCATGTATGGGGGCTGCAAAAGTGGCAAAATAGGTTTCCTCGATGGCCGCATCCTTCTGGAGGCGTTCTTGGACGGCTTTGTATTCCGTGGGATGTTCGTAGCGGAGGGAGAGGTCTTCGAGTTGGCTCTTGATATTGAAAAGACCCAGACGATAGGCGATGGGGGCGTAGAGGAAAAGGGTTTCGGAGGCAATGCGCTTCTGCTTGAGAGGTTCGAGGTTGCCGAGGGTGCGCATGTTGTGGAGACGGTCGGCTATTTTGACCAAAATGACACGAACGTCATTGGACATTGTGAGCAGGAAGTTGCGGAAGTTCTCGGCCTGTTCTTCGGGATTCTTGATGGCCGGATGACGCGGGTCGGCGGTCTCCTCGGTAACGAAACGGACGTTTTTGCCTGCCAGCTTGTGTACGTCGCGTACCAGTTCGCCGATTTTGCTGCCGAACGCCGCTTCAATCTCTTCAAAGGTGTGGTCGCTCAGCTTGACCACATCGTGGAGCAGAGCCACACTGATGGATGTGGAACCCAATCCGATTTCGGAGGCCACGATACGGGCTACTGCCAGCGGGTGGAGTATATAAGGCTCGCCCGAGAGACGACGCTGATTCCGATGGGCTTCTTCGGCAAAGCGAAACACCCGTCGGATAAGGTCGCTCTTGTCGCCGTTGCGCGTTCCTGAGTAGTCATTGAGCAGGGCCTCGAATTCGTTTTCGATTTGTAGCTGCTCTTCTGCGGTGAACATAGGGTAAAGGTTTTTTTTGGGGGGGGGAGTTAATTGTGTATTATGGAGGATTCTCCGATATCGGGGCGTTTTACGCGCCTCCTGGGTTATCTCACCCGGAGACGCTGACCTACGCGTATGTTGTTGTCCTTGAGTCCGTTGAGACTTTTGAGCTTGTTGACCGATATGCCGTATTTGCGGGCGATGTAGGAGAGGGTCTGTCCGCGGCGCACTTTGTGGTACTTGGTGTCGCCGCCCGTGACTGCCGGTCCGCCTTTCCTGCCTTTGCGTCCGCCGCTCTTGATATAGGAGTTGTGCTGGCCTTTATTCTGGATGAGACGGAGGTCTCCGTTGTGGGGCAAGAGGCTGTCGGCTTTGTAGGCGAAAATAGAGTCCTGAAGTTCGATGAATTCGAGAGCCTTGTCTTCGGGCAGGGTGAGGGCATAGCTCTTGAGGTTGGAGCCCGGCACAATGTCGTAGATGTATTGCGGGTTGAGACTCTCAATCTGATTGACGGGCATATTCACATAACGGGCAATCTGTTCGAAGTGAACCATTTGGTCGAGCATGATGGTGTCGCACACGGGCGGTATCTCGCTCACGGCAGCACAGAGATTGTAGTCACAGTGATAATTCATCACGTAAGTGGCGGCTACAAAGATGGGGAAATAGCTTCGGGTCTCGCGGGGCAGGAACTGATAAATCTCCCAGAACGAACGTCTGCCACCCGAACGGGCAATGGCTTTCTTGACGTTACCCGGACCGCAGTTGTAGGCTGCGATGGCCAGAGGCCAGTCCTGAAAGGTACCGTAGAGCTGGAGCAGATAGCGGCACGCGGCATCGGTCGATTTGTAGAGGTCGTAGCGCTCGTCAATGTAACTGTTCACTTCCAGTCCCTGGAGCACACCCGTCGAGGGCATGAATTGCCACAGACCGGCAGCACCTGCGCGGGAGTAGGCATTCTGACGCAGACCCGATTCGATGCAGGCCAGATATTTCAGTTCGGAGGGCATGCTGTAGCGGCGCAAGGCATCCTCGAAAATGGGGAAGTAGTGGTTATAGCCCACGCCTACCATCCGTTCCACCATTTCCCTGCGACGATGAATATAGAGGTCCAAACACTCCCTGACGGGCTGGTTGAAGGGGAGCTCGATGATGGAGGGGATGGCCTTGAGGCGCTCGATATACTCCGAGTCGGGCACGAAATGCCAGCCGGAGTCGCTGATGCAGTTGGGATCGACGTGGATGAAATGACGTTCCGTCCAGTCGTAGTCGATGTTGTCGATTTCCTCCAGACTTTCGGGAAATATCATCGCCGAGTCGAAGGCATTGAGCATCGCCTGACGCTTCCGATCGTCGATTTCTTCAGCGCGGAGTGTTTGGAGTGAGAGTGTACAGCAGAGTGCCGTCAATATAGGGAGGAAGACTTTGTTCATTGTTTAGGTCTCTTGTCTTTTGGAGTACAGTTGTTTTTTTTCAGAAGTCTATTGTGTAGCCCACCGTTACCTCCGGTTTGTCATCCGGTCCGAGGTCGGTTGAGATGTCGAAATGGTAGAGTGACGCATCGACGTAGGCATCCACCATTGCCACCAGATAGACACCTATCATTCCCAGCACGCAATAGTCGCGCCAATTCCGGTAGGTGTTCTTTTTGTTTTTGAACACCTTCTCGAGATAATCTTTTCTGGATTGGACGGGATAGTTGGGCGGGAGGAAGTCCATGTAGCTGGCGTTGGGTGATTCCGTCACCAAGTCACGGTAGGCATTCACGTAGGTGCGGTAGTAACGCTGGTTCCAATTGTAGCCGTAGAGCAATGCGAGAAATCCTCCATAGATGATGGGGAGTTTCCAGTATTTGCGGTTGTAGATTTGTCCGCCGCCGGGGAAGAGGGCCGCATACCACACTGCTTTCCAGGGGTTGGGATTATAGTTCTGGAAATAGGGATCGTATTTGGGGTCGATACCTCCGTCCCAAGACATTTCCATCGACTCATAGACCACCCTGAGAGAATCTTCGTTCACAGTGATGGCGCGCGGGTGTTCGGCTTCCTCGTACAGCGGGTTGTGGAACATCATCAGGCTGTCGTAGAGCGACAGTGAATCCTGCTGCATTTCCGTCATCGGGAGCGCTTTCGGTGTCTCAGCCACAACGGTATCCGTAGCCGCGTACGCTGAGTCGAAAGCTTCGAGCATCCTGACCGCACTCTGCATCTGAGGCAACGCCTTCAGGGTGTCGGCCTCTTGAGAGCGGGCTGTCAGGAAAGTGAGACTTCCGACCAAGGAGAGGAAGAGGAACAGGATTCTTTTCACGCTGTATGCCTTTCTGTGTTTGGTATTCAGGATGGCGATACCCCGTCGAGCAGTGCCAGAATGTGCTGCAACTGTTCGTCGTTGTCGAATTGTATCTGAATATGGCCCTGTCCCCGTTCGTTGCACGACATCTTGACTTTCGTCGTGAACATCTGCGAGAGGTGTTGAGACATGGCATCGAGGAGCTCGTTGGGGGTCTTTCCCGATTTGCGGGAGCTACTCTTTCCGTCCTCGTCGAAGTCCAGAATACGCCCTTCCACATATTCTTTCACCAGCGCCTCGACTTTGCGCACACTCAGTTCTTTGGAGATGGTGAGGTGGTAGAGTTTGATTTGCTGTTCGGTGTCCTCTACAGGCAGAATGGCGCGTGCATGCCCCTGCGAGATGAGCTTTTCCTTGAGTCCGAGTTGTATCTCGGCAGGCAGTTTGAGCAGGCGCACGAAATTGGTTATGGTCGTGCGGTTTTTGCCCACGCGTCGGGAGAGGTCTTCGTGGGTGAGGTGATAGTTGTCGATGAGCTGTTGGTAGGCCAAAGCCACTTCGATGGCGTTGAGATCTTCGCGCTGGATGTTCTCGATGAGCGCCATTTCCATCACCGCATCGTCATCCACCCTGCGGATATAGGCGGGAATGGAGACAAGCCCGGCCTTTTGGGCAGCTCTCCAGCGTCGTTCGCCGGCAATAATCATATAGCTGCCGTCCTGCTCTTCGCGCAGGGTGATGGGCTGGATGATGCCGATGTTGCTGATGGAGGCACTGAGTTCGTCCAATGCCGTTTCGTCAAATTCATGACGTGGCTGACCGGGATTGGGGTGTATGAGGTCGATGGAGATTTCGGAGATGGATGATGGAGAACTGTTCATCAAACTCTCGGCCGATGAGTCACCGTCGAGGGAGATGAGTGCGTCCAGTCCGCGTCCGAGTCCTGTCTTTTTATTCATTATGGTTTATTTGTTTTTTGATAAAAATCTGCGTGCAAAGATAAGAAAAAACGCGGAGATAAGCAAATTTTCCACGCGTTTTTTTGTTATTTTATCATTTATTTCAGATTTTCTCCCCTGTCTTTGTGCTTTGCAAGCACTTCGCGAGCCAACATCATGTAGTTGTTGGACCCTTTCGAGTCGGGTGAATAGAGCAGCGCCGGCAGTCCGTACGAGGGAGCTTCCGAGAGGCGGATGTTGCGTTGGATGACGGTGTCGAACACCAGCTTCTGGAAATGGAGCTTCACCTCTTCATAGATTTGGTTGGCCAGCCTCAGACGAGCGTCGTACATCGTCAGCAGGAAACCTTCGATTTGGAGCCTCGGGTTGAGCTTGGTCTTGATGATTTTGATGGTGTTGAGCAGCTTGGAGATGCCTTCCAGCGCAAAGTATTCTGCCTGCACCGGGATAATGATGGAGTCGGCGGCGGTAAGACAGTTCACCGTGATGAGGCCCAGCGACGGAGAGCAGTCGATTAGGATGTAGTCGTAGGCGTTGCGTATCACTTTGAGTTGGGTACGGAGTACCATTTCGCGGTTCTGGATGTTGAGCAGCTCGAGTTCTGCTCCCACAAGGTCGATTCTCGAGGCGATGATGTCGAGCCGTTCCACACACGTAGGCAGAATGGCTTCTGCTGCCGAGGTGTTGTTGATGAGGCAATCATAGATGGATGTATCCACTTTCTTCATATCCACGCCCAGACCGCTCGAAGCATTGGCCTGCGGGTCTGCATCGATGAGGAGCACTTTTTTGCCCAACGTGGCAAGCGAGGCTGCCAGATTGATGGCTGTGGTGGTTTTCCCCACTCCGCCTTTCTGATTGGCAATTGCAATAACAAGTCCCATTGTTCAATCAAAATGAGTTAGTAATTCTTTTAATATTGAGTAATAATCCGGAACTGCAACAAACGCCGAGCGGCTACAGTTCCTTTTCTGCGTTGCAAAGGTCGGGAATTTTTTTCAAATACCCAAAAAGTGGACCGAAATAATGCAAAAATTGTGGATAACTGCCCCTTTTGTGGATAACTTTTGGGGTCAAAACCCAAATTTCGGCACTTTTTTTTGGTTATCTCTGATTTTTTTTATATCTTCGCAGTCCTAAATGATAAAAAAAAGAGTTACCCCGCTATATGAATTTCAGTGATGACCCCCGTCCTCTCATCCTGGTAACCAACGACGACGGTTACGATGCGCCCGGCATCAGTCACTTGATCCGAGCCCTCTCGGGCATGGGCCGCATTGTCGAAGTGGCTCCCGACAGTCCGCAGTCCGGCAAGGCGTGCAGCTTCACGGCCCACGACCAGTTGCATCTCCGACGCATCTCCGACGACGGCGATGTACTCTTCTACACCTGTTCCGGAACGCCTGTCGATTGTGTCAAACTTTCTCTCCACCACATCTTTGCCCAACGCCGCCCCGACCTCATTGTTTCGGGCATCAATCACGGCGGAAACGACAGCGTCTGTGTGATGTACAGCGGCACGATGGGAGCCGTTCTCGAGGGATGTATTGTGGGTATTCCCGCCGTAGGATTCTCCCTGCAGGAGTTCAACTGGAATGCCGATTTCACGTCCGCAGAGGAGGTGGTTCGCACCATTGTGCCTCAGGTGCTCCGCAAAAGAATGCCCCGCGGAACGGTGCTCAACGTCAACATACCCTACCGCAAGGAGTTCTCCGGTTATAAAGTCTGTCGTCAGGCCGACGGTTATTGGCACAAAGAATACATCGACGTGAATACCGAAAACGAAGAGGACCTCGTCTTCTTCACCTCCGGACAGTATGCCAATCGCGAACCCGATGCCACCGATACCGAAGAGTATTATCTGAACCGGGGCTATGTCACCATTGTTCCCTGTCAGGTCGATCTCACAGCGTATCGTGCGATGGACGATTTCAAATACTTAGAGCAATGAAATATTTCCTGATTGCCGGCGAAGCTTCCGGCGACCTCCACGCATCGCGCCTCATGGAGGAGATTCAACGCCGCGACCCGCAAGCCGATTTCCGCTACTTCGGTGGCGACAAGATGCAGTCCGTAGGCGGTACGCTGCTGCGCCACTACCGTACATTGGCCTATATGGGCTTTTATCCTGTGTTGCGCCATTTGCCCGACATCCTTCGCGGACGGCGTGAGTGTCGGCGCGCCATAGCCGATTTCCGGCCCGAGGCAGTCATTCTCATCGACTATCCCGGCTTCAATCTCGACTTTATCGCCCCTTGGGTCAAGAGAAAATTACCGCAAACCAAGGTGGTCTATTACATATCGCCCAAGATTTGGGCTTGGAAAAGCTATCGCCTCAGCAAAATCAAGCGTTATGTCGATCTCATGCTCTCCATTCTGCCCTTCGAGGTGGACTGGTATCACGAGCGGGGCTATGAGGTCAACTACGTGGGAAACCCCACGGTCGATGAACTGACCGCTGTCAAGTCCCGGCCTTTCGACCGCGATGCATTCTGTGAACAGTACGAACTGAATGCCAATCAGGACATCATTGCCATCCTTCCCGGTTCACGCAAGACCGAGATAGCCTACAATCTGCCCGTCATGATTGAGGGCTGTTGCGGATTCCCGGGTCATCAGCTTGTGGTGGCAGGTGCACCCTCGATGACGATGGACGACTACAAGTCCATCCTCGACAATCATCGCGTGGTACCCCCCGTCAAGGTTGTCTTCAACGACCAATACTCCCTCCTGCGTGCCTCGTCGGTGGCTGCCGTCACATCAGGCACAGCCACGCTCGAGACCGCTTATCTCGAAGTGCCTCAAGTTGTCTGCTATGCCCTCAAGGGCGGTAAACTTTTTTATCGCTTCATGAAATGGGCTTTGCGGCACATCCGCTATGTCTCTCTCGTCAACCTCCTGCTCAACCGTGAAGCTGTACGCGAACTGTTGGGACCCGATTTCACCATCGACAATCTCCGCAGCGAGGTTTTCCGTCTGCTCGAGAATTCGCGCGATGCACGTCGCATGCGGGAAGACTACGCCGAGATGATACGTCTGCTCGGTCCCGCCGGAGCTCCCGAACGTGCAGCAGTGGCTGTCCTGAAACTGATTGCTTCCCCCTCTTGATTCCCCTCTCGGTATTACTTTCCCTCCGAAATCCCCGCTCAGATTCCCCTCGTCCCCGTTAATGCCACCTGATTCCCCTCGTCCCCGTTAATGCCACCTGATTCCCCTCGTCCCCGTTAATGCCTCCAGATTCCCCTCGTCCCGGTCAATGTCTCCAGATTCCCCTCGTCCCCGTTAATGCCACCTGATTCCCCTCGTCCCCGTTAATGTCTCCAGATTCCCCTCGTCCCGGTCAATGCCTCCAGATTCCCCTCGTCCCGGTCAATGCCTCCAGATTCCCCTCGTCCCCGTTAATATTTTTAATAATTATAATTATTAATATAGTGTATGATTGACAAAATTCTTTCCATTTCCGGCCGTCCCGGCCTCTATCGTCTTGTTGCCCGCGGCAACAATATGCTCATCTGTGAAAACCTTGCCGACGGCCATCGTGTGCCCGCACTCCAGCGTGACCGTGTGCTGTCCTTGGCCGACATCGCCATGTATAGTACCGACGACGAAATTCCGCTCAACACCATCTTCCGTCAGGCCAAAGAACTCACGGGCGGAAAGGTGGCTCCCGTGTCGGTCAAGGACTCTGCCGCCGACCAGAAGGCATGGTTCCTCAAGGTATTCCCCAATTACGACCAGGAGCGTGTACGTGCTTCCGACATCAAAAAATTCATCCAGTGGTACAACATCCTCATTGAGACTGGCAACGACGATTTCTCCGAGCCCGAACCCGAGGAAAAGAACGACACTCAAGCCTGATGAAACGTCTCATTCTCTCCATTGCAGCACTGGGCATGACCGCTGTTGCGAGTGCCCAGGAGGCCATCACACCCGATGTGCTTCGTTTGCTCCAAGCCGGCGAGGCATCGTCCTCTGTGGCTGACAAAGCGCTCCGCAATGCGATGGCACGCACATCGGTGGCTGTGCTTGCCTCCGATATGTCGGCCTTGCAGATGGGCGATACCCATTTCACCTACGAGGTGCCTGTGCGTTCCGTCACCGACCAGCAGAGCTCTGGCCGCTGTTGGCTCTTCACCGGGATGAATGTCCTCCGTCACAAAGCTGCCAGGATGCACAACATGCGCGACCTCGAACTCTCTCAGGTCTATCTTTTCTTCTGGGACCAGTTGGAGAAGTCCAACCTTTTTCTCCAGGGTGTCATCGATACTCGCAATCTCCCCATGGACGACCGTCTCGTCGATTGGCTCTTTCAAAATCCGCTTTCCGACGGCGGCACTTTCTGCGGTGTTTATGATTTGGCTCGCAAGTATGGTGTAGTGCCACGCGAAGCAATGCCCGAGACGTATTCCTCCAACCACACCGCCCAGATTTCGATGCTTCTCAAGTGGAAACTGCGCGAGATGGCGCTCCGTTATCGTACGATGGGAGAGGAGGGAAAGTCGCTTCGTCAGATAGAAGCTCAGAAGGTCGAAGACCTCAAGACGGTCTGGCACATCCTCACGTTGGCCTACGGCGTTCCTCCTGCTACGTTCACCTGGACGCAGCGCGATGACAAAGACAAGGTGGTCTCCTCCCGCGAATATACGCCGCAGGAGTTCTACGAGACTTTCATGGATACCTCTGCCGACTACGTGATGGTCATGAACGACCCCTTGCGCGAATATTACAAAGTCTATGAGATAGACTATGACCGTCACACCTACGACGGACGCAACTGGACCTATCTCAATCTTCCCGCCGACGAAATCAAACCGCTGGCTGTGGCTTCTCTGCGAGACACGGTGGCCATGTATTTCTCATGCGATGTGGGCAAGTATCTCAATAGGGAAAACGGAACCCTCGACCTCCGCAACTTCGACTACGAGTCCCTTCTGGGGACCACATTCGGCATGAACAAGCGGGAGCGCATACTGACCCATGCTTCTGCCTCCAGCCACGCGATGACGCTCATCGGTGTCGATATCGATACGCTCACCAACCGGATAGAGAAGTGGGAGATAGAGAATTCGTGGGGCAAGACATCCGGATGGAACGGAAAACTCATTATGACCGACCCATGGTTCGATGAATATATGTTCCGTCTCGTCATCGATACACGTTACGTGCCGGCCAAGTATCTCGACATGTATCGCCAGAAGCCCATACGCCTCCCCGCCTGGGATCCCCTCTTTGCCTCCGGCGATGAATAAGGCATAACCTCCCACCCCTTCCTTTATGAATGAGGACAGTGGGGACAGGGGGACTGGTTCCTGTCACGTTTATATTTTTGTATCGTGACAAGAACCCGTCCCCCTGTTACAATGTTATTTTCGCGCGCACGCATAAACGGGAAAAACCGGGATGGCTTTGATACGATTCCGGGATTGAAACCGTAGGCTGTACAGGACAGATTTCGACTCACCGGCAAAACCCGGTGTTCGAAAATAGTTTGATTGGGGCGTCAACGACCTGTCCTGACTCCATCCGAATCGGATGGTCTCAAAATAGTTCCAGAAGCCTCCATCGTCGGACGATGGACCCGCAAAAAGATTTCCAAGCCTCCATCGTCGGACGATGGACCCGCAAAAAGATTTCCAAGCCTCCATCGTC
>CALBPV010000090.1 GCA_937899265.1 uncultured Bacteroidales bacterium
GGCGAGGCCATGACGGTCTGGCCCTCTTCGTTTGGCTGCTCGATCCAGGCGGTGGTGAAGGTGAGGGTGTAGATGTCGTGGCCTTTGTCTGAATAGGAATGTTCAAGGTGGGTACGGGAGAGGGCTTGTGTGGTGTCGGGTATACGGTAGCCCTCGAGGGCCTCGATGACAGCGGAGAGGATGTCGAGGATGTCGTAGGCATTGTTTTTGGATGGGGCGTGCATGGAAGAGCGCGTCAGTACTTGGTCGGCGATGATGATGCTAATGGAAGCCTCGGCGATACGGACGCAGTCGGCAGCCTGGGAGTAGTCGATGCTGTCGAGGTCGATGAGAGCGCAGGGCCACTTGATGGGAGCCTGGTCGTAGCGGAGCTGGTTCCAATTGCGGTCGATGTACTGGAGAGTCGGGACCTTGGATGCGAGGCGGTTTTGGATGTTGAGGAAAATGTGTTTCATTGTTTCAGTATTTTTGTAATTGCTCGTTCTATTTTTTTGATGATTAACTTGGTGAGGTTCTCGTGTTCGCCCATGAACTGACGTTGAGGGATGGTGACGTTGTGGGAGCGGCCGGCATTCTTGGTGCCCTCGTTGTGGGCTTCGGAGTAAGGGAGGTCGGAGAACACGGTGACAGAGCCTTCGTGGGTCTCGTAGTCGATACTGTAGCCGAGGTCGCCGCTTTCGGTGAGGATTTTGCGGGAGCCTGCAGCTCCTTTGGTGCCATTTTGTCGGCGCTTTACCTCAAGCCAGGGCTTGCCGAAGAAACTCTCCTTTTGGAAATTGAGTTTGAAACGGCGGACGGCGAGGTTGCCGATTTCCTCGGGCAGATCCTGTTCTAACTGGTGTCGCAGATCTTCCTGAATGCCCTGAAGGTGATGGCTAAAGTCTTGGATTTCCATTATTTTGAGTTCTCTACATAAATACCGAGAATCCTGCAAAGGATAGAAGCAACCTTCTTTTCGAAGGCTTTGTCATTCACAAGAGGACAAAAAAGGCATTTTTCTTGATATTGTCGAATTTCGCGAATTTGCCCACGCAATTCGAGGATTTCATTTTGAAGACGTTCTGTCTGTTTGGATTCGTTTATTTGGGAGATTTTCTGGATAAGAGCATTAAAATCCCCTATGTCCTGGCTGGTTGGAAGATGTTTGTTTTTCTTCATTTTGAAAAATATTTTGTTGGTTTGAAAAAAAGTTGTAGTTTTGCAGTCGAAAACTCTCGGTAGTAGGTGGGTCGTTTGGACCTTGACTATCGGGAGTTTTTCACATATTCGGGCAGTTCGGCAGAAGCACTGTACAGATATAATTTCCCCGTTTTATATCTTCCCACGTGTAGGAAGATATCGGTTCCATCTGCGAGTTTGAGAGAGAAATAGAAAAACTTGTCAGTTGCTTCTTTAAGTTTGAGGGTATTCCCCACATTGTGAAGGTCAACACCTGATTGGGTTACGAGGCGGGCACGGGCAAAAGACCTTTGGGGGTCCAATAATATTTCGTTTTTCAGCCAAAATGAATCATCGCCAAACATAGAGGCAGCGAAATGGTGGCATACATCAACCTTTGCCCCATTCATACGGAATACGTCAAAGTCGAATTCGTAAGAAGTGCCGTCGATGGTTGTGGTGATTTGTTTTCCCTTGTTGATAGAGCGACCGAGTCTGGCCGTGTAATTACGGTCAGCTTTTCGACAAGCGTTGTCTGGGTAGTCGCCGTCCTTTGTAAAATAAGGATGCCGGCGGTCTTTCTTTCCCTGCTCGGGAGGTGTAGCGGTGAATAGTTCGCCCGTTTTGGCTGGGTTGCCATCGAGCCCTTTAGGGGAGACCGACTTGGGTTCTTCGCCTTCTGGGGTAGTGTCTGTAGGTTTGTTCTTGACTTCAACCCAGTCACACTTGCAATTCCAGAGAGCGCCGGGCTGGTTGTGGTCCCAAAAGGGGTCGTCCTTTGGCCAGATACGATGGTAGAAGGGGATGTGCTCCTCACGAGGGGTGGCGGAGCGTGATGGGAGCCACTGGATATTAGGGAATAGGCGTAGCCGATTGGGTTCGTGGAAACGTTCCCATTGTTTGCCGGCACGTGCACGGTGGCGTGCGGTCTGCTCCTCGGCAGCCTGATAGCGGTTATATTTGCGGACGATAGACTGCTGGACAGCATCACGCAATTCGGGGTCGCCTGCATAGCGGCGTTCCGCTTCGCGGAGTTCCTGGGTGATATGGTAGGCTTTGTAGGCGGCGAAGCGGTCGATATTGGCGTGCCAGCGGTCGGAGAGGTTGTCGCCGACCTTGACATAGTCCACAGCTTTGCGCAGCCCATCGGCATAATGCTGATAAAGCAGTTTAGAGACTTCCGCATTGCCGTTGATGGCGTCGATGATATAGTCTGACTCGGAGAGTCTTTTAGAGGCAAGAGTTGCGTCGGGTTTAAACTCCGTTAGAAAGGCGTTTAAACACTCTTCCAAAGCTTCCGGGGTGTCGATTTGGTAGAGACGGTCGAGTGCGGAGGTGGCCACGATGAGCGGGCTGGGCTGGCCAGCCCTCAAACGAAAGGGTCGAAGGCGGGGTTGTAGGCGTTCTGTTGCGTTTTCTTTCCGCCCTTGGGCGTTTCCTCGTCTTCGTCGTTTTCATTGCCCCGTGGGGTTTGTTTTCTGCCCCGTTTTGGCTTTTCGTCGTTGTTATCGCCGTCAGCCGGTGAGCCGAGGCCGTAGGACTTGGGGCCGGTGACCTCGATGCCGAACTTCTCGCGGAACCACTTGGGGTCGATGTCGAAGTATTGGGCTGACTGGATGGTTTGGGTGAAGAGCTGGGCAGTGTCCTCCTGCTTCTGGTACTTGAAACGGTAGCCCTTGGGGATGAAGCCGAGCATCTCGAGAGCCGGGAGGGTGACGGTGTTCATAGCCACCTCGACAGAGGACTTGTCGTCCTCGACGATTTCGTCGTTGAGGTCGGCAGAAGTCTCCTCCTTGGAGTTGGAGCCGTAGCGGGTGTCCTGACCGAGGACGGCGCCGTTGATGAGCAGGGAGAG
>CALBPV010000091.1 GCA_937899265.1 uncultured Bacteroidales bacterium
ATGAAAGATCTCGAAATCGAAGGGCACCGTCTCGGCATCCCGATGAAGACGCGTCACAACGAGGTGGCTCCCAACCAGTTTGAGTGTGCTCCCATCTTCGGCGATTGTAACCTCGCCAACGACCAAAATATGTTGTTGATGGGTCTCATGAAACAGGTGGCCCGCCGTCACGGCTTCCGTGTGTTGCTCCACGAGAAACCGTTCGAAGGCATCAACGGCAGCGGCAAGCACAACAACTGGTCGCTCTCGACCGATACGGGTGTCATCCTCTTGGCTCCCGGCAAAGACCCCATGTCGAACCTCCAGTTCATCACGTTCTTTGTCAATACGCTGATGGCTGTGAAGCGTCACGGAGCCCTGCTCAAGGCCTCGATTGCTTCGGCTACCAATGCCTATCGTTTGGGAGCCAACGAGGCTCCACCGGCCATTATCTCGGCTTTCCTGGGCAAGACCATGACCGACGTTTTGCGTCAGCTTCTCACCGTGCCCAACGATACCGACATCGTGATTGCCGGCAAACATGCCTACAACACGGGTCTGGTGGAGATTCCCGAAATCTTTGTTGACAACACCGACCGCAACCGCACGTCCCCCTTTGCCTTCACCGGCAATCGTTTCGAATTCCGTGCTGTGGGTTCCAAGGCCAACTGTGCCGGTGCCATGACGGTGCTCAATGCTGCCATGGCCGAACAACTTCTGGATTTCAAGGCGGCAGTGGATGCCGAGATGTCCAAGGGCACACCCATGAAGGAAGCTTTCATGGCCACGCTCAAACCCATCATTGCCGAAATCATCGACACCGTATGTTTCGATGGCAACGGATATGCCAAAGCCTGGGAAGAGGAAGCTGTACGCCGCGGACTGGATGTGGAACGCTGCGTGCCCAAGATGTTCCTCGAGAACACCAAACCCGAGTCGGTTGCTCTCTACGAAAAACTCGGCATCTTCACGTCGGCTGAGCTTCAGGCCCGCAACGAGGTGAAGTGGGAAACCTACTCCAAACTCGTTCAGATTGAGGCCCGTACGCTCGGTGATTTGGCCATCAACCACATTATCCCGGCAGCTACCAACTATCAGTCAACGCTGCTCCGCAACGTGACGATGCTCAAGAGCCTTTTCCCCAACGAGTGGGAAACGCTCGCCGCTCCCGAGATTGCCATTATCCGCAAGATTTCCGGCTATAATGCCGAAATCAAGGAGAAGGTGGACATCATGGTGGCTAAGCGCAAAGTGGCCAACAAGATAGCCGATGACTATGAGCATGCGATGGCCTACTGTGAAATAGCAGAGTCATTTACAGGCATCCGCAAGCCCATTGACAAACTCGAAGAGATTGTCGATGACACGTTGTGGCCCATGCCCAAATATCGCGAATTGCTCTGGATTCGTTAAGTTCTCTCATCCATCACTTTATATATACGAAGCGGGAGGCCTTTCTCTGAGGTCTCCCGCAATTGTTTTCCCACGGCAGGAATTACTTCTCGCGCATGAAGATGTTGATGGGTGTGCCCGAGAAATCCCAATGTTCGCGTATCTTGTTTTCGAGATAGCGCCGATAAGGCTCCTTGACCCATTGGGGCAAGTTGCAGAAGAAGGCGAACGATGGAATCTGACTCTCCTTGAGCTGTGTGACGTATTTGATTTTCACGAACTTGCCTTTGTTGGCCGGGGGCGGATAGGCCGCAATGGCTTCCAACATATATTCGTTGAGTTCGGAGGTCTTGAGTTGGCGGTGGCGGTTCTCATAGACGTGGGAAGCCTCCTCTATCACGCGGTAGATTCGCTGTTTGGTGATGGCCGACGCAAATACGATGGGGAAGTCGCGGAAGGGAGCCAAACGCTCGCGGATGGTTTGTTCCATGTAGGCGATGCTTTCTTTCGATTTGTCTCCCATGAGGTCCCACTTGTTGACACAGACCACCAGACCCTTGCGGTTCTTCTCGATGAGGGAGAAGATGTTCAGGTCCTGGGCCTCGATGCCTTTGGTGGCGTCCAGCATGAGGACACAGACGTCGCTGTTCTCAATGGCGCGTATGGCGCGGAGCACCGAGTAGTACTCTATGTCTTCGGTCACTTTGGTTTTGCGGCGAATGCCTGCGGTATCGACCAAATAGAAATCGAAGCCGAATTTGTTGTACTTCTGATAGATGGAGTCGCGCGTGGTGCCTGCTATGTCGGTCACGATGTGGCGGTCTTCGCCCATGAATGCATTGAGGATGGATGACTTGCCGGCATTCGGACGACCTACGATGGCAAAGCGGGGAATATCCTCAAGGTCATCGTTGTCTTCCTTGGTGAACTGCTTCACCACCTCGTCGAGCAGGTCCCCTGTGCCGGAGCCGTTGGCCGAAGAGACAATCCAAGGATCGCCCAGGCCGAAGCCGTAGAACTCGGCGGCATAGATATGCTGGTCGTAGTTGTCGGCTTTGTTGGCCACTACGAGCACAGGTTTCTTTGACTTGCGGAGCATCTTGGCAATGCTGTCGTCAAGGTCGGTAATGCCGTTCATGATATCGACCACGAAGAGTATCACGTCGGCCTCCTCGATGGCAACTTCTACCTGTCGGTTGATTTCGGACTCAAAGATGTCATCGCTGTTGACAACCCAGCCGCCGGTGTCCACCAGCGAGAACTCGCGTTCTCCCCAGATGACGTGTCCGTACTGACGGTCGCGTGTGGTGCCTGCCTTGTCGCTCACGATGGCTGTGCGACTCTCTGTCAGGCGATTGAACAGTGTGGACTTGCCCACGTTGGGGCGTCCCACAATAGCTACTAAATTTCCCATAATGTTTGTTTTTTTAATGTTTATACTCGCCGGCATCTCCAACGCCCGTTTAGGCGTGGCTGTGCCGGCGAAATAACTTCAGCCTCACAAGACTCTTTCACAAGAGCTGGGAAGAGGTCTCCGAAGTTATTTCGGGCTGCAAAGATAGCACTTTTTTTTGAATTGGCCAAATTTCGGGTCGAAAAAACTCACTTTTGGAGTTGTTTTCGACCGTTTCGGATGACAAATCCCTGTTCTTCGCCACAGCAGTATATATAATATGGTGTAACTTCGCCTTCTCTGCGAACCGCCAAACGGGGGCTGACAGCTTGTCTTTGGCTGTGGCAGAAAAAAAGGATGCGCAGGGGGAGGGCTGCGCATCCTTTCACATAGGGTTTAATTACCGGTATAAACTTTGCCGGAGGCAGGATAGTTGTACCAAGTCGTATTGGCTTCTTTGTCGGCTACCCAAGCGGAGAATTGGGGATAGGCATCCTTGATGGAGGTGCGTCCGGTAGGCCACTTCCAGGTTCCGCTGGGGATGACGAGACACTGGGGCGCGTAGCCTGCCTGTGTTGTTGCGGGGATAGCTTTCACGAAATCTCCGCCGTCGTTCTTGACGTTGAGGGTGAACTTGCTGAGGCAGTTGTCATCGGTCCATGAGAAATCGTCATCCATGACAATGGTGGCTGTCTTGGTGCCGGGCATCTTGCTGATGGAGTAGTTGCCCTCCGTGCCGCCGGTGGCGTACATCACGCCGTCGGTGTGACTGAAGAGGGTCGCGCCGTCGTAGGCGATGCTGATTTTGAGGGTGCCGCCTGCTGCTACGAACTGTACCGTACCCTCCGTTGTACCGCCGGTGTGGGAGACGCGGAGCACGATGTCGTTGAAATCGAAGTCATCCTTCGTGCCCAAGTCTTCGTAGGCAAGGGTGTAAGTATAGGCTTGAGGCTGAGTTCCGCCGCCGTGACTCCATTCGCTTGCGCCGCATTTATCCGAATCGGGTTTTTTGATTGAAAGTTCGGAGTAACTTACGCTCTGAGCCGTTTCGTCGGCATAGAAGATGTGCTTGTATGAGTCAGCTGCCAAGGCATCGGCTTGGGTCTCGGTCAATTCATTGCCGTTTTCGTCGAGATAACGGAAGGAATTCCAGGCGTAGTTGACTTTATCCAAGAACTGGATGTTCTTGGAACTGCTGGCCAATACATCCACCTGTTTGGCAGCTACCAATGCATATTCGTTGCCCAAGCCGTGGAAACCGTTGTCGCTGCCCGAACCCTTGCCCTTGGGAATGGAGAGCAAATCGGTGACGTACAATACTGCGTTGTCCCAAAGGTTGAAGGTGAAATTGCCCATGTCCATCTTGGAAGCCTGGACGTAGGAGGACGACATGTTGTTGAAGGTGGCTTCATGCAGATAGAACTCGTCGGACACCATCAGTTGGCAATAGTTGTAGAAGGTGCCGTTGTAAGCATCGACGTTGAGTTTTTCGGTCTTGTAGTAGCCGTTGTTGACCCATGTGTTGCCGCGTTGCGTTGACTCTGTCAAGCCAGATACGATGGTGGTGCCGCCGTTGTAGAAATGGGTGACACCTGCATTGAGCGACAACCCGGCGAGGTTCATCGTGCCGGTATTAATGGCCTGAGCACCGCCGCCCGAGCCTGTGGACAGTTCCAAGACACTCGACAGCGTCATTGTGCCGGCATTGGCAAACTGAGCACCCTTGCCGCCGATGAAGACCGACTGGCCCGTCATTGTGGCTCCGCTGTAATTGGTGAAATAGTTGGGGGACGAATTGCCGTCGGCGGGATTGAATCTCAGCGGACAGTTGAACGTCATAGTGCCGGCATTGTAGAAGTTGCAATAATTGGACATTTGGAAGGTCGAGTTAGCGCCGTTGACAATGACTTCCCCCTCATTGACGATTTCTGACGGGTATGATTCGTATTGAGCATTAATCGCGTCGGTGTTGAGGATAAGTTTTCCGCCTTCCTTCACATAGAATCGGACACCCTGGATATTAGCACCATTATAGGTAAGAGTCGAACCGTCGGGGATATAGAACTCGACAAAAAAGAATGTACAGGAGGACTTAATCGTCACGTCGCCGTTCACATATATCTTGCAAGGTGTTGTTTGGGACTGGCGATAGTTGTAAAGATCGAGTTTGCTGAAAGTCCCCGATTCGGCCTTGAACTCGAAGCCCGAGGCTTTTGACTGATCGTAGTACATGTCCTGAAGCACGGTGGACGGTGCCGACATCGTATAGGTGTGGCCGCTGATGCTGTCGTGGACTTGCGAGAAATCGAACAGGTTGTTGGTCAGCTCGTTCACGGTTGTTTCGCTCACCTGGGCACGTGTTTCATCATCCTCCAACGAGAGGTTGATGCTCTTGGCCGTCTTATATACGGTCACATAGCTGGCCACTTGGTCATTCGGAGCCGAGCGCACCACCCACAAGTGGGAGAGTCCTGTGGGTGCATCAAATTTGAAGCTGACAGCCGACTGACCCTGCGCTGTGGTTTGGTAGAGTGCCATCGCATCGTCTTCGTAGTTGGGGTTGCCCTGACATACATAGATGGTGTAGGTGGTGTTCACATCGCCGCCTACATTGGTAATGTTCATGGTGCGTTGTGTCACCATGCGGAAATCTTGTTCGGAATCAATGTCGCCGAAAACCTCGGTGAAGAATTCGTTGAATTCCGAATCGATAACTTTCGACTCCCATTGTTTCTGTACGTCTGTGTCATCACCGCAGGATACCGTCAATGCACCTGCTGCGATTGCCCCCATGAGGGTTTTTATCCATGTTTTATACATTGTCATATAACTTTTTTGTCTGAGATTTGAGATGAGCAGTAAAGGAAAGACATCCGATTATTCCAAGAGAAGAACTTTCTTCGGATTGAAGGTCTTGTACCAATCGATGTTTATTCGGAAATCTTCCGCATAGCCGGCCATTTCGGGATATGCTTTCGGCACACTGGTGTTTTCAGTGGGCCAAGACCATTTGCAGGGGATGCAAATGGCCAACGGGGTCGCTCCCGTCAGTCCTTCAGCTGAAGGCAAATGGATGTAAGTGTTTTTTGTCACATTGTGCACATAGAAATCTGCTTTGGCAAACGAGATGTCTTTCAGCGCATATTCTTTGTTGAGTTTGACATCGCAGGTGGGCAATTTGGTGACGTTGATTTCCCGGGTATTGGCAAATTCGCGAGTGGGGATGCCGAAGACCTCGTGAAGCTCCTTGCCGTTGAAGAGAGCTACCGGGCTGGTCATCGTTTTGTCCCGATAGTAAAGTTTCAGTTCGTCGTAAGCGCCCAAAGCCATCAGCTTGACGCGATAGACATATTCATTGTTCACCGTTGTCATTGTGACCTGGAAGACCACATCGTTCATGTCGTAGTCGCCCATCTTGGTGTCCTCGAAAGCATAGGTGTAAACCAACGAGCTGCCCTTGGGCGTAGCAACATCGGGGAAGTCTTCCACATCGCCCTGCACCGTGATGAGCAGGTCGTTCAGGTCGAAGTCCGTGCCATCCTCGCAGCCTACGTAGTTGATGCCGTTGCGGTTGAAGAAACAAACACGCGGGAAATCCATCCAGCCGTCTTTGCCGTAGTAGATGTTCGGATTGATGTTGTGCTCGTCAAACCTGTGCTGGTTCATATCGACATTGAGAATGCCCATCGAATACCAGTTGCAGAAATCCTTGCAGAAGCAATTGCGTTCTCTACTCTCGCGGTAGCAGAGGAACAGGTATATTTTGGTGCCCTTGGGGAACTGATAGGAGCCGTTGCCGTTCTCGTCGTAATAAACCAGTTTGTAGGCTTTGACCTCCTTCGTGCCTGTTGCGGTGTTTGTGTCATCGCAGATGCCTTCCGAGAACACGTACTTGTCGCAGGTCTTGAAGTTCAGATTCTGGCCGGGGACTTCGTAGAAATAGCCGATGTATTCGTGACTGCCGGAGTGCTTATAGACGGGGAGGAGCGTAACTTCACCGCCCTCTTTGGCTATCACGGCGCGGGTGTAGTTGAAGATTTCGTCATAATTCATCAACTTCTTGATGTTGTTTTGTCCTTCGGGCACCCATGTCAGGGCCGTATTGTAACATTCTTCAATCTTAGCCAACTCAACTGTCTCGTTGCCGCGGTCGATTTGGGCATAGCGGTCGTCCCATCCCGGAAGTTCCAGTTTGGTGTGGGAGGTGTAGTACCACGTCAAGTCGAACTTTGTGCCCACCGCAACTTCGGCGCGGGTCTCGGCAGCAGCACTGCGGGTAATCCCGTCATCCTGCATATCCACCGTTCCTTCGTCCACATTGAAAGCCTTGACGCGCATCATACCGTCCGCATTGATGCAGGCTGCATAAAGCGTTTCCAAGTCGTTCGGAACCTCGTAGGTGATGGTTTCGAGGGCTTCCTCTTTGTAGGTAAGGTAAGCCGCAGTGGTATCTACAAAGGGGTTGGCATCGTAAATGGCCACCTCCTTTGTTTCAAAGTTGGCGGGGAAATTGACGATGCGAACCGTTTTCTCGGAGGTCATCGTCCATGTGTGATTCTTGTCAATGGTGATGCCGAACACATTCTCGGCATTGTCTATTTCTTCTTGGGACTGCTGATTTTGGTTTGCTTCGGTTCCGAAATCAGGGAGTTCGCCCTGTGCACAGGATGCCAGAGACAGGGCGATGGCTGCAGTCAATGTCAGGTCAATTGTTTTCATAAAAGTTTGTCAATAAATAATATTTATTCGAGATTTAGCTTTTGGGAAACACTTTGCCAAATGGGGGAACACGATTCTTTCAGGAATGCTTTGAAAAAATGTATCTTATGGGAGTGCAAAGATAAGGCTTTTTTTTCACATGACCAAGAATAATCCCCCAAAAATGCATTTTCTCCTCATTTTTAGTCTATTTTGGCATGTTTTAGTTCCAAAATGAAGTGAAAAAGAATATTTCGGAGGAGTTTCAGGGAGACCGGAATTTTCCTTGGCACCAATAAAAAGCGGGCACCGAGAGGTGCCCGCCACTTTGACGATGAATAATGAATTGTTCTTAATCGGCCAGTTTGGCGCAGATGAATTCGCGGTTCAAGCGGGCGATGTTGGAAATCTTGACGCTCTTGGGGCACTCCATCTCGCAGGCGCGGGTATTGGTGCAGTTGCCGAATCCGAGTTCGTCCATCTTGGCCACCATCGCTTTGGCGCGGCGCGCAGCTTCCACTTGTCCCTGGGGCAGGAGTGCGAACTGCGACACTTTGGCCGAAACGAAGAGCATGGCCGAGCCGTTCTTACATGCTGCCACGCAGGCACCGCAACCGATGCAGGAAGCGGAGTCCATGGCCTCGTCGGCCTGAACCTTGGAGATGAGAATGGCGTTGGCATCCTGGGCTGCTCCCGTGTTGACAGACACATAGCCGCCGGCCTGCTGAATCTTGTCGAAAGCAGAACGATCGACCATGAGGTCGCGGATGATGGGGAAGCCGGCGGAACGCCAAGGCTCCACGGTGATGGTATCGCCGTCGCTGAACTTGCGCATGTGGAGCTGACAGGTCGTGATGGCCGTATCGATGCCGTGAGGACGTCCGTTGATGTAGAGCGAGCAGGTGCCGCAAATGCCTTCGCGACAATCGTGGTCGAAGACAATAGGTTCTTCGTGCTGCTGAATGAGCTGTTCGTTGAGGGTGTCCATCATTTCGAAGAACGACATCTCGGTGGAGATATGCTCAAGATGATAGGTCTTGAATTCTCCCTTGGCTTTGGGGCCGCGCTGGCGCCAAACCTTTACATTTATATTTAAGAATTTTTCTTTTCCCATAGTGATTTAGTTCTTATAGTTACGTGTTTGAACTTTGATGAACTTATAGTCGAGCATCTCCTTGATGAGAGAGGGCTCCTGACCTTGTCCTTCGTACTTCCAGCAAGCCACATAGGAGAACTTGTCGTCGTGGCGGAGTGCCTCGCCTTCGGGGGTCTGGTGTTCCTCGCGGAAATGGCCGCCGCACGACTCCTCACGGAGCAGGGCATCGCGCGCCATGAGTTCGCCGATTTCGATGAAGTCGAGGAGACGGAGCGCCTTGTCGAGTTCAACGTTGAGATCGTCGGCCTTGCCGGGCACGTAAACTTCCTTCCAGAAGGTGGCGCGGAGGTCCTTGAGAAGCGTGAGTGCCTTCTCGAGACCTTCTTTGGTGCGTCCCATGCCGACATGTTCCCACATGATGTGACCCAATTCCTTGTGGATGGAGTCCACGGTGCGGCTGCCCTGAACCTTCATGATTTTCTCAATCTTGGCTTTGACAGCTTTCTCTGCCTCGTCAAATTCGGGAAGGTCGGTCGAGAAACGGGGAACCTGAATCTGGTCTGCCAGATAATTCTGGATAGTGTAGGGAAGCACGAAATAACCGTCGGCGAGACCCTGCATGAGGGCAGAAGCACCGAGGCGGTTGGCTCCGTGGTCGGAGAAATTGGCTTCGCCGATGGCGAACAAACCTTTGACGGAGGTCTGAAGTTCATAATCGACCCAAATGCCGCCCATCGTGTAGTGGATGGCGGGATAAATCATCATGGGTACTTCGTAGGGATTCTCGTCGGTAATCTTCTGGTACATCTGGAAGAGGTTGCCATAGCGGTCGGCCACAGCCTGACGGCCCAGACGCTGGATGGCCTCGGAGAAATCGAGGAAGACGGCCTTGCCCGTCGAGTTGACGCCGTAGCCCTTGTCGCAGCGTTCCTTGGCGGCACGTGAAGCGACGTCGCGGGGCACGAGGTTGCCGAAAGCGGGATAACGGCGCTCGAGGTAGTAGTCGCGGTCCTCTTCGGGAATCTGGTTGCCCTTGATTTCGCCGCGCTGCAGGCGCTGAGCATCCTCGAGTTTCTTGGGCACCCAGATTCGTCCGTCGTTACGCAGCGACTCCGACATGAGGGTGAGTTTCGACTGGATATCGCCGTGAACGGGGATACAGGTGGGGTGAATCTGTGCGTAGCAGGGGTTGGCAAACCAAGCGCCCTTGTGGTAGCACTGGATGGCAGCCGAGCCGTTGCAACTCATGGCGTTGGTGGAAAGGAAATAGGCATTGCCGTAGCCGCCGGTACCTATCACAACGGTGTGGGCGGAATAACGTTCGATTTCGCCGGTGACGATGTTGCGGACGATGATGCCGCGGGCACGCTTCACGCCGTCCTTGTCGGCCACAAGAACCACATCGAGCATTTCGTGGCGGGTGTACATCTCAACGGTACCCTTGTTGACTTGACGCATCAGCGCCGAGTAGGCACCGAGAAGGAGCTGCTGGCCGGTCTGACCCTTGGCATAGAAGGTACGCGATACCTGGGCACCGCCGAAGGAGCGGTTGGCCAAAGTGCCGCCGTACTCGCGGGCAAAGGGAACGCCCTGAGCTACGCACTGGTCGATGATATTGTTGGACACCTCGGCGAGACGATAGACGTTGGCCTCGCGGGCACGATAGTCACCGCCCTTGATGGTGTCGTAGAAAAGACGATAGACGGAGTCGCCGTCGTTCTGGTAATTCTTGGCGGCATTGATACCACCCTGGGCAGCAATGGAATGGGCTCGGCGGGCAGAGTCCTGAATACAGAAACACTTGACTTTGAAGCCCATTTCGCCAAGGGAAGCGGCAGCCGAAGCGCCGGCCAATCCGGAGCCGACAATGATGATGTCGAGACGTCGCTTATTGGAGGGGTTCACCAACTTTTGGTGAGCCTTATAGTTGGTCCATTTCTCAGCCAATTCGCCTTCGGGAATCTTGGAGAGAACGGGATCGAGAACGGATTCTTTGATTGCCATTTCAGTAGAGTTTTAAAAGTTTAATAAACGCCGTTAGCACGGAGGATAGCGGACAACACAACACAGAGGAAACCGCAGCAAACCACGGTGGACCAGATTTTGCCAATCAAAATCCAGCGATTGAGCCACTTGTTGCCATTCCACCCGATGGTCTGCATGGCACTCCAGATGCCATGATTGAGGTGCAGCCAAATGGCACAAATCCAAACGACATAGATAATCACAAAGACGGGGTTGGAGAAAGTGTCGGTAATCCAAGCCGAGCCGTCGGTCGGTTTGTAGAGCATCTCCTGGAAGCCCATCAATTCGGCAAACATCATGTTATACCAGAAGTTGAAGAGGTGAATCAACAGGCCGCAGCAAACGATGATGCCAAGAACCAGCATGTTCTTGGACTCCCAGTCGATGGGTTGTTTGCCGGAGATGGCATAACGCTCCTTGCCACGGGCCTTGCGGTTCTGATAAGTAAGGATGAAAGCATAAACGATGTGAACCAGAAAGAGGAACGCCAAGGCGGCGGTGCCGGCCAAAGCATACCAATTGGTGCCCAAAAACTCGCAGACCTTGTTGTACGCCTCTGTGGAGAAGATGTAAACGAGGTTCATGGCCATGTGGAAAGTAAGGAAGAGCACAAGACCTGTGCCTGAAACGCTCATCACTACTTTACGGCCGATGGAGGAAGAAATTAACCACATAGTTGGAACTAATTATTAATGAATATTTTGATTATTGACAAATGGAAATTGATAGAATCAGTTTGCAAAAATACGTATTTTTATTCAAAAATCCAAGTTAATGGGCAAGAAATTGAGTTATTCGGGATTTTTTTTCTATTTTTGCGCACTAAACATTACAGAATTTTATGCAAATAGGCGAAATAAAATTTGAAAATGCACGTCCTGTTTTTCTGGCACCCATGGAGGATGTGACGGATGTGGGGTTCCGGTTACAATGCAAGGAATATGGAGCAGACATGGTTTATACGGAGTTTGTGAGTGCAGACGCCTTGATTCGGAGTGTGGACAAGACCTGTCAGAAATTGCACATTCTCGAAGAGGAACGCCCTGTGGCCATTCAAATCTACGGTCGCGATGTGGAAAGCATGGTTGAAGCCGCCAAAATTGTAGAGGAAGCGCATCCCGACATTTTGGACCTCAATTTCGGATGTCCCGTGAAGCGGGTAGCCGGAAAAGGGGCCGGTGCCGGAATGTTGCAGAACATCCCGCTCCTGTTGGAAATCACGCGCGAAGTGGTAAAGGCCGTGAAGATACCCGTCACGGTGAAAACACGTCTCGGGTGGGACCACGAGCATAAAATCATACATGAGTTGGCCTTACAGTTGCAGGATTGTGGCATTGCGGCGTTGGCCATTCACGGACGAACCCGTTCGCAGATGTACAACGGAGAGGCAGACTGGACGCTCATCGGAGAGGTGAAAAACGACCCGCGAGTCCGGATTCCCGTCATCGGCAACGGCGATGTGACTTCGGCTCAGGTAGCCAAAGAGATGTTCGACCGTTACGGGGTGGATGCCATAATGGTAGGGCGCGCCACCTTCGGTCGTCCCTGGATTTTCAAGGAGATACAGCACCTTCTGACCACGGGAGAACCATTGCCCCCGATGACGGTGGCAGAGTGCCTGTCGGCATTGAAGCATCAGGTAGAGCAGAGCGTAGCGAGAATCGGCGAATACAGAGGGATTCTCCACATTCGCCGTCATTTGGCTGCCACGCCGGTTTTCAAGGGTATTCCGAATTTCCGGGAATTGCGCATTGCCATGCTCCGGGCCGACAACGTCAATGAGCTTTACGCTTGGATGGAGCAAGCCGCAGAGAGAGCAGCCAGCCTACGAGCAGTATGACTGTCGTCGAGAGGACGATGGCCAGATTGTTGTGGAAGACGGGGGAAAGACCGAAAGAACCCAGAATGGAACTTTGGAAGGCAATGAAGACAAGCACCAAAACTCCGGCGACGGTGGCCACAACCGCCTGCGGACGCTGAGCCCGCGAACTCATGCCCAACAGGAAAAGGCCCAGTACACCGCCCGAGAAGAGCGAGGCCAAACGCCACCAGGCATCGAGGGCGCGCGACTCGAACAGTTGGAAAGCCAAAGCCATGAAAATGCCCAAAACAGCAATCACCACCGACGAACTGCGCAGCATCTTCATTTTGTTGCGATTGACGGTTTGGGACACCTTTTCATTGTAGCGCACAATGGCCCGATGTTCTTCGAGGTTAGCCTGCGTAATATGGTCGAAATCTTTCTTGTATTGCAATTCCCGGTGTTTTTTGCTGCGCATCGGAAGAAGGAAGTCTTCCATGATGAGTGTGGCCGAGGAGGTAATCGACGTGGCAATGGTGCTCATGCCGGCACAGAATATACACGTGAGCATGAGGCCGAAGAGACCTGTCGGCATGTGGTTGTAAAGAAAATGGGGGAAGATGCTGTCATCGCTCAGCTGTTCGGGTGCTGCGGAGGGGAAACAATAATAATAGGTGAAGATGGCAGTACCTATGAGGAAGAGGAGCGAGTTGACCGGCAGGGGAAGGAATGACCCCAAAACGGCACTGACGCGGGCTTCGTGAAGATTGGGCGCGGCATGATAGCGCTGGGTGTAGCCTTGATCGACTCCGAAATTGTTGAGATTGGTGAAGATACCATAGAGCAGGCAGACCCAAAAGGTGGATTCGGACGGTGAGAATCCGAACGAACCCAAGGAGAATTTGCCGGTGTTCCAACCTGTGCGCAGCACCTGACTGAAGCCGCCGGGCAGGCTCTCGGAAATGACCCACAGACAGACAATGGCTCCGACAATGAGAATGAGTCCCTGGAGGGCTTCAATCCAAATCACCGTACGCATGCCGCCCCGAAGGGAGAAGCCCAGAGTGGCGAGACCCGTGAGAACAATGATGAGAGAGAGATCGACATTGAAGACAATCTTCATGGGAAGGGCCAGAAGGTAAAGGATGGTCGCCATGCGGCATATCTGGGTGAAAAGATAGCAGAGCGAAGCATATACTCTGGCCCAACGTCCAAAACGGAACTGAAGGTAGCTGTAGGCACTGACGGAATTCTGGCGGCGGTAGAACGGTACGAACCACCGGGCTGCGATGATGCCGGCAATGGGAATGGTCAGCGTGAAGACAAATTGGTTCCAGTTGCTCGCATAGGAGGCCGAGACGTAGCCCAAATAGGAGATGGAGGAACAGTAGGAGGCAAAAATCGAAAGGCCGACAACAAAACCGGGGACACGTCCGGAGGCATGGGTATAGTCCGCTGCATTGGTCGTGTGACGGCCGCTATGCCAACCCAGAAGAACGATACTCAGGGTAAGAACGATGAAGAGGGCGATGTCGAAAATGCGCATGGGGTTCGGAGTTATTACGGGAGTTCAGTCTGAATTTACATAAACAGGGGAATCAGAATTGGTACAATGCCGAGGAGCATCATCGTGATGAGAACGAAGATAATCCACCACTCGTGAATATCAGACGAGAGATTTGTATGATGGAACGTGAGCTGAACGGCCAAAAGGAGGGAGAGCAGGCAGACGTAAAGTTCCAATTGTGAAACGTTCAAAAACGTGAAGACGGCAAACAGAATGGCCAATACGGAAAAAAGCTGAATACAGCTTGTGGAACGCAAGGAGTCGCCGATGTTCAGGAGAAAGCCGGTGCTTGTATAGACCGCCAAAAGGAGAGCAACGACAGCAATAAAAATCCAGGACTGAAGGCTGAACTCGGGAAGCGCGAAAGTAACCGGGAAAACAGAACCGAGGTTGCGGAGGATGTTGCCGGCCGTATCTTCTCCGAAGAGGAAGAAGACAGTGACCCAAGAAACCCATATTCCCAAAAACACTCCCGAGAGTGTACTCCAGAAGTTGCGGACGGAATTGCTGCGCATGAAGAAGGCCGCAAAAAACAGTACAAGCAGCCAGTAGATTGTGGGAGCGTAGATGACGGACAGAAGTCCCACGATGATTCCGGCCAGGAGACAGATGGCCGGAGCATCGGTTCTCTGCCACGTCATGAGTGTCAGATTGAGAATGACTAACAGAGCTCCCATTTGGAGCAGAATTTTCCACAGCGGCATGTCGCCTTCCAAATAGAGAGCGGCAAAATTGGTGGCCGATGTGAGCAGGACCCAGGCGATGACAAAGGGAACACTGTGACGTACATTCCCCAGACGATTGCGGGAAATGAAGTCTTGGATACCCAAAGCAAAGAGAGCTGAAACGGCCCAGTTGGCAACAGGTATCCACCACGCGATGTCACCCAGCCAGGATTGGGCGGCAACGATGGCTGCAGAGAAGAATATCAGGAAAACCTTGGTGTCGGAATTCTGCGAAAGAGGAAGCGTCATTGGTCGTATTTATTGAGATCCAAACCGATGTCGTGGCGATAGTATTTGCCGTCCCATTGAATTTGTTCGGCAGCCTTCATCGAGAGGGCGAGAGCCTCGGCACGGGTCTTGCCGTAGGATGTGAGCGAGAGGACGCGTCCGCCGGCGGTGACAAGTTGGCCGTTCTCATTGAGGGCGGTGCCTGCATGGAAGACGATGGTGTCCTTGACGTTTTCGATGCCGGTGATGACTTTGCCCTTCTCGTAGCGACCGGGGTATCCTCCCGATACGAGCATGACGGTAACGGCAGTGCGGGGATCAATCTCGAGGTCTGTGGTGTTGAGTCTGCCTTGAGAGGCTGCCATGATGAGTTCGACGAGGTCGCTTTTGATACGCGGCATCACGACTTCCGTCTCGGGGTCACCCATGCGTACATTGTATTCTATCACCATCGGTTCGCCCTTCACATTGATGAGACCCAGGAAGATGAATCCGCAATAGCGTATATTCTCTTCGCGCAGTCCACGGATGGTGGGCTTGACAATACGTTCCTCGACTTTGGCCATAAAACCGGCATCGGCAAAAGGTACAGGCGAACAGTTGCCCATTCCGCCGGTATTGGGGCCGGTATCTCCCTCTCCGATGCGTTTGTAGTCTTTGGCTACGGGCAGGATTTTGTAGTTCTTTCCGTCGGTCATCACGAACACAGAGCATTCGATGCCGGAGAGAAATTCTTCGATGACGACCGTAGCCGATGCGTCTCCGAACATTCCGGACAGCATCTCGGCCAACTCTTTCTTGGCTTCTTCGAGCGTGGGCACGATGAGCACACCCTTGCCTGCTGCGAGGCCGTCAGCTTTGAGCACATAAGGAGCCTCGAGGGTTTCGAGGAAGCGGTAGGCCTCGTCGAGTGTCTCCCGGGTGAAGCTTTTGTAGCGTGCGGTCGGGATGCCGTGACGCATCATAAAGCCTTTGGCGAAGTCTTTGGAACCTTCGAGACGGGCACCCGCCTGTGTCGGGCCGAAGACTGCTATCTTCGAAAGGGTGGAATCCTGTTCGAAATAATCGACGATACCGCCCACGAGGGGGTTCTCGGGACCTACGACCACCAAGTCGATGTTGTTGTGGAGTGCGAATTGTCCGATTTTGTCGAATTCATCGACCTGGATGCTCACGTTCTCGCCGTAAGCTGACGTTCCGGCATTACCGGGTGCAATATACAATTTGGTGCACTTGGGACTCTGAGCCAGTTTCCAAGCGATGGCGCATTCGCGGCCGCCATTGCCGAGAAGTAAGATTTTCATTGTTTTAGGAAGTCTTCAAAATATCGGGTTATTGTCTCATGGAGATGTACTCTGTCCTTGCCGTGCACATTGTGGGGATGGTTCGGATAGAGCATGAAATCGGGATGGGTGCCCTTGTCAACAGCATTTTTGAGAAACTGCACGGACATCTGGGGCACAACGGTGTCGTCCTGGTCGTCGTGGATGAGCAGCAAGCGTCCTTTCAGGCGGTCGGCCTGCAGGATGAGCGTGTTGTTGGCGTAGCCTTCGGCATTGTCGGTCGGAGTTCCCATATAACGTTCGCCGTACATCACTTCATAGCGGCTCCAGTCCAACACGGGACCGCCGGCCACACCCACCTTGAAGGTCTCGGGATAATGCAGCATCATCCAGGTGGTCATGAATCCTCCGTAGCTCCAGCCGTGAATGCCGATGCGGTTGGCATCGACAAAAGGCTGGGATAGGAGATATTTGACACCTTCCATTTGGTCCTGTCCTTCCACTTCTCCGAGCCGGTGCCAGATGGCTTGCTCGAAGGCCAGCCCGCGGTGTTCGGAACCGCGTCCGTCGATGGTGAAGACAACATATCCCAAATTGGCCATGTGGATATCCCAGCCGCGAACGTCCCACAACCAGCGGTCCACGACCATTTGGGCGTGTGGGCCGTTGTAGAGATAGACTACAGCCGGATATTTACGGGTGCTGTCGAAGTCGGTGGGAAGCACCATGCGCCACCGCAGTTCCGTGATTCCGTCGGCAGCTTTGCAGACTCCGCTGTTGATTTGCGGCACTTTGTATCCATCGTATGGATTCTTGGACGAGAGCAACACCTTTTTCCTGAGGGTTCTGACGTTGACCGTTTGACTGACGCGAGGAGTCTCGTGGTTGGACCACGTGTCGTAGAATTGCTTGCAGTCGGGACTCATCCGCACGCTGTGCCATCCGGGTTCCACCGTGAGGAGGCGCAGTTTGCCGCTGCTGACCGTGAGTTCGTAGAGGTTGTTTTGGGTGTAGTCCTCCCGGGTGGAGGTGAAGTAGAGTTTGTCGCCCTTGGGAGACTTGGCCAGCAGTCGGGTGACCATCCATTCGCCGCGCGTGAGCTGTATGGGGTCTTCCTCCTTATTTATATTATATAGGTAAAGGTGATTCCATCCGTCGCGTTCGCTTTGCCAGACGAAACGGTCGTTGTCGAGGAAGAAGAGCGGGGCTTCCGGCTCGACATATTTTTCGTTTTTCTCTTCGAAGAGTGTCTTGACCCAATGGCCCGTTGTCGCATCATAGACGTTGACTTTCAGATGATTCTGCAGGCGATTGAGCTCTGCCACCACAATCTGGGTGCCGTCGGGACGCCAAGTGACGCAGGTGAGATAGTGTTCGGGATCGGGATTCTTGTCGGCCGTACGAAGCCACACCGTCTCTCGCGTATCCGGGTCATAAATGCCGAGTGTCACTTCGTGGCTCTTCATGCCGGCCATGGGGTACTTGACCCATTTCACCTCGGCTTCGCGTGCGTCGCTCTGCACGAGCGGATAGCCGCCCACCATCGTCTGATCCATGCGGTAGAAGGCCAATTTGTGGCCGGAGGGCGACCAGAAGAGGCCTCCGTCGATGCCGAACTCGTTGCGGTGGACAGATTGTCCCCATACGATGTCGGGGTCGGTGGTGTCGGAGATTTCCAGGCGGAGGGGAGCATCGGCCTCCGAAGGGGTGATGTTCTCCACATACAGGCGGGAACCTTCGTTGACGGCTTTCCAACTGCCGTCGGCCGAGAGGGCGGTATTGTCTTTGTCTGTCCCCTTGTCGGGTTCCCCGGACGTGGTCCACGTCAACTTGCCGTCCGCCTCCCACCTCACGTTCTTGAGGGTCTCTACGCTCAGGTAATCGTCGTTGCCGGGTATGAGTTGCGGGAGCGACAGTTTGGGTTGGGCTTGCAGGGTCATGACAGAGAAGGACAGTAGGAGTGCTGGGCTGAGCTTATTCATTCGGTTTTTCTCCTTTCGGATTATCTTTGGGTTGCGTCAGGTCGAGCACATGCTGGGACGCATCGAAACGGTCGCCGAAGAGCGGACGGTTGGGGTCGAATTTTCGGGGTTGATGTCCGCGTCGTTCCAGCCGTTCCATCATGAGCGTTTTTTCGTCCTTGAGGTTGCCGTCTTTGTCGTATTTGCTGATACGTCCGCCCGCTTTCCGCTCGAAAGGCTTCTTGCCGGACGTTTTTTTGTCGCGGTCGAAGGGTTTTCGTTCGCGGGGCTTGCCGTCCTTGTCGAACGGTTTGCGGTCGGTGCGGCCTCCGTCTTTGCCTGTCGGACGGGCAGACTTGCGATCCCGGCGGAGGCGAGTGAATTTGCCGTCGGTTTTGGACTCGGCTTTCTCCTTGTCCAGCGTTTTCCCTTCGGCACGGAAATCATCGAAACGGCCTGCAAAGATTTCGTATTTGCGGAGCTGACATTCGATGCCTCCGTTGTTGAGGCTGTCCTTGATGGAGGGCTTCAGCCCGATGAAATCGAAGGGCTCGGCTTCGATATATTCGCCCGAACGGGGGTCTTTGACCTTGGATTTGCCGTCGAGAGAGATAATCCACGCATCGCATCCCTGATAGGCTTTCTTGAGCACGGAGCCTATCATGCGGTAGAAGGTCGGGATGTCCGTGAAGAGACGGCGTCCGTAGGGCGGGTTGCATACCATCAGACAACCCTCCGAGGGAGCGTGTTCCGTCGTTTCGAAATCTTTGACATCGAGCGAGATGTATTTTGCCAGACCTGCTTTTCTCACATTTTCGGTGGCCTGCTCGATGGCCACTTTCGAAATGTCGTTGCCGTAGATTCGGTGGGAGAATTCTTTCTCCTGGCTGTCGTCTTCATAGAGGCTCTGCCATAGTTCCTTGTCGTAGGCCAGGTCGCCCACGGTCCAGCTCTCGAAGCCGAAACGGGAGCGGTAGATGCCCGCGGGTGTGTTGGTGGCGATGAGGGTGGCCTCGATGAGGAATGTTCCCGAGCCGCACATGGGGTCGATGAGGTCACGTGCACCGTCCCACCCCGCCTTGAGGAGGATGCCGGCGGCCAACACTTCGTTGATGGGGGCTTCGCCGCCCTCAGTGCGATAGCCGCGTTTGTAGAGCGGTTCGCCGGAAGCATCCATCGACATCGTGCATTCCGTCTCCGAGATGTGGAGGTTGAGTTGCACGTCGGCCGAGGTCACAGCCACCGAGGGACGTTTCATCCCCTTCTCTGTGAACCAGTCGCAGATGGCATCCTTGGTCCGATAGACGGCATATTTCGAGTGGCGGAAGGCTTCGCTGTAGATGGTTGCATCGATGGCGATTGTCTGTCCTTCTGCCACATATTTCGACCAGTCGATGGCTTTTACGCAAGCGTAGAGTTCATCGGGATTGGAGGCTTGAAAGGTCTCGACGGGTTTGAGCACACGCAAGGCTGTGCGCAGCCAGAGGCAACTTTTGTATAGCAGTTCTTTGTCGCCGACGTATGTCACCATACGGGTACCTATGGCGATATTGATGCCTCCGAGGTGCTCCACTTCGGAAGCCAGGATTTCCTCCAGTCCCGCAAGTGTTTTGGCGATAATCTTGAATTTTTCCATGTTGTGTCAGATAAACAGTGCTCCGTCCACCTCGGCGAGCACTTTCTTTTTGAAAAACATTTTGGCTCCGGCTTCCACATCGTGCGTAATCCAGAGGTTGCCGCCGATGACGGCGTCGTCTCCGATACGTACGCGGCCCAGAATGGTCGCATTGGCATAGACCACCACACCGTTGCCGAGAATGGGGTGACGGGCAATGCCTTTGACGAGGGAGCCGTCCTCTTCCTGCGGGAAGTTGCGTGCACCGAGTGTCACGCCCTGATAGAGGGTGACATTGTTGCCCAAAATCGAGGTTGCACCGATGACGACACCCGTTCCGTGGTCGATGGTGAAGGAGTGGCCGATTTGGGCGGCAGGATGGATGTCGATGCAGGTTTCTCCGTGAGCCATCTCGGAGATAATGCGCGGGATGAGCGGAACGTCCAGTTCGTGAAACTTGTGAGCCAGACGGTGGCTGCAGATGGCACGAAGGCCCGGATAGCAGAGGATGACTTCTCCGGCATTGTGGGCCGCTGGGTCATTGCGATAGTGGGCCACAACATCGGTTTCGAGGATTTCACGCAGTTGGGGCAGGCTCTTGATAAAGGCAGCCGATTTTTCGTGGGCTGCATCGTTGAGCGTTTGACGACACTCCGCACAGCCGCAATCTTCGGAGGTGAAAGCCAACCCCGCGAGAATCTGTTTGGCCACCTTTTCGTAGAGGCGGTCCACATTGGCTCCCACATGGTAGAGCAGGGCATCCTTGTCGATGATGCTCTTGCCGTAATAACCGGGGAAGAGCAGGCTGCGGCAAATCTCGACGATTTCCTTGAGCTCCTGGACGGAGGGGAAGGGGATGGATTCGACGCCGTAGTGGTAGAACGAACTGTCGTTGACGGATGACAGCGCTTTGACGGTTTCGGAGAAATTCATAGCAGGGAACGGGGGAATCAGATTCCGTACTTGTCACGGAGTTTTTTGCTGATGGCTTCTTTGTTGACAACGTAGTTGATGGTCTTGGCGCGCACAAACTCGTATGTGGCGTACCAGATGCCGTTGTATTTGCCGGTCAGGCCCCAGGAGTTCTTCACCATGAAGTAGGGGGTGCCTTCCTGGTCCTTGGCGATGCCGAAAATCACCATCCCGTGGTCGTCGGTGGTCTCGAAGTTGTCGTAGCCTCGCTGACGCTCTTCGGGAGTCACTTTCTTCTGGGGAAGGGGTTTCTCGGTGAGTTTTTCGCGCTTTTCGTTCTTGGAGAGACGAAGCCACTTGGCCTGGTCCGAACCGAGTTCTTCGTAAGCCTTGTCGCTCATGTCGGGATAGACGGCAAGGCCGTCGCGCGTGAATCCGTCCTCGCTCACGTCGGCACCCCAGGCTACGGCATAACCGCCCTTGACGGCATCCTCGATGATTTGGACCATATCGTCGAGTTCCACATTGATGGATGAACCCCAGCGCCAGTTGTCCTGCACCTCGATGATGAAGCCTTCGCCCTTGTAGTCTCCCTCCGAGTAGGGATGATGGGTGAACGATGTGATGGAGACATAATCTTTGGCACTCAGTCCGGTGGACTTGTAGAACGACATCGGCGTGTATTTCTTGCCCTCGTAGGTGAATTCCGTGGGGCGAACGCCGAGGTAGGTGTCATAGATGCCGGCCAGGGCTTTCTTCCAGAGGGGTGTGCCGTCGGGAGAGAACTGCAGTTTGCGTTCACTCTTGGCCACTGCATTCACGAGGGGGTCGGTGAGAGAAGAGAGCTCGCTGTGGTTCGAAAGCGTGTCGCCGTACATCACGCCGGCGGGCATTTCTTTGTCGGGCACGAGGCCGAAATGTTCCATGCCGTATGTCACGTCGTAGAACGAACCTCCCTGTGAGAAGCTGACGTCACCGTGCATACGGACGGCCTTGTCGGCACGGTCCATATACGTGTTATAGACGATGTACATTTCAGAGAAGTCATACACCTTGCCTGTCTTGCGAATCAGTTCTGATTCGAGGAACCCAAGGGTGGAGTAGCACCAGCAGGTGCCTGCGTTCTTCTGATTCTTGACGGGCGTGATGGCCACGCTGTCAACGGTGGTGAATTGGAACCCTTTGACTGTATCGTTCTTCTCGGGTTCTGCAGCTGCAACAGAGGCTGCTGTGAGCGCAATGAGTGCGCCGACGATGAATTTTTTTTGCATTTTATTTTTGTTTTAATATTGATTTGTATCGTTTTTTGTCCCGGAGGATTTCTTTGGCTTTGGCCACCCAAAGGTCCTGTTCGATGTATTTGTAGGTGCGCCCTTTCGTGCTGTAGTAACGGAGTGCTATCTCGCTTTCCAAGGCTTCGGAAATCTCACTGCGCAGGCTGTCGAGATCGTGGGCCAAATCGATGCGGTATTCCTTGAGCAAGGAGTCTTTTCCCCACGGGCTCATCATTCCGCAGAACTCTTTGTAGTCCTCGTCCGTGATATGGAAGTCCTCGACGGGAGGAATGCTGTCGTGGAAGTGGCGATAGCGGGTTGCAAAGTCGAAGGTGACGTTCTTCTGCATCGCGAACCACAGCAAGTGTGACATCACCTGGGGTTTCACCGCGACATCGGGCTGGATGCCTCCGCCGTCTCTCACCTCACGTCCGTGGGCGGTGTGGAAGACGTGGGTCAGGCTGTCGGGTATGCGTCCCACCGACCCGTCTTCGTTCCTGTGGCTGTAGTCTATGGCTTGGATACAACGGCCCGACGGGATGTAGTATTTGGCAGAAGTGTATTTGATGATGGTGTTGTAGGGGAGAGAGGCCGAACTCTGTACGAGACCCTTGCCGAAGGTGCGTTCGCCCAACACCACGGCGCGGTCCAAATCCTGCATGGCTCCACTCACTATTTCGGATGCCGAGGCCGACCCGCGATCGACGAGCACCACCATCGGTAGGTTCGGCTCGATGGGATGGGTATTGGTACGGAATGTGCTGTTCCACTGCGACAGTTTGGCTTTGGTTTCCACCACGGGACTGCCTTTGGGCACAAACATCGAGACGATTTTGACGGCTTCTTCGACCAGCCCGCCGGGGTTGCTGCGAAGGTCGAGCACCAATCCGCCCAACGTGTGTTTCGTGTCGGCACGAAGGTCGAGCAGGGCACTCTGCACACCCAGCGAGGCTTTGTCGGTGAACTGTTCCAGTTGGATGTAGGCTATCGAGTCGGACACCCATCCGTAGTAAGTCACGGCATCGAGTGCTATCTTCTTGCGGGTGATTTCGACGGTCTGCACACTGTCCGTATAGGGACGCAGGAAGGAGAGCTTGAGGGTTGTGCCGGCTTCTCCGCGAAGCTTTTCGCTCACCTGTGCGGTGGTCTTCTTGAGCATCGGTTCGCCGTCTATCGCAAGAATGGCGTCGCCGGCTCTCAGTCCTGCCTGGGCTGCCGGTTTCTCCGGATACGGGTTGGCGATGATGACGGTGTCTCCGTCCTGTTGGATGAGGGCACCCACGCCTCCGTATTCGCCCGTAGTCATGGTTTTCCACTCGTTTTGGTCTTCTTCGCTGTAGAATTCCGTGTAGGGGTCCAGCTCGTAGAGGGCGGCATTGATTCCGGCATAAAGAGCCTTCGACCAGTTGATGCTGTCCACATAGCGGTCTTGGAGCAGGGTGATAGCCTGTCCCAGAATGTCCATGTATTGTTGTGCATCGAGATGAGGGTCTTTGTTGGTACGTGAGGGTTGCGATTGGGCATTGGCCTGCAACACGCAGGTCAGAGCCAAAAGAAGCACCCATATCATGCGGGCCGTTCCGCAAGTATTTTTTCTCATTATGTGAATGTTTTATTGGGCACAAAGATAGCAAAAACTTTTGGAATTGCCGCTATTCGGGGGCAGATATTTTAAATTTTTAATAGTAAATGACGGAAAACGCCTCCCGAATGGAAGTTCGAGAGGCCGTTTTCATGCGGTTTTACAATCAAAAATAGTAGGTTACACCGATTTGGTGACAGCCGGATTCCAGGTTCTTTTTGCTCGCGTCGTCCCACTCTATGGTGTTGCCTAACGGAATGCCGTAGCGGTAACTTGCTTCGAGGTGCCTGAACAGAATCACGCCTGCGCCCAGGTTCAGTCGCCACATCATCTTTTTGGTCGAGAAGTTGTCGTTTTCCCAGTCGGATTTGAAGTCATTGAAAGCGTAGTTCAACTGAGGACCGACGGCGATGTAGGGGGTCACCAAACTGCCGATGGCGGGTAGCGAGAGATCGTAGCGGAGGTTCAGCGGCACCGAGAGATAGTTGATTTTGTCGTCGGCCTCGAGGTTTGTGGCTTCGTCGGTGATGGAAATCTTCTCCATCGAATAGGTCAGGGCCAAGTCGAAGCCGAGTCCTGCGATGGGGGTGGTGTATTTGATTTTCGCTCCGGCATACCAGCCGCTCTCATTGTCGGCTTTCCACTTGTCGCCGTTGGGTTTGGTGACGTTGATACCGCCCGTGATGCCGAAGCTTAAGATTTTGGCTTCGCCGGGCATTACAATCAATGTAATCAGGGTCAGAAGGGTAAAGATTCTTTTCATAAGCTATTTGATTAAAATGAACAGTTATTAGAAATGAACAGTTATTTGGCAAGTTCCAGGGAGGCCAGGTAGCGGCGGAGTCCTCTGCGCACACTGGCGAGGCCGAACTCTTCGACGGGAAGGGTTGCGACAGGGAGCCAGGTGAGGTTGGACACATCGTCATGGGCCTCGGCTGCAGGATGACCTTTGACCCGCACTTCGAAGAACAGGTCTATCGTGCGGCAGACGATGCCCGAGTAGGGATATTGGTTGTGTTGCGAGAAGAGGTAGTGCAGGTCCGAGGGTGAAATGTCGAGGCCGGACTCCTCTTTGATTTCGCGACACATTCCTTCTTCGGCGGTTTCGTCGAGGTCGATGAATCCGCCCACGAGGTCACGTGTGCCCTGCGCCGGATTTTGTTTGCGGCATCCCGTGAGCATTTCGCCCCGTTCGTTGACGATGATGGCTACTGTTGCCCCTTTGGGATTGGCGTAGTAGGTGAAGCCGCAGGTTCCGCATTTGCGGGCGTTGGCTCCCTGTTCGGCAAATCCGTCCGCACCGCAGAGGGGGCAGAATCTGAATCTGTAGAGGGGGTGGTTGGGCTGCATCATTATGTCAGTGGAGCAATTCTTCGAGGCGGGCTGCCGCAAAGGTCGAATACGGGTCTTTGTCCTGCGCTTTGGCTTTCTTGTACCACTCGATGGCGGTCTCTGTATTTCTCTCCACGCCGTTGCCGTTTTCATACATGCGCCCCGTGTTGTATTGTCCTTCGGCATCGCCCGATTCAGCGGCTTTGAGATACCAATGGACGGCCTGTTCGTAGTCTTGGCTGTCGGCCAACCCGTCTTCCCACATCGAACCCAACATCACCATGGACTGTTTGTCGTTGGCTTCGGCGGCCTTTTTATACCAATCGAAGGCAATTTCATAGTCTTGTTCCGCACCCTTGCCCTCATAGTAGCAACGGGCCACGCGCCGTTGCGCTGCGGGATGTCCCTGTTCGGCGGCTTTGAGGTACCACTCAAAGGCATTTTCGTCCGAGCGGTCCACGGCTCCGTCGGTCTGATAGATGCGTCCCAGCCAATATTGGGCATCCATAAATCCCTGTTCCGCCGATTTGCGCCACCATAAGAAGGCTTGCGCTTCGCTGGGTTCTACGCCTTTGCCTTCGGCATAGCACATACCTACCACCCACTGGGCTTCCTTGTCTCCGGCATCGGCTTTGGCCTGCAGTTCTTCGTTCCAGACTGCGATGTCAACTTCCTCATCGCCGAGGTTCATCGGTTGATTCTGGGCAGTGACACTTGTCACAGCCGCCAGAGCCAGAAGGGACAGTATATGTTTCATCTTCCAAAAAATGCGTTATGGGTTGAGAATTGTTTTGCGCCGCAAAGATACGTATTATTTTTTAAATAACAAACTTTTTGACCTTTTTTTTTGACTTCATTGTTCAAAAGTGCCTGTTTGTGTTCAAAATGAGACTTCTCCGCAGAGTGATTTGTTCATTATTTCTCTCACCTCTCCGGGATTGTCGCACTCTCCGAGGAGCAGCATCAGCTTGGTCACAGCGCTCTCCACCGTACTGTCACGTCCGCTCAGCACACCGGCTTCTAAGAGGCTGAGTCCGGGGTCGTAGCGTTTCATTTCGACGCTTCCGTTCACACACTGGCTGATGTTCACTATCACGGTTCCCCGCTCTGAGGCCTGTCGCAGTTCGCGCAGCAGCCAGTCTTCCTGCGGAGCATTGCCGCTGCCGAAGGTGCGCATCACGATGGCTTTGAGGCCCGGGATGGCAAAGAGTTGACGCGCGATGGTCTCGCTGTAGCCCGGGAAGAGAGACATCACGATGACGTTGGAGTCAAATCGGTAGTGCACCTTGAGTCTCCGGCCCGGCTTCGGACGGAGGATGTGTTCGGGATAGTAGTGGATATCCACGCCGGCTTCGGCCAGGGGCGGGTAGTTGAAACTTTCGAAGGCTGTAAACTGGTCGGCGCTGCGCTTCGTCGTACGGTTGCCGCGGAAGAGACGGTTGTTGAAATAGACGCACACTTCGGGCACCGTTGCGCTTCCGTCCGCTTGTCGCTCAGCCGCTATTTCGATGGCTGTGATGAGGTTCTCTTTGCCATCGGTGCGGAGTTGTCCGATGGGCAGCTGCGAGCCGGTCAGGATGACGGGTTTGCTGAGGTTCTCGAGCATGAAACTGAGGGCCGATGCGGTATATGACATCGTGTCCGTTCCGTGGAGGATGACAAATCCGTCGTAGTTCTCATAGCGTTCCTCTATGATGGACGCTATGCGAGCCCAGAGACGGGGCGTCATGTTCGACGAGTCGATGGGCGGGTTGAAGGCACAGGTGTCGATGTTGATGTCGAAGTGTTTCAACTCGGGCAGGTAGTCGAGCAGGGCGTCGAAGTTGACGGCTTCGAGGGTTCCCGTGGCCGGATTGTGCTCCATGCCGATGGTTCCTCCCGTGTAGATGAGTAAAACGGTTGCTTTGTCCATAATTTCGAAAATAAACAAGAGAGGAGTCCCGCTCTCGTGGCGGGGCTCCTCTGTGGTTGGTGTTCCGGGTCGGATTATTTGTTCAGCACGGTCTTGCCGTTCACGATGTAGAGTCCGCGACCTGCGTTGTTGACGCGACGGCCCAGCACATCGTAGATGGCACCGGCTGCTTCTTCGCTCTCTGCCTGGAGTTCGGTGATGGCATCTGTGCTGGAGGCTGTGGCAGCTTCGCCCAGACCGCCCATCTCGTTGGCTGCACGTACAGCCCATGCGGCTGTGGCGTCATCCACGGTGTAGGTGGCTTCGGTGGTGAAATCAACCACCTTGCCGTCCTTCACGATGGCATAGAGGAGAGCGTAGTTGCTGTTGTCCCAGCTCAGTGTCGTGCCGTTCAACTTCACATTCGTGGGCGTGGGTGCCTGCTCTGTCAGGAGCGTGGGATCCCAGTCGCCGAACATGTTGTGGAGGTTGCCGATTTCGAGGGCCTCCTCGGCTGTCATGACAGGATTGTTGGGATTGCCGCCCAGGACTTTGGTGCGGGCACTCAAGTCCACAACAGAACCCGTAGAGGTCATACTGTTGTACTCGGCCATGCGTGTGCATCCGTCACTCGACATGTTGGCCCAGCCTTCGCCCTTGGGCACAGCTTCCATCTTGGTGTCGATGTAATAAACTTCTGCACCCTTGGTCCAAGGACGTCCGAGGTAGTAGTTGCCGTCCACCTTGTCGGTTTCGCCCTTGATGGTGCAATCCTTGAAGACGTAGCCGTACTTCACGTTGTCGCGCGGAACAGCTATGTAGCCGCCTTCCTCGCACATCTGCAGGGTCACATTGTTGTAGAACACATCGCCGCTGCCGCAGAGGAAGTCGGTGCGTCCGCGTAGCAGACCGCCCTCGAAGTAGTACAGATGCTGGGAGTTGTCCGATACGTAGGTGTCCTGGTAAGCCCAGAGGGTCACGTTCTTGCAGATGGTCTTGTCACCGCCGTCCACGAGGACAACGTTGCGTCCCGTGCCGTCGGCTGTGGCACTCCACAGCTTGATGTCCTGGAAGTAGGTGTTCTGGGCTCCGCTGGTAAGGTAGAGCACGCCGCTGGTGCGGATGCCCTCCAACGGGTTGGCCTGTCCGCCCTTGCCGGCATCGGTATTGTCGCTCAGCGAGTTGGGCAGTTCGTTGGTGACGCTCGTGTTCTCGGGATTCTCACCGATGATGGAGACGTTGGGCGAGCCGAACGAGGTCTTCGGGTCGGCATACTGCTTGCCGTCGTTGCCGTCCACCTTCACACTCTGGTTGGCAGGTATCACGTAGGCTCCCTGCTTAACGAAGATGCGGAAACGCTTCGACGTGTCGCTGCGGCGGGCTGCTGCCTCAAGGGCTTCCTTGAACGTGCCGTTGTCGGGTACGATGAAGTCGTAGAGTTGCTTGGTCACCGTGGGACGGGTCATCGTCGTGAACGTCAGCGTGATGGCTGAGGCAAGGTAGTTGTCGGTCAGATCGGCCACGCTGTTGGCGGGCAGAGTGAAGGTATATTCCGTCGAGTATTCCAGACCCTTGTAACTGAAGGTTACGGTCTTGCCGCTCACGGCAGGTGTGAGTGTCTGGTCGCCCAATGTGGCTGCTGCGTTGTCGGCTGCCTTGACGCGTTCGTCGAAGGTGAGCACGATTTTGCCGGTGGCCGAAGCGCCGGTGGCACCGTTCTCAGGCACAGAGCTTACAAGTACGGGAGCTGTGCCGTCGTCGATGAGCTTGGGTGTGCCGGTGAGGAAGAACATTGCCAGCGAGTTGCCGTCGTTGGCCGATGCCGTACCGTCCACGCTCGAGGTCTTGTCGGCTATCAGACGGATGTAGAGGTCCTTCTGGTTGTTGGCGGCTGCGGGTAGGCTCTCGCTGAACGAGGCAGCGGCCTTGGCACCTGTCATGGTGATGCTTCCGAATTTGGTCCAGGTCTCTCCGTCGAGCGAGTATTCGGCGTTGTAGGTCTGGTAAGCATTGTAGTTGTAGAGCATCTGGAACTGAACGTTGATGTCGGTGAACGATTCGGCGTTGACCTTGGTCTGCCAGTGCCAGTTGCCTACATCGCCGTTGCTGGAACCCGTGCGCCAGTTCACGGCAGCGCCCTTGAAGCTCTCGTAGCCTCCGCCGCCGACCGTCGATTTGTCGAGCCATCCGCTCACTTCGCCCGTCTCGGTGTTCACCAGGTTCAGCACGTCGGCATCGTTGTCCTCGGCTGCAAAGTCAGCCTTGCGGCCGCTGCTGCCTGCACGGTAGAAGTCCCAACCGGCAATGATGTCGGCCTGGGCATAGAAGGCTGTGATATTCATATCCTCGCTCATGCTGACGGTCTTCGAGCTGTTGGTCTCGCCGTCGTTCCAGTTGGTGAAGGTCACAAGACCCTCGTAGCCGTTGGCGTTCAGCTGTACGGCGGTGCCTTCTTCATACATGTTTTTGCCGTTCACCACGGTGGGTGCGGGGCTGACGGTTACCATATAGTCGTTGGTGCCGTCCACGGTCAGTGCCAGTTCGTAGGTGTTCACCTGCTTGAAGTTGGCGGTGAGCTGTGCATTGCTCTCGAGGGTATAGACAAAGACGGGCTCTTCCGAGAGTACGGTGCCCTCGCCGTCGGTCCAGTTCACGAAGTCGTAACCGAACTTCTCTGTAGCTGTGAGCTTCAGCTCTGTGCCTTCATCGAAGGTGTCGCCTTGGGGATAGATGTTCACGGAACCGCCCTCTTCGGGGTTGGCGGCTATGCTGACGGAGTATTTGGCCACATCCTCGGTCTTGCCGTTGATTTTGCCTGTGATGTGTACATCGCCGATACCCCACTGTTTGTTGTCGGCCAGTCCGCTCTCGGTCACCACAAGCGTGAAGCTTTCTGTCGAAGCCAGAGAGGCAGGAACGTCAAAATCGAATTCAGTGGCATAACCGGCATCCGAACCGTGGGCGTCGTCTTCCTTCGTTCTGTTGTTACGGGCAGGTATCAAGCCTGTGGCAAGCGTTTCTTCTGTGCCCTCGGCATTCTTCACGGCTACGCTCAGTGTGCCGCCGTCGGTGCCGTAGCGTGCTATCTTGGCATAGACGTGAGAAGGTGTGAAGGTGAGGCCGCGATAGGGCTTCACGATAAACTCTGCCTGCGTGGTGTTGCCGTTCAGCTTCAAGAGCTTGATGCCGGCATTGGCACCCTGCGAGGGAGCTTCTACGCCGTTGGGAGTGTCACCTCCCAGGTTCACTGTCGCCAGTGTAAAGCCTTCGGCAGGCTCCAGCGTGTTGGGGGTGGCATATTCGTTGATGTCGTTCAGGTTCCAAACGACGTTGGCGTCCGCATTGTCGAATTCAACCGGCACAAAGGGCTTCTCGCTCACGGGCAGCACCACCTGGATGTAGCGGTAGTAGGAGCCGTCGCCTATTACGACGTCTATCGTCTCGGCTGTACCGGAAATCTCGTAGCTGATGGTCTTGCCCTGAGTGTAGTCGGTCTGGCCGTCGATGGTTGTGGTGGTGATGTCGCTGTAAGCCTCCATCGAGACGGTTGCGCCCTTGCAGGAAGGAACGGTCCATTTGGTGCCGCCGTTGAGCTGGGCCCAATCTTGCCAGTTGCCGTTGGCAAACTTGCCTCCGTTGTTGGTGTCGAAGTCGGCCTTCACGTCAATGGTCTCGCCGTTCACGGTGGCCTGGGCCACCCAGATGCCGGTCTGGTCCTGGTAAGCCACCACGGGAGCGCCGTTCTTCTGCTGGAAGTCAAACTTCACGGTCACAGGCTCTGTGCGGTCGGCCAGCGATGCCTTGTTGGCCTGAGCCACAGCCGTGAGGGTGAGGTCGCCTTCGGGCTTGATGGTCTGTCCGGGGGCGTAGGTGTTCGTGCCGTCGGTCCAGCGGAGTGAGTAGCCTTCCTTGTACATCTGGAAATTGCCGGGAATGGTGTATTCCGAACCTTGCTCAATCTTGTCTTCTGCGGGAACTTTGCCCTCAAAGCCTGAGTCGCCCAGTGAGAAGGTGATGACGTAGTTGTTGGGAATGTCTGCTTTATCGACAGCCTTCACAGCGAAATAGGGCACGTAGGCACCGCCTTCGATGGTCAGCGTTGTGGCTTCGCCTGCGTAGTACGCTTCTGCGATGGCATCGTCGGGGTTGCTGCTGTTCCAGCAGGCACCGATGTTGGTCGTGAAGCTCTTCACAACCTCCGTGCCGCCGGCATCCTTGACGGTCACATTGCCGCCCCAGGCGCATCCGCCGAAAGTGATTTTCACCGGGCCTTCCACAGGCACTACGGCCTTGAAGTTGGAAAGGCCATGTTGATCCGAGTGATACTTCGCCGTAATCACAGCTACGGCTGTCGCATCGTCGGCTGCCACACGGCTCGCTGTGCCGTCGGCTGCCACTGCTACACCGGCTGAAATTACCGATGTCTCACTCGAGGTCAAGAATTTACCGTTCGTCAAGTCAAGCTTGAAGTCTTGAAAGGCTCCACTTGCGGGCGCGAAGCCTGCCAGTGTTGCCAATGCAAGAAAAGTAAGATAAAATTTCCTCATCTTGGTTGGATTGAATTAAGTTAAAAAATTGTGTGAAAAATAAGTTAGCCGATTATATGCCGGTGTGAGGTTATTTCCAATCCGTTCCCTGGACGGAGTTCAGGATACAAGCGGAATAAACTCGGTGCAAATATAGATATTTCCTGTCAAATATGTACTGTTCACAATAATATTTTTTTTGAAAAGTGTTATTTTTTCCCACTTTTGGCGAATTTTTCCACCTTTTCCGGCCGGAAAATTCCTCAAAAGCTTGCATTTTACAAGTTGCCCACCCTGTCCGTCAGCCTTCCAGCAGACCGGCGGAGATGCCGTCGGCGGACTGGATGAGGGAGAGGAGAGGGCTGCGGTCCTTGGCGGCATTGAAGTTGTTTTTCATCTCATTTTTCTCCGTGGCCGAGGGGGAAGTTGCTGTAATCCACATCGTAGCCGGGCACATCGACCCAGGTGCCGGAGGCATCCTTCTGTTTCTTCACGGTGGCACGGTAGATGTCGGCCTTGCAGGTGTCGTGGAGCAGGGCTGCAATCTTGACGCTCTCTTCGGGGAGACGGTCGGCCAGTTCGGGACGATGGCGGATGACGACTTCACGGAGTTCGAGTGCCACGTCGCACACGTTGAGAGAGTGTTCCAGAAGTCCACCCTCATAGTTGAGATGGAACTTGGTGCTGGCCGGTGCTTTGAAGAAGCCCATCGACTCCAGCTTCTCCAAAATAACCTCCATCCCCTCCCTGTGGGTGGAAAGGAGCATTTCTTTGAATCTTGCTTCGCTCTCTTCTTGGGTGTTCATATATTGAATCTTTAAGTTGTTGTTTATATCTTGTCACTCTCTTGAAACTTGAAACTTGTCTCTTGAAACTTGAACCTTGAAACCTGAAACCTGAAACCTGAAACTTGCATCTTGAATCTTGTCTCTTGAAACTTGAAACCTGAAACCTGAACCTTGTCTCTTGAAACCTGAAACTTGAAACTTGTCTCTTGTCTCCTGTCTCTTCAATGATTTAGTTCTTTTTCGGCCTGCAAATATAACCATTATTTTAGAGATGAACAAATTTTCATCCGAAAAATTTCAAATTCCTCCATCATTTCCTTTCCCTTTAATGAGTATGAATGGTCAATTACATGATAATTATGCGTTTGTCTTTAACCTGAATGACCACGAACCTTTTTTATATATATGCTTCGTGCGATTTCTCGCCGAAGGCGACCCATGCAAACGGTTAGGGGAATTGAAAGTTTTTTGTGCCGAGGTGATAGAATGTGGCGAATTTGGGACTCTATACGAATAAAGCCAAAGATGTGGCGAAGAATGTCGCCTGTAAAGTGGCAGATTTGTGGCGGAAAATGCATGTTTTTGAGGAAAAATGAGGCTCAGACATAAAAAATCCGCCGGAAAGTTTGGCTGTTTGAAATAAAAACCGTACTTTTGCATACACTATAAAAAATACAGGTTATGTCATACGGTTATTTATCAGCCACGTTCGGCAAGTTCCGAAAGAGGAAAACGTGCTTCACGGCCGAAGAGATAGCTCCCCTCTTCGCCGATTCCATCGGCCTCGACAACATCATCCTGCCCGAAGACTTCGTGGAAGCGATGCCAAATTCCATCGGCTGACACGATGAGAAAGGAGACCGTCCAAATGGTTTCAATCTATGACGATGTGGAGATTCTCGGGCTTGTCTTTCATGGGCTGAAAGATATTCAGGAACACGTAAAGATGTCGCTTTACAGAAGTTATCTACCCGGTCTGGCTGATGCAAGAGACAACGACGGTTGCAATGTTTACGTAGGAGAATTGTGGATGCCATATCCATGTTTCGATGCTTCGGACTATGCGACCGAGAACATGTCATACCAAAACTTTGTCTTCCGCAACCGACCGATCACCGAGGATGACTTGAAGGCGCTGTCTGACCTGCCGACATTCGGTAATGAGTACAGGGTTTATGAACGTGTACCAGCCGAGATGCGTCCATTGGTGTACTATGAGGGAGATGGACAGACTATGTTGGTGGCAAAATAGAAAACAACGTTGACCTTACCCTTGACTTTAACGAAATTGTTATTCGCCCCGAAGGTCAAGATTGAGAGCGAACACGAAACGCAGGGGCAAGCCCCTGTGCCAGGTTCTCTCCCCGCCCGCCCTTTAAGGGAAGGGAATGATTCGTATCACAGGTATAACATACGCAATTCATGAAACAACAATATGTGACAATCCTTCTTGATGCATACAAACGAGGATATGAGATTCGGTATAGAGGCATCGCTAATGCTCCTGAGCTGAAGGACCATTATTTCAAGGTGAAGGACGACCTGCCGAGGGTGCAGGCGGTCTTGGGATTCCTGCATGGTATTGTACCCACCGGGAAGTGTCAAACCCTTCTTGATGTGGGCAGCGGCAGGGGCGTATTCCTCTTTCCGTTGTTGCGCAATTTCCCGAAAATGGAGGTGACAAGTTTGGACATTCTGCCACATCGGACAGAACTGCTTCAATGCCTACATGACGGAGGTATTGACAATTTGCATCCTGTTCAGGCAGATATTTGCACATGGGATGCCCCAGACAAATCTTTTGACGTGGTGACGATGCTGGAGGTGATGGAACACATAGGAGACACGGAGTCCGTAGTGAAAAATGCTATACGCTTGGCAAGAAACTACATCATTGTGTCCGTGCCCTCAAAACCTGACGATAATCCTGAGCATATCCACCTCTTCTCGGATGAAGATTTGGAACAGCTCTTCGTGGAGAACGGATGCAATAAGGTGAAGTTCATGTCAGTGACAAACCACAGAGTGATGGTTGCGTCATTATAGCTTAGGACAGAGCGTTTACGGTTTAGAGAAATATGGAAATCGAAGATGTGATAATTAAATACCCGCGCACACCACATATTCAGGGGTCTAGATTGCAACCTGGAGATGAGGACTTGCGGCAGCGCCCGTTCAGCGACATCGCGGGGAAACATGTCGTACTGGAAGAGAAGATTGACGGAGCCAACTCTGCGGTCTCGTTCACAGGTGACGGAGAGTTGCGCCTGCAGAGTCGCGGGCACTTTCTGACAGGCGGTTATCGTGAACGGCATTACGACTTGATGAAGCAATGGGGAGCCGTTCTCAAGGACAAACTGTACGAAGTGTTGGGTTGCCGATACGTGATGTATGGAGAATGGATGTATGCCAAGCACAGCATCTACTATGACATGTTGCCCCACTACTTCATGGAATTTGACATACTGGATCGTGAAACAGGGAAGTTTCTGGATACCCCTTCCCGTCATCAGTTGCTCGCGAATTTGCCTGTTTGTTCAGTTCCCGTACTTGCCACAGGCATATTTGGTTCTGCCGAGGAGATGCTGAAGTTTTTGGGCGACTCCAACTATATATCGTCTCATTACATAGAACACCTGCGCGAAGATGCAGAGAAATTGGGATTGGACGCTGACATTGTGTGCCGGGAGACCGACAGCTCACGGACAATGGAGGGTATATATATTAAAGTGGAGGAAACCGGTGAGGTGGTTGACAGAATGAAATTTGTCCGTGCCTCTTTCCTTCAGACGGTAGAGGAATCGCAGTCTCATTGGCTCGACCGCCCCATAGTGCCGAACAGAATAACCAAGAGCATAGAAGACTTGTTTGTATAGATGACAGACTGGAACTACATAGAACGTACTGCGCTTGACCGATATGAAGAACAGCTCCGCCAGACTCCGCAATCACCTGTGTTTCACGCAGAAGGTGATGCGTTTGTCCATACCCGAATGGTATGCGAATCCTTGGTGCAACTGTCAGAATATCAAAGGCTAAACGAAAGGCAAAAACATGTCCTGTATGTAGCAGCCCTTCTTCATGACATCGGGAAGATTCATACCACAAAATTGGGCGACGGCGATTGGCACTCTCCTCATCATGCTCTTACAGGCAGCAACATGGTGCGTGAAATGTTGTGGAAAGACTACGGATTGTGCGGGCATCAGGAACTGACAGAGATTCGGGAAGCTGTTTGCCTCTTGGTTCGCTATCATTCCTATCCGCCTGTTGCCATTGACAGGCCAAATGCCCGGCAGAAGTTGCATTCTATGGCCGCAAACAGCTTGTTGGTACCGGATTTCTCCATCAAACTTCTCTGCATGCTATGCAAGGCCGATATGCTTGGGCGCAAGTGTTTCGACCAGAAAGAAATACTCGCCAAGATTGCATTGTGTGAGGAACTTGCCATAGAGGAGGGATGCTACGAGACATGTTATTCTTTCCCGTCAAAGCATACCCAACGGGCATTCCTTACAGGACGCGATGTTTGGAAAAATCAGGATCTCTACGATGATTGTTGGGGTGAAGTAATCCTTGTGAGCGGACTGCCCGGAACAGGCAAAGACACTTGGATAAAGAAAAATGTTCCCGATTTTCCGATGATTTCATTAGACAACATTCGCAGAGCGAACAAAATTCCGCCTACGGCAGAGCAGGGCAAAGTGGCCAACATGGCGCGAGAGCAGGCTAAAGAATACTTGCGAAGACATCAGCCATTAGTTTGGAATGCCACCAACATTACCGCTCAGATGCGGGAGTCTCTGGTTTCTCTTTTTGAGACCTATCATGCCTGTGTTCGTATTGTCTATCTTGAAACGGAATGGCAGTGTTTGCTCGAAAGGAACAGTTCTCGCGAGGAGAGTGTGCCTCAGTCCGTCGTGGAGGAAATGTTGGGTAAACTTGTGTTGCCGGAATCATACGAGGCCAGAAACGTAGAATGGGTCTCCGTGTAATCCGACAGATATTTGGTTACTCTCGGTTCTCTTATAAACTTTCGCAAGCAATGAACATGCTGAATACAAGCCCCGTAGGGGCGAAAGAGCCCAGCACAGGGAGTTGCCCCTGTGTTAACGGGATGTTCCCCTCCTCGCCCTGCAGGGCGAAAGAACATTATTTATTACGCCCTTATCTTTGCAGTTTTTAATCTCTGTAAAAAAACGGAACATTTTTCACTTTCACTGATAGAAATCGGAGAGTTTGGGCAGTCTTTTTTCCATGAACAACTAAAATAAGAGGTTAAGATGAAAGTGAAAACAAATGCAGAAAAAGAATGGCTCCGCAGCCTCGCTGCAGGCAGGTCGAGGGATGTTGAGGTGCATGAAATTCCCCGGCGGGAAACCGAAGCCCTCCAGCCGGAGAAGGAGCCCGAGAAGAAGAGCCGCCGGGGATTCGGCGACGTGGCAGGCATGGACGAACTGAAACAGTTGGTTACCGAAGGATTTATCAACATCCTGAACAACCGGGAGTGTGCCAAGGCATTCGGCATCACCCCGCCGAGTCTGTTGTTCTACGGCCCGGCAGGATGCGGTAAGACCTACTTTGCCGAGAAAATTGCCGAGGAGGTGGGCATCAATTTCATTAAGGTGGTACCCGATGACCTGGCCTCGACACTCGTTCACGGCACACAGGAGAAAATCGGCGAAGTGTTCCGCAAGGCCGAGATGTCGGCTCCGACGCTGATATTCTTCGATGAGTTCGACGCCATGGTTCCTCGGCGCACGAACGACGACCGCAGCTATCAGAACGGGGAAACAAACGAGTTCCTGTGTATGCTGAACAACGCTTCGCAGAAAGGCGTTTATGTGTTGGCAGCTACCAATCATCCCGAGCGTATCGACAAAGCCGTCATTTGGGCACCGTCATGCTGCTCGGTGGCTTCTGTCAGCCACAAATACACTGAACAGACAACGCCCTGTATGCCAAGAGCCATCTTTATTTGGCGAATGTGCCACAGGCAAAGTCGCTCGAAGGCCACCCGGCTCCAACTTGTCCTGACGGGAGCATCTATACAGTTCGTCCAAAAGTGCTCGTCATTCTCCTCTCGTTTTTTCTTCCTATCATCATAATTCTGTTCCTGTTTTCAGGGTGCAAAGATAACAAAAATATATTGAACCGCGTGGAAAAGTCTATGAAAAGATGATATTTCCACAACATTCAAGCGGATAATATGCCATTCAAAACTCTCTGACGAGTGGTAACGCCACAAACGAACGATTCGGATGAGGGGATCAAGCGGAATTTTACCATTTAATTGAACCTGCCTAAATTCGACCATCCATTCTCATTGATTATAGAATGCCGCTGCTTTCTGTGGCTGTATAGCATGGTTGTATCCCTGAGATATTCCGAGGAATCCCGAGACAATGATGCCTGCAAAGTCTCCGTATGTGTCAAATACCGGAGAGCCTGATGCACCTGAGTGGATTGTAATATTATGCCCATAGGTATAAATGCCCCGTTCTTGTGTAACCTCACCGCTCTGATTGTTGGCTTCCAATCCTTCTCTGGTAGTTCCAATGATAGTCGCATAGGGGAATCCAATTGTATAAATTTTACTTCCCAAAGAGAGGTGCTCAGAATTCAACTCCTTCTTCATATCTACAATCTTGTCAACTTCAACTGGCGTACGCTTATTGTTGGTCTGAATTATGGCCACGTCAAGTTCCTCGTCTTGGCTAATGCGATAGATGGAGCACGGTAGCATGTCATCCTCCGAATCGACATAAGTATCATTGAGGAAAACACCCAATTTAATGAGCTTAAAAGTTGCTGTGACATTCTCAGCGATGTACCAAAGACGATACTTCGCCTTATTGGCAGTAGCCTCTGAAGCTGCTGCTTTGAAAGCTTCGGATATGGCTGCCTTCACCTCTTTCTCACACTGAGCCGTTGACTTCTCATTACCAGGGGTAACGACGTGCCGGTTCGTCATAATCTTACCATCGTTAGAGATAAAGAAACCTGTTCCGAAGCCCGTTGCGATACCAGTATTTAATTTTCCGTTGTTATCAAGATAAATGTAGTCAAAACTATCGTCATCGAGGTAGGAGCTTAGGCTCTCGCCGTCGCATTTGATGGCATAAGTGTAGCGATAGTAAATCATGACAACACTGTGCTTGTAGGTCGAATAAATCTCCTGCGGTAGCATGGGTTTGGGACCTCTGAAATATTCTTTCCAGACATAGTAACCTGCGCCACTAAGCAAAGCACCCCCTAGAAGGATAATGATAGCGAGGCCAATCTTCTTGAATGCAAAAGCCACTGAACTGTGGGACTTGGGATTGGGATAATAGAACTCCCAGTCGAGCATGTACTTGTTTGAGAGCAAAACATGGTCGCCACTCTTGAGGTACTTCTTATGAACGCGTTTGCCATTGACGAATGTTCCATTGGTCGAATCACAGTCAATGATGAATACAAACCCATCATGCGTACGACAAAGTAAAGCGTGGCGCGACGACACCTCAGAAGTATTCAATCGAATATCGGACGATGGGTCTCGACCGATGACCTTCTGCTCATCGCCGAAACCTGGCATTTTTTCATTCTCGTTATTGTCCCATCCCGGTATGGGCATAGAGCTGGAGATACGTTCTGTGCCACGATGCTGGACAGACTGCATACGCTCCGTCTGCGGACGCTGCGAGACCATCTGTGTAGCTTGTTTGAGCGAACCCATTTTGGTCAGCGACTTGACCAGACTCTGCCAATTGTAAGAATGGGAAGCAAAAGAGAGGTTATCTCCAGGATTTAAGCTGCATTTGGAGGTAATCCTTCTTCCATTGACAAATGTTCCATTCGTAGAACCGCAATCTTCCACCACCACGCTTCCGTCACTATTGACAGTAAGTATGGCATGAGAAGAGGATACCATGGAATCACTGATGCAAATGTCGTTAGACGCTGAGCGTCCAATACGCACTATTTTCGCCATGTTGCTTTTTTTATTTTTAGGATAATCCTGTCCGTTGATTTTATCGGTCGTAAATCAAATCACCTGGCGTTCGGTCCAAAAGATGGGACATAACTTGATATACTGTTATAATTGTTGCGATGAACATGATAACAATCGCAAGTAGCGTCTTGAAGCTCCAGATGGAGAGATAATTGTAGGTGCCATCCTTCATGATGCCAAATATGGGCAGCAACAACTGAACCATCCATGTAATTGCTAATGCTGATACAATTGAGGCAGCGACGATAAGAATCAAGAGCAGCACATAGACACCAATCAATTCGGACGAGGAAATGCCGAATGCTTTGAAAGTTCCCATGTTTCGCTTCACCTTTTGGAAATAACTCTGGAGCATATTGACGATGAACATGAGTATACAAATCATGGAAAAAACAATCATAGCCCACGAGAGAATATTTGCCATGACAGAGACTGCATTGAAATTCTCTTTGGAATTGACCTGCGACATCTCAATCTGAACATTGAAGTTCTCCTTGGCATAGTTCTCAAACGCACGGATAGAATCCAACGAAGCAAAATTAACCGATAGGAACGGTGCCTGGGTAGGCTGATATTCTGAGCAATGGTACTTGAATATCCTTTTCACATTGATTTCATCCCAATGGGCAGCAATTTTCTCCGCGATGTCGTGGGAGATGTGCCAATCTCTCTGCTCCTCGGGAATAGTCAAGTTGGAATAAATCACCCACCAAGAGCCATTTGTCTTCCAAGATTGGAGCATAGTCGTGGGTTCATCGCGCTGAACTATCAGCGTATGCTTGATGCTATCGGGAGCCATGGTTTTGACGACATCATCAAAATTGCTAATCGTCTCATCTACCCAATAATAAAGATTACGCGAATAAGTTAATTCATTGAAATCAAAAGGATAAGTCCTGTCGTTGAGGTATTGCGAATAGAAATAACGAGACCCAATCAAGTCCATGTTTTCAGGTAAACGTCTTACGACGGCCAATATTGGCATGGGAGCCGCTACATATTTCTCTTCATAGGTGCGGAATCCCAAAGTGTCGGAACCTGGAGAGTGTGCGCTGTAGTCCAAGAAGGCTGGAATCGAGTCAAGCGAATAACCTAGTTTGACCAAATTGTCGTAGGTGACGATAAAGCCCAATGTGGCGTTAGACAATTGGTTGGTTGGGATAGCCGCATGGGCTACCACATTGTCGGGCGAAAGGATGGCATCCATAAATTCGGTATTGAGCTGTTCGAAGAAACGGCACTCCATAAACCGAATGTTATGATTCTTGCCCATGACATTGATGGAAAAATAGTGATCCGACTGAAAATCCTTGTAGCCATAGTGTTGCTGAATCTCTGAATTGGCCAAGGCTTGGCGCAATTCTTCGAATTTATCCTGCCCATACCCCTTCTTGATGTTGACCCAATTGGTAAAGGGGTCGTTCATTTTCTCGTTGAGATAGCTCATCGAGCCATTACTGAAAGCGATAGATATGAATGTTGCAATCAGGACGATAACCAAGAGCCACAGGTTAACCCATTTGCGTCCTAGAACAACTTTTGCCTCACGTTTGGAGAGTAATGTTAAATATTCATTCATAAGGATATACTATTTTTTACGCAAGAATTGTTCAAAAACTTGGTCGGGCATTAAGTCTTCACCATTGGTCCATCCCAAGCCAGTCTCGTCATCGCGCGTGTAGATGCACGTGTCGTCAATTACACCATACATGATATCCTCGTCATTGTCATGCCGTTTCTCACGGATTTCCTTGCGAATCTTGATTATGACATCGGCAAACTGAATTGCCAAATTCATGTCGTGGGTCACGATGATGGCAGATGCGCCCTTCAACTCGTCGAGTTTTGTAGAGAGAATCTGCATGACGCGGATGGCATTCTCGCCATCGAGATTGCCGGTGGGTTCATCTCCAAAGAGAACCGTAAACTCTGGTAAAATTGCGCGAGCAAAGGCCAATCGCTGCTGTTGTCCTCCGGAAAGTTCTTGTGCCATACGCTGTTCATCCACATGATCTAGCCCCAATTCTCCCAACACTTCTCGAGCATGATGGAAACATGAATATTTGGTGTAGCCTTGCAACATGCGAGTGAATGAGATATTTTCAAAAGCCGTAAAGTTGCGCATCAAGTTTGTACTTTGGAAAATGAAGCTGTAGTTCTTGAGACGGAATTTGGAAAGAGCATTGTCTCCTTTCTTCCACAGTTGCAACAAATTCACGGGCTGGTCATCCAACCCATGGAATGTAAGACTTGCTGCAGTATCTGGCACAACGGTATCATTCATCATGCCGAGCGTCTCGAGTATAGTGCTTTTGCCAATACCCGATTCGCCGACGATGAAGATCTTCTTGCCCATAGGGATAGCCAAGTGATTGATTTCGAGTACTACTTTGGATTGCCCCTCGCGATAATGCTTATCGTAAGAACAACGCAAGTGACTCATTTCAAAAAGATAATTCATAAGGTTTTTTCTTTATGGCATGTCATCCAATGGAATCCAATAGTATTTCTCACCATTGAAATCCAGAGCATATCGATAACTTCGGTTTTTGATATTGCGCAATTTGGCATATTTCTCTCGGAACCCGGTTGTGAGTTTCAAATATTCCTCATGGGATACAGCTTTGGGGTCTTGGATGTCAACGAGTTTGGGACCTTTGAGAGCCTGCGAACTCTCGTTTAAGCCCGTGATAAGCCCCATGACTTCACCCACACCCTTTTGGTCAAGTTCAGCATCTGAGAGGTCTGGAAGTAAAGATTTGAGGAGAGCTTTGAGCGCATCAACATAGGGCTTGCGATCATCCGACTTGCGCTGTGCTACAGTATTGACGGGAGCCAAGCGTTCGATGAGGTGATTAAACTCATCAGCCGAGATGTAAATAATGGGTTTCCAATAACTGCGTCCGGACTTGTCACGTTTGGGCGTATAACCTGTGAATGCCGACATGGAGTTGGTTTCCTTCAACTGCTGGTAGAATTCTTTGCCCAACCTGCTGATGTAGTAGGCCGAATCGACTTCTGCTTCAAGATCATCGCGCGTGTCTGTATTGTATTCAAAAAGTTTCTCACCATTGCCAATTACATCCAGTCGATCTTGTACCGACTTGGAGAAACTTACCAAAGAGTTCTGAATAAGAGCTACGAGCTTGGCAGTCTCCATATCTTTGCCCATTTCGTTGGCATGGCGTTCCGATGCAATAAAAAACTGTCGCTTTACGTCCGATTTCAAATCATAACCATCGGCAGAGCGCTCCATCTTGGGCGAAATACCCACGTTGAGATTGCTGTACTGCTGTCGAATATTTTTATTCATGATATCGCCCATTTGGAGGTTAAAGAGCGAATAGGCCTGAATATTGTCACGCCGAACTTGAAAAGACATTAAGTTGATGTTGTTCGCGACAAGTTGATTCACCAAGTCTTCAAGTAGCACTTGCTTGTCTTTCAAGTCATTGCCACAGTCACCAATCACAACCATAAGGTTGGACTCCGACTTGCGATATCCCAAACGATTGGCATCAAGGGCAGCCTTGATACCTTGAAAGAGGGCTTCCTCCTTAGTGCGGTCTTTGGGCGACGACTTGATACCGTAGCCAGACGCTCCGCCATTGTCCAAGAAAGCCGCAAAAGCAGGCTCCGAAGGATTCGTCATCGGCAAGACTTCAATCATATTGTCACCATCAGCATAGTCACGATAGATGACTACGCCAACACGGAATGTGAAATCATCTCTAAATACAGTAGAACTGCCTTGTCTTATAGCTTCCTTGACCGGTTCATAGTATTTACCCATGGATGCCGTACCGTCAATTACTATAATCAAATTGAGTTGCAAAGCGTTGTAAATCTCATCGCTGATGCGTTCAATCTTTTGTTTTTGTAGTTCGACGGCATAGTTGAGGGCATGGCCAATCTGTCCGAAAGTAGTACACTTGTAGAGGGTGGTATCTTTTACATCGCGATCCAGGATGGGGAAGCGCAGGGCTTCGCGCGGCATGCGGAATCGCGTAGCAGGATTGGGATCGCCATTCTCTGACCCAAATTTAAAATGGGCGGCACGTTGGCCTGAAAGGTTGGAGGTAGGGTAAATATCTACGCTCTTGCCACGGAAATACTCAACGTCCTTTTCGACCCAGGTAGGTTCGAGACATGAACGCTGATTCCACTTGATATAGGAACTTTCGCTTACCCAGCCATATAGAACCTGACTGGAGATGCCGCCCAAAGAATATTCTCGAGCCAAAAGTACCAATCCATTGCTAGCTCTCTTCATGACGAAATAGATATTCATATCCGTTTTCATCAAACCTTCTCCGGAACGTGTTTCGGGATTCTTGTACACCTTTCCCATATCCTTCTTTTCGTCTGCACGGTCAATGTTGGCTACAAGGAGGGCTTTGTTATAGATACCTTTTTTGTCGACAGGACACGAAGACCACAGCAAAAGGTTGGACATAGGAATCCATCCCATCGACTCGGCAATTCCTGAAATATTGGGGTATTGGCTTCCCTCTGCGGGTTCCTTGTACACCAATGCGAAATCACCACTGATTTTGGCGATACGCACCTTGTCGTTGAAATTGAGTTCTTTGTATCTGCCAGATGTCTTGGATGGTGACGAATAGGTCACATTATGGTCGCGGTCACTGTATACAACCCAATAACGGCCACCATTGGAGGGTGCTGTACGTTGCCCGTAAGGGGCACCTTTGGCTACCGCATCCGCATCCTTTTGAGCTATTACGGTTGAACTATAGAAACTCGTAGGCAGGAAGGCTTCACACTTCGTTCCCAACGACGTGTCGGCCCATACTTGAAGAGAGTGTGCGCCAACCAACAGACAACATAAAATTGTTTTTTTCATTTAGTTTTTAATTCTTGATTCAATAAGAGATGAGTACAAAATCTTTGTTCATGTCTTCATAATTCTTGTCCCCCATAGCGTTGTGCTGCGATACGGCCTCTATATCATCGTCCGTGACTACATAGAGGGCGAATTCCTCGTTGTGGGAGATGCGCTTCATATCCAAAGCCCAATAGAGTGTTGCAATAAGAGCCTCGTTGTAGCCCATAGTCCAAAATATGGAAGAGACAAAGTATTTCCAATTGACAGACTGATAACGAAGATGTCCGTCACTCTCGGCAAAAGGATGGGTCTCGAGGAAAGACATAATTGAGTCAACATCGGAATAGGCATCGACATCGTGAGAGATGACTTCCTGAAGTTGGCCGATGAGGCGCGGAAAATCGCCACGATTGTCATCTGGTGTATTAACCCTCACAATCATTGGAGACGAACCATTGGCCAAATAGAAGACCGCAATGTTGTCGTATTCGACGGCATCGTCATATGCCGACTGCAACGCCGAAGAGAGTTTATTGACAGGCGTTGCACGATCATGGGAGATGTAGTGAAAATTATAATCTCGCTCTATCTTCTTCTGCGCCTGGATATTTTGGAAAGCGCTACAGCAAATGGCGAACAACAATACTAATAACTTTTTCATTTTCTTTACTTGATTATGGATATACAATAGTCATATCTATCATATTGACGCGATTGTGAGAATCATAGCCCAAGTTGTTGACTTGAACCGAAGACCACTCGCCCATTACTAGGGCTTGCAATACGTCATCGAAATATTTATAGGGATGTTCTCCCTGCAGGTTTCTATATTTCAACGTAGGCCTTGCAACCACTTGTGGATTCTGACCACCGAGAAGTGACTCGTCCTTGCCATTAATCATAGTCTGTATTTCTTCGGGAGTGAGCTTTACCAGTCTGGCTGGGATGAGGTTGAATCCACTGATGGGCTTAGGTTCGGACTTCTGACCCGTTGTGAGGATAGCAAAGAGTTTGTAATTGCCATTCTCTCTAGAATAAGGGACATCGGAAAAATTGCCGTCTGGGCCTGCGGTCTTGATGACCTTGTTTTCGTTTGTATTGTCGGTCACTTGAAATTCCTTGATTTCAGCATTCTTGGGCAAGTGGTCGACCCATGCTTTGAAACTGTATACCGTTGTTTCTCCTTCACCCGATCCTATGGGGTTGCTGTCGTAAGCAACACTGATGGGTTCGGTGATGTCAATGTCGATGACAGTTTTTTCCTCCATCCGTATGATATCATGCTCTGAATCTCTTGATGCGTCTATATCCTCATCGGTTCGACTGACAACTCCGTCGTTGTTTGAAACTATAGCTTTGGGGGATTGTGTTTCTTCCTCTGAGAATAATCCCCCAACAAACCACCCGATGATGCCAAATACAAAAAACAACATTATAGAACCCACTATCGCACTGATACTTGTCTTAGCGGGTCGTATGTTGTCGGACTTACATTTGGGGCATGAAACATTGCCGGAATCTTCTGCCAAAAAACGATTATGGCAGCTGACACATTCGAACTTTTTTTGCATATCTTATCAGTTTCAAATTAAATTAAAATTTAAATAAGATGCCGGCATTCAGACTGACTGAAGATCGCTCCCACTCTTTGATTACCTGACCTAAGTTGTGGGCAAATTCGCGCTGTTCCGCACTACTGTATTCAAACAAGGCATAGGATGCGGAAGAATCATCGCTCTTGATTGGCTTGAGAAAACTGCGGGTATAGGTTGCTCCCAAATCAAGGTAAATCCAAGAGGCCAATCTGACACGGAATCCGAGAGAACCCATTGCATCGAGGGAGATTTTTTCAACTTGGACTTCTGAGTCAATATTCACATTCCTGTTGTCTGCTATCTGGGCATTATTCGCGAATTGAGCCAATCCGGAAGTCCAGTCCAAACGCAGATTATTATACTGCGGATAGATGCCATAAGTGGAAAAGGTTCCCTCAAAGTTGGCAGCATCGGTTTTCATATTCATGTACATTCGGACACCGGCATCCAGATACATCGAGAAATATTTGTTGAATTTAACGTCCATATCAATATAGAGCGGCACCGTGAGATCTGTGAGTTTGATAGTATTCTTAAGATTCTCCATTTCATAGGAGCGTTCATAAGAATCATTGTCAATATCACTGTGCCCGTACCTATCTGTGTAACCAAAAGAATAGCTATCCAATGTTGACTCAATTTCAGTTTGAGCCAATCCTGCACCCAAGAAAATGCCCCATTTGACATGTCCACCAGAGGGGAATATATAACCGATATCAATGCCCATGTTATTGGAACTTTTGACCTTCGTTTCCATATTTGGCATTTCATTGCTAATGAAATTCGACATATCACTGACATTGAAATCGAAATGAGCCTTTACACGCCAATGATGAGGCGTGTATTTGACTCGGTACAGATTGCAATCCCGATTATCAAGTATCTTCTTAACAGCAAGATCTTCGTCCAGGGGATAGGTTATCTTTGCATTATACGGCAAATATGCCTGCCCAAAGGAATTGAAGAAAACGGATTCTCCATTGGCTTTCAAGTCTTTGTCTCGGAGATCTCCTGTGGTGGATAGAATATCATACTGTGCCGGTAACGGTTGAATTTCTGAAGACTGCGACCCCGTCAACTTGCGAAACACGCAGACCCTTTCATCTTGTTTCCATGCAAGGGTTGCTTCTATGTGGTAATCCGAACCATAATGAACCTCCGAGTCGAACAGGATGCCGCATGTGTTGGTGTATTGCATACTCTTGTCGAACGAGACATCCATGCGCCATTCGCCGTCTTTGAAATAGGGCTCACTCTTCTGCAGATTCTTGAGAGAGAGAGATTGTGCACGTGTTGAGTTATGAAGAACTTGCGTGTATTCATTGAGCGAAATTACAGAATCCGGAGCAGCAACACCTAACAAGTCATTATAGATAGACTGCTGCTCATTGTACTCGAAAAGCCCCTTGAAATTGCTGACATTCTCTTCACTATTCAAGGTTGCTGATGATTCATATTCTTCCAATGTGCGAAGCACGTCCAAATTAAATTTTATTCTCTCGCTATACGACAACTCTTGAGCTTGCACAAACGAGGGGAACAAAAGGAATGCCGCTGAGAGATACAAATATTTAAAGTATTTCATGAGTCTGTCTCCTTTCTTTATTTAACGATGATAGTTCGTGATAAGCGCTGGCCATTCTTGGTCTCAACAAGGACGTAGGTTCCTGCCGGAAGACCTTTGATGTCATTGCTTACGACCTTGCCAGACATGTCAAGGATCTTTCTGTCTTCTTCAACCGAGAGATTCTCAATAGCCGTCGTTCCGCGTGTTTCGTTTTTGACGGTACGTATATCCGAATAGCAGTGGAATCCATCGGGATATACCCAAAGACTGCGACCCCACCCCTGTGAACAGGCGGACTCTCCATTGTACTGATGCCAGCGTTGGTTCTCGACGAATGTCTGCGTATCGGAATCCGAGCCGAATTCAAACTGATACTCGTAATCGTCCAAGTTTTCGTCACTCAAATTATCGTACATCAATATGCCGATATGGCTTGTATTGTTTCCTTTCACTACATATTGGCTGGGTTGCTGGGGGCGGCGATATATAGTCAAAGGATGATGGAAAGAACCATTTTCCCATACATCACCATCTGGACCAACTGCAGTATAGGAGAATATCAAATCCGCCGTTTCGGTTCTCTTTCTCCCAGGTTGTTCCCCGTCTTCGCTCATCCCGGCATAAACTATCAGAACCGTATCAGGCTTTGTTTCAAACTGATATCCATTGTGATTAGTCCAAGCGTAGCTCCATCCGTCTTTCCATCCACCAGAACCTTGATAATAGACAAACGCCTGTACGTCATTTTGACGCATTTGACTAACATAATTTTCTTCAACGGTGACATCAAGTAATTCTAGTTCCATCGTCTGTGTTCCCAATTCTGCATAATCCCACATAGGAATTGTAGCTTTGGGATAGATTAAATACTTTTGGGATATCATTGTGTCGCATCCAACTGTTTCATTCAATTTGTTGATGCAGCGAACAGAATATGTCTCAAATATTGAATCTTTGGATACATTGTTGGCTGTAAAAGTATATGTTGCTCCTGTTTGGTTGAACAATGCTTCCTCATTTCTGTACCACTGATAAGTCCACCCTTGGCTGTAACCGCCATTGGGCGTTGCCGTCAAGGTATGAGAATGTCCATGATAAATGTTTTCGTGCACAAGACCATCTACATTGCTTACGGTGCCAACAGAAGCTCGACCCTTGTTCCACACCGTCACAGAGATTTTTTGTTCTTTTTCGAAATTTGCCCCGTACTGCTTGTATGAATCATTCGTTGCCTTTACCTGAACGGTAAAAGTCTGACCGTTTTCATACAAAGGGAGGTTTTCCCATTGATATGACATTGCCAATGTCTCTTCGTTTCCTTGGAAATACAGGGATTCTTTCTTTGTGACAAATGTTCCCTCATCGGAAGACCAAGTTATATTCCAGGGCTCATCTGAAAGACCTCCCTTGACAGTTACTTCCATCAATACATTCTCACCTACATACCGATTAAAGGACGTTGCGGAAGACACATTGAAGCTTAAGACAGGGAAGACTGTCACATTGAACGTATAACTCCCCTCTCCAAAAGTTTCGTTGAAACCTTTGTCTGTATCCACATATTTGTTTACCCAGGATACTTCATAGGTGTGCTTTTCCCCTTCTCTGTTCTCTGTTAACAAAACATCTGCTATGGAAGCGTTTGTCCAATTCGATTGTGTTGTGCCATCTTTCTTCCATGTATAAGTCCAACCCGAAGGTACACCTCCTTTGGGTGTTGTTTCGAGATTAAACCGATCTTCTGCAAACACTACAGATTCGAAAGCATATGTTGCCATAGGTGCTTCCACATAGATGATTTTGTAGTTCGCCGTATATGGCTTTGCTGTTAAATTTGCAGATGGTTTGTAGCTGCCTGTTGCTGTAAAAGTACATTCTCCCGGATTAACATTGCTAACCGTATATACGTTTTGATTCGCGCCTGTCGCATCGGAACTAAAATTCGGATCTGTTGACCAAGACCATGTCCAGTCGGCTTCAGTTCCCATATCGTATGTCACCGTCAATTTGTCATTGCGATCCGTACGGTTTGCCAATTGGTAAGAGCGCACCTTACTATCGGTATTTAGTTTTCCCGGGATTCCAAAAACCTCCACAGTAGCTGTCTGTTTTTGGGAGAGCCACGCAACCGTTGACGAATTGGGGGCCATACAACTTTGGGTCATATTAATAACACAAGTTGCGCGTCTTCCCCTTTTGCTGTCAGGAACTTTCAAATTGAATGAATTGCCCGAAGTCAAGTCAATCGATTCTCTTGAGCCGTCATTATAAGTCCATTGTGCAGTAATACTTGTTGTCCACGTCAAGCCATCAATGACATCGTGTGAGGCTTCAGGCGTTGCAGATACCTCACCATCCCAAACAGCAGTTGCAGACACACCAGTGGAAAGCAAGCCATTGGGAATGCTATATACACGTACACTCGATATATTGGAATTCAAAGTCAACGTATCGACTCCATTAATGACATCTACAAAAGTGTATGTTGTAGATGTGCTACCATTTTGCACCACCGCTTGGAAATTTGCATTGCCAATGGCATCGACAGCGACTTTTACTGTATCGCCAGCAGCTCTGGAATAACGCAAAACGTCATTCGCCATTAGTCCGCTGATTGCTACAGAGGCTCCAGTCATTACGCTGGCCTGTTTACTATCTGTGACTACTGTAGAATTATAGGTTCCAGTACTCGTGTTATTGATTCTTGGTGCAGTTACTCTAACACTCATCTCTCGAGTTTGCTTTTGAGCGAACGCCACGAGCCCAAAACACATTATTGCGATGGTTAGGCTACTCCTTAATTTAAACATATGATAATTATTGTTAAAAGTTGCGTATTCTTTATCATCCGATGATGAATCTAATTATCAAACCGATAATCAATCCTACTACTGCCGAAATAATCCAGTAAAAAAAGGTGTTGGATGTCTTTTTCGGCGTAGGAATCTTCATATCCGCATCGTTTGCCAGACGCATCGTCTCAGCGTTGTCACTCCCACGAGAGGAGAGGGCGACAGTCGAAGCTTCGGTGATATCGGGCTGTGGATTGGACGGTTGGGCAGCCCGTGGCTGACGAAAGGCTATCGTTGAGTTCAGCGTGTTTGGATTAATCTTCACCGTTGAGGTCTCAACGGGTTTCGCTTCGCTTGAAGCATTATCCACCACAACAGTAGCTTGAGGACGCAAAGCATTGGCTGCAGGGTTAATGGCTGCCACGTCATCGGGGATGCCCCAAGTGAACTGTGGGCTTTTCCCCTTCATTTTGAGAGCTGCGTATTCTGTGAGTTGTTCGGCAGTTGGACGATCCCATGTCTCTTTAGCGAGGCAGCACTGCATCACAATATTGAGATCTTGAGAAAAGTTGTCGGGTAGTTCCGGAATCTCGGCACCTTGTCGCTGCATGGAGCCACCCATGCCGCAAAACGGAAGGTCACCCACGAGCACTTCATATATTGTAACCCCAAACGACCAAATATCGCTGGCCTTCACAGAATGGTATTTCTTAGAGAATCGTTCAGGTCCCATATAGGCAATCGAGCCTGTCGAATTGACTTTAGCCGCACTGCGTGTCAAGGTACTACGCGCTGTCTTGCTAATACCGAAATCGGTAATCACATAGTCTCCGTTTTTGGCTATCAGTATATTGTCGGGCTTGATGTCCTGATGGATAATAGGCGGATTCTGTTCGTGGAGATAAGCGAGACCTGCTGCAACGTCGCGTATGAAATGCCAGGCATCCGATTCCGCCATGCTACCCATCATCTTGGATGCTGAGCCGTTGGGACAATAGGTCATGACGAGGTAGGGCCGATGATCTTCATGGCATATCTCGAGATAGTTGGCATGCAGCAGATTGGAGTGGTTCAAGTCAAAAGCAATCTGATACTCAGACTTGAACTCGTCTAATCCCTTATCGTCCATGGCGATATAAATTTTGATGGCCACTTCAAGGTCAGTCTTGGTATCCTTGGCAAGCCACACTTCACCGAAACTTCCTGACCCCTTGTAGTCTAACAGTTCATATCGATTGTCGAATAATTTACCTTCTTGATATTGCATATTTGAGATACTTTACTTGAGATTATTGTTGGGTCTCTGAATCCGAAAACACAGGTTTTGCTGAAACTATTGTTTCATCGGGAGCCACCAGAGATGTGGTGTCTTCCTGTTCTATGACTGCGTTCTCTTTTGCCTCAACTGCGGGAGTTATGGCCTCTACAGGCGCTGTTTCCACGGACTCGGGGACTTGGGTATGGTCACGCTTAAGAATTATGGCAATATGTAACACGGCCAAGATAATAATGATGACAATGAGGACAACGATAAGAATCCAAAGCGCCTTGTTCGATTTATTGCTTTTGGGGGTAGGATTCTCCAGGGTCTTATTCGTCACAGCTTCATCCTCGTCCACTTCGATGCCATCGACTTGGAAGAGGGCTACGGTCACATTGTCGTAGCCACCGGCCGCAAGAGCGTGCTTGATGAGCTGGAGTTTGCATTGTTCGAGGTTTTCATTGTTTTGTGTCAAAACTTCGATAATCTCCTCATCGCGACAGAGACCGCAAAGACCATCGCTACAGAGCAAAATGATGTCGCCGTCATTGAGTTGCTGCGACTTGTAGTCTGGTTTGGCTCTGCCCTCAAAGTCTCCCAAACAACGTGTGATGATATTGCTGTTGGGATGGTCGAAAGCCAATTCGGGGTCGAGTTTCCCCTCATCTACAAGTTGCTGGACGTAACTGTGGTCTTTCGAGAATCGGATTAATCCGCTGTTAGGATTGAAAATGTAGGCACGGCTGTCGCCACACCATACCAAATGAGCTCTATTCTGGATGACCCATACCATTATTAATGTTGTCCCCATGCCCGCAGTTGTTGAATCTTCCTTCACGCGCTTTTTGATAGCAGCGTCAGCTTTCACAACTATGTCGCGCATGAATTTTTCGATGCTGGCTTCCGTTTTGATAACTTTCGATAGATCTGCCTCATCGTAAAACTGCTTCACCGAGTCCACAGCGATGGCCGAAGCTACTTCACCTGCATTGAGACCGCCCATACCATCAACCACAACAAGCACGCATCCATACCTGCCGAGTGTTAGTACACTGGACGTATCCTGAGGTACGAACCAATCTTTCTGTGTCAAATCCTTATTGAGGATAAAATTATCTTCGTTATTGGTACGGACAACACCGACATCGGTGGCGGCAGTCAATCGAAATGTTATTTTAGACATATTTATTTTACTGAATATTTATAAATAAAAAGGTAAAAGGGAGAGGCACTTTGCCTCACAGTATAACTCCGATTGCTCTTTTGCCTCTCCCTGTCATGTTTTTTATAATCTACTATTGTAGGTGGTTTCACTGCCCTTGCTGGCATCAATAGAATGCTTCGACGAAGAGCATGCCGCAAATATCATTGACATGACAAATGCACACAACAAAAATTTTATGATATCCTTCTTCATAACGTTGAATCTTTTAAAATTACTTATTCCCTACTGTATGGACAGGTGTTACTATATCGCGGTTCGACTTGTCTGAGTAGCTCAAAATACCTATAACCTTCAATTCTCCATCTTGGTCGATGAGGACGGGAGCTCCATCGTAGCCTTCTACCCAACGACGTGAAGCAAGTTCCACTACGCCATTGATATTCAAGCCTTCTGAATTGACGGTATTGGCCTTTTGCGTTACCTCGACATCCATGGAGTTTAGGTTTCTCTCATCGGGATAGCCGAGAATCCAAACCTTTGTGCCAGCCACGGGACGTGCCGAGAACGAATTGTCTGCTTTGAGGCCATCTTCGGACTTCTTGACACGACGTACAGCCCAGTCATTACGATAGTCGGTGCCATACCAGTAAACGTACTTCACATTTGCCTTGTCGACAAAACGCTTGGCGTAGCGACGAGGATCATATTTCTCAGCGAAATCATCGGACAAGGTCTCCTTGAACTGATGGAACTGGAAGTCCGTGTTGCGGAACGTGAAGCTTTCGCCAGAAGGCGAGTATGCAGTAAATTCAGAAGTTATGCGACAGCCGTTGTTAGCAAGCCATTGGAGGTCATCATAGAACCACTCGTTGCCATTCTTGTCATCACCTACGACACCCCCCTTGTAGTAGAACCAAGGTTCAATCACACGGCGTGCCGTGATAAAGCGACCATCATTCATCATGAAGCCAGTACCACCAATCTTGCGCTCTGTGTTGAATTCAAGAATCTGCGTGTTGCGGTTGTCCGTTACAGTGATACGGTTGATTTTAATGTAGTATACGTTCTCCTCGGCTTCTTTCAACTGCTCTTCAATAGACTTGTGGGTAACAATTGACTCCTCCTCGTGAACAGTTGCGGCGGAAGTTCCTTCTTCTGTTGTTGCGGGTTCTGCCTTCTTGGCCTCGGCTGCGGCTTCCTCCTGAATCTTGTCAACTTCCTGACGCAACTCCTTAGCGCGTTTATTGGCAGCATAAGCGGAGTTGGCAGCGCTCTTGGCTGCTTGGCTTACTTCAGCAATCTGGGCATCTTTGGCTTCGAGTACTTTCTGAAGCGAATCTTGGATGGCCTGAGCTCTCTCTCCACTTTCTTTCTTGGCCTGCTCAAGTTGTTCGGCCACCTTTTCTCTCTCCTGAGACTCGTTCTCGAGCTGAATCTGGAGTTCTGCGGCTCTGGCATCTTGCTCTTCGGCAATGCGTTTCTGTTCATTGATTTGTTCATTGAGCTCGCCTACCACCTTCTGGTTCTCCTTCTTCTCATACAAGTTCCAAGCTATGAGACCTGCAATAGCAAGGATAAGCACGATTCCCATCACCCACAGAGCCGTCTTGTAAGGACGTAGTGCCTGTTGGCGGAAGAGGTTCAGACGCTCGGTCATACCAATACTGCTCACGAGGCTCTGCTTGCCCTGAGGTACGATGAAGCCCATTACAGGACCATGAGATGACAACTTAATCTCATCACCTGATTGAAGAATCTGCTCCTGCGTGATTCGCTGGCCATTGATAAACGTAGCATTGGTCTGAGACAGGGGAATCAATTTCCAGTTATCTCCATCACGAACGATAGCAGCATGCTTGCGACTTACAGTCTCACAAGACTCGTCGAAACGAACCTGACAGCTGCTGTCGCGGCCCAGTTCGACCTGATCGACGATAATCTTTTGTGATTCGCCAATGTGGTGATACTGTGTCTCTGTTTTGTGTTCCAGGATGTAGTAAGTACGTCCTCCACCATTGAAGATAGCGCCCATGCCGGCACCAACTGAACCCGCGAGGGTTCTCTTGTACTGTTGAGTTTCCATAATCTTGAGTTTATTATAATTAATGCATATTATTTTCGAATCTCAATTTGGTGTCCCCTATCGAGATGATGTCGTTTCCTTCGAGCCAAAATCCCAGAGGACCTACTAATGTCGAGTTTACATAGGTACCGTTGGAGGATGCCTTCCATTGGCCTAAATCCTCGCGGTATTGTCCGTCCCGCAGATGCCACTGCAGACCCATGTCATCAGACTCCAAGGTACAATGGAATCGCGAGATGTAGTTGCTGTGTAGTTCCACAATGCAGATATCGTTGGACAACGAACGACCCATCTTTAGTGGACCTCCGCCGTGTTCCCTCAGAATCTCCGAGAGGTTATACACCTTACCGTATTCGTCGCCGTGCAGAACTCTCAACTGGGCTTGTTTTTTGAGCCTTTGGGTCTGAACCTCCCGCTGAGGTGCTGAGATGGGCGGTTGTGAGAACTTTATGTAGTGCATCTTGTCCTTTTCGGGTATGAGAAGTTTGGGCAGTCGGTATAACACCTCTCGGGCGTTTTGAAGGCGCTCCTTGAAGTCAGGCTGCAAGCATCCCTCCACGAGACCGTACCACAAGTTGCCATCGGGAATCGCCAACAGGGTAGGCTTGTCCCAATCTCCCTCTTTGCCTCGTTTCTGGTATTTTACGAGATCGTTTTGCGTTTCCAGTTGTCCAAAAGGGAGCTTCGTTGTAAGCATCTGATAAACCATTACGCCGAACGACCAAATGTCGGTCGTAGGCAAGACTGTAGCTCCTCCTCTAGCGCGATTTACCTGCTCAGGCGGCATGTATGCATAGGTGCCGAAGATTTGGTATGGTTTGCCAAAAATATTGCGTTCTGTCATGCGACGATTCCTGTCGCCAGCGATGCCAAAATCTGTTAGTGCTGCAATGCCGTTCTCCTTGAAGAGGACGTTCTCAGGCTTCAAGTCACGATGCACCTTACCATTTATATGGAGGGCATTCAGGCCGTGTAGCACGTCGCTGGCGATTTTCAGTATGTCGGCTTCATCCTTGCCAATCATCTTGGTGAGATCTCCACCCGGACAGAACTCCATCAAGATGTACGGATTATCGTCAGCAAAGCCATGAGAGAGTGATTGTACCAAGTATTCGCTTTCAATCTGACCCGTTTCAAACTCCATGTCGAAACGGTTCACTAACGGCTCCCGGATGTCAGATGGTACCTCCCATAGGCGAAGCAACTTCAAGGCAAATTCGTTACCTTGAAGATCGGACACCTTGTAAACTTGTCCGAAGGATCCTTCTCCCAATAATTTCTGGACCTTGTACTTCCCATCGACAAAATCGCCGACACGATATTCCGTGCGCCGCGGTATCAATGTCTTTTGGCCAAACAATCGCCCTAACATATTGAACCCTATACCTTATTATTATACCTGCCAACGGCGATTGGCTATAAACACAACGTCACCTTTCTTCAGACCTATCGACACCGTGGAGCTTATCGTAATGGTCGGGAGTTCCTTCTCGTCTTTCTCCAAATCCATGGCTCTGAGTTCCACATCGTATGATTTCTTCGACTCTGCCTCACGGGCTTCCTCTTTAGCCATGATAGATTTGAAAAGCGAGTCATCAGGCATGGTGCGCTTGTAGTTCCTGTTTTTTTCAGATTCAGACTCCTCCTTTCGCCTCAGATTGTGTGCAGCCACAACATTGGAAGTTTCCTCAAACTGTACAGTAGGTATCTTTTCGTCAATCACAGTACCCTTCAACGGCGATTGGAGAGGCGTACGCTGGGGGGTATTCTTGTTTTTTTCAAATTGAGGTGCGGGCTCAGATTCCGCTACATTGATTGCGACCGTAGCTTTTAAAGCTTTGGATGCATTTGCTTCCGCTGTTGTTCCCGACGTTTTGGGCTGGGATGCTTCAATCGGAGAAGACATTACTACTGTGCCTGCAATTTCTGACGGAGCAATATGTTTTTTCTCCGTCACAGGAATTGTAGCATTCTCTTCTTCATCATTCTCCAAATGTACTACAGTCGTAGCCCTCACATCTTTGTTGGAAGCATATTCTTCATGAAACACTTCTTCAGGTTCTGCCGTATCTAAAGACTGATTGCATTTCTGACAAAAATGGACGTGAGACGGATTATTCCATCCGCAATTGTTACATCTCATATTATAACACTCAGTTCTTGCAATCTCCGACAAGAATTTCTTGGAAAAAATAACCACACAAAAAAAAGCGTGAGATTCGTACTGCTACTTATCTCACTCTTCAGGCCGTCGAACTTGCCTAACTCTGAAAGATAAGCAACTTCGAAGCCCACGCCGATATGAATACTCTCCCAACGATTTAAACGCAAGAGGCAATATTGCATCTGCATATACCGAAAGGGGATGTGTAACCATATCCCTGGACATCTACCGTTGCAACCTTCTACAGAGTTTCTTCAAGTGTTCGACGTTTGAAGAGTAGAAGACGCGTAAAGTAAACGCCTTTTATGTTAATAATTCCTTTTCCCACCTCTTCCTTTCAAACTCTTACAAGTTTGGAGGAATGCCCGCCTCGGCATGTTGACCGTTGAGGATCTTCAAACCTTGGCTCGGCGTAGGCAGTTTATCTTCGGTGTCATGTGGAACCCGTCCAACTACACA
>CALBPV010000092.1 GCA_937899265.1 uncultured Bacteroidales bacterium
TGCACGTGGACCTGTTTGGTGGGGAACAGCAAGAAATGGAAAGAAGGACCCCTCAGCCTCTCCCTCAACCCCTCCCCCAAAGGGAAGGGGGCGGGGATTCAGGGTTCAAGGTTCAAGGTTCAGGGTTCAGCCTCTCCCCAGCCCTCCCCCAAAGGGAAGGGGGGTGAGGGAGCCACCCGTGTGCGCTTCAGCTGCGAGAGAGCGGGAGAAACGGGAGCAACGCAAAAGATACGTTTCCGATGGGAAACGAACGACGGCTCGAAGGTCAGTTTCGCCCAAATACTTGACACCATCGGGGAGCTCCCCATTCCTCCGTACCTGAACAGGGAGACAGAGGAAAACGACAAGAAAACGTACCAGACAGTCTATAGCAAGACAAAAGGTTCGGTGGCAGCACCTACAGCGGGACTGCACTTCACCGAAAAAGAACTGGCGGCCTTGGAGGAAAAAGGTGTCTCCCTGCAATACCTGACGCTGCATGTCGGTGCCGGCACCTTCCGCCCCGTCAAGAGCAAAACGATAGAGGGTCACGACATGCACACGGAGTTCATCTCGGTGCCCCGCGAGGTGATAGCCAATGTTCTGGCTCAAGTGAAGAAGGGGGGGATGATAGTGGCCGTAGGCACCACTTCGGTGCGGACGCTGGAGTCCTTATATTATATAGGAAACAAGACAAAAGCGAATATCCAAGCCCGGGCCGAAGATTTGATTGTAGGCCAATGGGAACCCTACGATGGAACTTGGAACCTTTCGCCCGAGGAGGCATTGGAAAGCATCCTCGACTATTTAGACATCCACGCCATGAGCCATCTTGTCACGGCCACACAGATTCTGATAGCTCCCGGCTTCCGCTACAGGCTCGTCAAAGGGATGGTGACCAACTTCCATACGCCCCAATCGACCCTGTTGCTTCTGGTGTCGGCCTTTGTAGAAGGAGCCGACGTGGAAGGTCCCCGTTGGAGGGAGATTTACCGCTTTGCGATGGACAACGGCTTCCGGTTTCTTTCATACGGCGACAGCAGTTTGCTGATACCTTAGAGGTTTTATTTTGTAATGTTTGACTTGCAAGAACGGACGGAATGAAGAAAGTTTTGCAAATATTCGTGAAAACCCTTGTTTATTTCGGATTTTATTCGTATATTTGCAGTCGAAAAAAGAGAGCTTTTTAACTGCGATCCCCTCTTGTCAGGGAGATTTAGCAAATGTACAACTATTAAACTATAACAAAACAAAAATGACAAACGTAGCTATTAACGGTTTCGGCCGTATCGGTCGTCTCGCATTCCGTCAGATGTTCGAGGCTGAAGGTTATGAAGTTGTTGCCATCAACGACTTGACCAGCCCCAAAATGTTGGCTCACCTCTTGAAGTATGACACCGCTCAGGGCAGCTTCTTGGGTAAGATAGGTGAGAACAAGCACACTGTAGAGGCTACAGACGACTCTATCATCGTGGACGGCAAGGAGATTAAGATTTATGCCGAGAAGGACGCAGCCAACTGCCCCTGGAAGGCCAATAACGTTGACGTTGTGCTCGAGTGTACAGGCTTCTATACCTCCAAGGAGAAGGCTGCTGCCCACATCGCTGCCGGTGCCAAGAAGGTTGTCATCTCTGCTCCCGCAGGCAAGGATCTTCCCACCATCGTTTACAACACCAACCACAAGACCCTTACTCCTGCCGACACCATTATCTCGGCTGCCTCCTGCACCACGAACTGCTTGGCACCCATGGCTGACGCACTCAACAAGTTCGCTCCCATCCAGAGCGGTATCATGAGCACCATCCACGCTTACACGGGCGACCAGATGATTCTCGACGGTCCCCAGCGCAAGGGCGATCTCCGTCGCAGCCGTGCCGGCGCTTGCAACATCGTTCCCAACTCGACGGGTGCTGCCAAGGCCATCGGTCTCGTTATTCCCGAACTCAACGGCAAGCTCATCGGCTCTGCTCAGCGCGTTCCCACTCCCACGGGTTCCACGACCATCCTCGTTGCTGTCGTTAAGGGCAAGGACATCACACCCGAGGGCATCAACGCTGCCATGAAGGCCGCTTCGAACGAGAGCTTCGGTTACACCGAGGAGCAAATCGTTTCTTCCGATATCATCGGCATGAAGTATGGTTCGCTTTTCGATGCCACCCAGACGATGGTTTCGAAGATTGACGATGACACCTATCAGGTACAGGTTGTTTCTTGGTATGACAACGAGAACTCCTACACTTCTCAGATGGTTCGTACCATCAAGTACCTCGCTGAACTCAAGTAATACTTGACATTCAGGTTACAAAATCAGAGGGCTGCGAACTTTTTTCGCGGCCCTTTTTCTTTTTTTGGCACACTTTGTTTGGTTATTTCAAAAATTATCCCTATCTTTGCGCCTTGAAATATGGGACGTATCCTCTCTATCGACTACGGACGCAAGCGTACGGGACTGGCTGTGACCGACCCGTTGCAGATTGTGGCCAACGGTCTCACGACGGTGGCTACACCCCATCTGGAAGCTTTCCTCACGGATTACATTCCCCGGGAAGGCGTCGAGATGGTGGTGGTGGGGTTTCCGCGCCAGATGAACGGCCAAATGAGCGAATCGTGGCGTTGGGTTGAGCCTTTTCTGCATCGCTTGCATCGTCTGATGCCTGAAATGCCGATTCGGTTGGTCGATGAACGGTTCACCTCCGTTCTGGCTCAGCAGGTGGTGCGCGAAAGCGGCATCGGCAAGCGGACGCGCGAGAAGAATAAAGGATTGGTCGATGAAGTGTCGGCCACCATAATTCTCCAAACGTGGATGGAGACTCGCAGGGGAGAGGAATTCCCGCTAAAAAAACAATAAAAAACATGTTATTACCCATTGTATTGTTAGGTGACCCGGTGCTTAGAAAGGTGGCCGAACCTGTGCCTGCCGATTATCCGGACTTGAAAAAACTGAGCGAGGACATGTTCCTCACCATGTATAGCGCCAACGGCGTAGGTTTGGCAGCTCCTCAGATAGGACGCTCCATACGCATGTTCGTGGTTGACGGTTCTGAACTGGCTTCCGAATATCCCGAGTGCAAAGGCTTCAAGCGATGCATGATAAATCCCGTAATCACAGAGGAAAGCGAGGAGACTGTCACCAAAGAAGAAGGATGTCTCTCCATTCCGGGTGTCTATGAGAGCGTGAAACGTCCCGCCTGGATTGTGGTGAAATATCTCGATGCCGATTTTGTAGAGCACGAAGAGCGCGTGGAGGGATATGCAGCCCGCATGACACTGCATGAATACGACCACCTCGACGGCAAAGTCTTTGTCGATAAGGTGTCGCCCCTGCGCAAAACGTTCATCAAAACCAAACTTCAGAAGATTTCCAAGGGCAAAGTCTCTTGCAGTTATCGTACGAAACCAATCAAATAACTTAAGAATATGGCAAAATTGAATGAAACCCATCCACAGCCCTCTGCCGACCGCCTCAAGGCTCTGCAGGCTGCCATGGACAAAATTGACAAGAATTTCGGTCGCGGTTCCATAATGAGAATGGGCGACGAAAAAGTGGAAAAAGTAGAGGTCGTGCCCACGGGCTCCATCGGCCTCAACTCCGCGCTCGGTGTGGGCGGTTACCCCAAGGGCAGAATCATCGAAATCTATGGCCCCGAATCGTCGGGTAAGACCACTCTCGCCATCCATGCCATTGCCGAAGCCCAGAAGCAAGGAGGCATTGCAGCCTTCATCGATGCCGAGCATGCCTTCGACCGTTTCTATGCCGAGAAACTGGGCGTGGATACAGACCAGCTGGTCATCTCACAGCCCGACAACGGCGAACAGGCGCTCGAAATAGCCGAGAACCTCATCCGTTCGGCTGCCATCGACATCATTGTCATCGACTCGGTGGCAGCGCTTACACCCAAAGCTGAGATTGAGGGCGAAATGGGCGACAACAAGGTAGGCTTGCAGGCCCGACTCATGAGTCAGGCTCTCCGCAAACTCACTTCCGCCATCTCCCGCACCAATACGGTCTGCATCTTCATCAACCAGCTTCGCGAGAAGATAGGCATCATGTTCGGCAATCCCGAGACGACGACCGGCGGCAATGCCCTCAAGTTCTATGCTTCTGTACGTCTCGACATCCGTCGCGTCACAGCCATCAAGTCGGGCGACGAGGCTATCGGCAATCAGGTGCGTGTCAAGGTTGTGAAGAACAAAGTGGCTCCTCCGTTCCGCAAGGCTGAGTTCGATATTATGTTTGGCGAAGGTATTTCGCGCGTCGGCGAAATCATGGACCTCGGTGTCGAATTGGGTATCATCAAGAAGTCAGGTTCCTTCTTCTCCTACAACAATACCAAAATCGGACAGGGCCGCGACAACTGCAAAGAGATACTGCGCGACAATCCTGAACTGGCCGATGAGCTCGAACAGGCCATTCTCGCCAAACTTCAGGGCGGGTCGCTTCCCGACACTCCCGACGAAACCATCGAAGAGAAGTAATCTCTCCGAACGCAATAAACTGAAAATGGCTGCGGAAAGACCGCAGCCATTTTCGTTTCGCGCCAAGCCATTTTCGGTTTCGCGCCATGGAGTTCTCTATTTCAAAGCCGCTTGAAGCGAGGCAACGATATCGTCCCACCTGTCCACGGTCTTGACGCGGAACTTTCCGTTCATGGGGTAGAGTCTCGTGCCCTTTTTGTTCATGCAGGCTCTGTCGGTAATCCATTCTTCGGCTTGATAACGCTGCGGGTCACGCTCCTCTTCGTAGTAGTAGGAGATGTCGCTCATCTTCACCACCGCTTTGCCCGGGAGGACCTTGACGGCAAGCGAGAAGAGAAACTGGGTGCGGTCCAACGCCAGCGCCTTGTTCATGAAGACCATGTATTCGTTGATGCCCACCTGCACATAACATGCGGCAGAGTCGAGGTCAAGGGTCTTGCGCGACAGCACTTCGGCATCCTTGCGCGAGAAGTATTGGGCAATCCAATGTTTCACCTCGTCGAATGCCCGGGCTTCGGTCTTGCCTTCCGGGAGGGGAATCTCGGCAGTGAAGACAACAAGGCCGTTCTCTTCGGGGACAGCCCCTTGCAGGTAATGAGGGTCTTTGCGGGCTTTCTTCATTTCGCCCGTGTAGAGCTGGGCGTATGCATTGCTGAAGAGGGAGGCGAGGAGGAGCAAGAGTGTGCACCGGGTCACTTTGAAAAGAGTCTGTTTCATAATCGGAATTATTTGATTTTCATGAATTTGTCATTCCATATATATAATATAGGTGTGGAGCGATGCGCTTGGGCAACCTTGGCCCAATCTTCGCGGGGAAGGCAGGAACGGAGATTCCAACGGACCGACAAAGTGTCGCCCTCCAATTGCCAGTGGGGCACAAAGGGCAGGGCGTAGTTGAGGTACTGTGTCTCGGAGAGCGTGTCGTTGGGCACATAGAAATCGCGGGCACTGAGTTTAATCTCTTTTTTCAGCTCGTTTCCCGCCATGTCGAGGAAGGAGAGGCGGGAATCCGGCTCCGGGGTGAAGACCGTATGAATCATCAGCAGAAATTCGGGAAAACGTTTCATTACGATTTCGTCCGAGGCCGAAGGATGCAGTCGCAAGTAGTCTTCCGAGAGTGAGTCCAACACCGTAATGCCTCCTCCCAGGTTTTGGATTTGTGCGGGATGTTGACCCTTCTGCCATCGCTGCACAAGGGCTTGTTTGCGCTTGGCGTCCAAGAGATAAAGAGATCGGGCGGGAACCGATTCCACCAGAGTTTGGGCGGAAGCTGAGACGGGCGGAGCCGCCATGACTGCCAGGAGGGCGAGGGTTTTCAGGAACCTATCCATAAGAGAATCATTGCTATGATGACAAACAAAAGGTCGAGCGACTTGCGCAGGATGTTCTGCTCCTTGAAGAAGAGCCAGCCGCAGACAAAGCCTACGATTACACCGCTGCGTCTCACCAGCGATACCACCGATATGAGCGCTTCCGGGTCGGACAACGAGAAAAAGTAGCAGAAATCGGCCACACTGAGAAAGACGGAAATGAGCGGTATGGACCATCGCCATTGGAAGGGTGTCGTCTGCTTGCGCTTGGGCCACCAAATGACGGCAAAGACGATGGCCATCATGATGACCTGATAGAAGTTATACCACGACTGGACGGTCATCTTGTCAAACTTCTGATACTGCATCAGATATTTGTCATAGAGACCCGAAAGGGCTCCGAGCACCGTGCCGGCAATGACCATCCATACCCAGATGTCGTGTTTGAACGAGATACCCTCTTTCTTGCCGTCAACAGCCAACAGGAAGAAGGCCAGAATCGAAACAATCACACCGGCCCACTGCCAGCCGTTCAGCTGTTCGCCGAAGACGAAGATAGCACCCAGGAGCACCAGAATGGGGCGAGTGGCGTTGATGGGCGAGGCGATGGTGATGGGGAGATGTTTCAGACCGTAGTAGGCACAAATCCACGAGGCCAGCACCAAGGCCGACTTGAAGATGATGAACAGATGAGCCCGCGCATCGGGCAGGGGAACAAAGAGCAGATGGCCTTCCGGAAGGGCACCTGTGCCCGACATGATGACGAGGGGCAGGAAGATGAGCGAACAGAAAACCGTGTTGAGCCACAGCACCGGAATCACCGCATTGTGGCGCAGCGAGATTTTTTTGAAGACGTCGTAGAAGCCGAGCAGCATCGCCGACGTGAAGGCAAGCAACAACCACATGGTTTATGCCTCTTCTTTGGCTTTGAAGGCCAATGCATAGACCCGCATCTGCTTCACCATGGCCATCAGTCCGTTGGAACGGGTGGGGGAGAGGTGCTGGCTCAGTCCAATTCGGTCGATGAAATAAAGCTCGGCGTTCAGGATTTCGTCGGGAGTG
>CALBPV010000093.1 GCA_937899265.1 uncultured Bacteroidales bacterium
CTCATTGTTACGGGTGTAGCCTCCTGGCGCATCATCCTCAGCTGTTTTGCAGGCGGCGCTCTGATGAGTGCCCTGATTTGGGCTTTTGCCGACAATGCTCCCACCGTAGCCCAGCAGCTCTGCCTCGGCGGCTTTGCTTTTGCTGCTGTCTTCATGGCTACCGACCCCGTCACCGCTGCCCGCACCAATACGGGTAAGTGGATTTACGGTTGCTTTGTGGGTGTCATGGCCATCGTCATCCGTATGTTCAACACAGGTTATCCCGAAGGCGCTATGCTCGCTGTCCTTCTCGGCAATGCCGTTGCTCCCCTTATCGACTACTGTGTCATACAGGCCAATGTCAACAGCCGTGCCAAGCGTGCCGCCCGGGTTGCTAACGCTTAATTAAGAAAGGAACCAAGTTATGAATCGCAACAGCAATTCCTACACAGTCATCTACGCTACCGTACTCACGGTCATCGTAGCCGTTCTGCTCGCGCTCGCAGCCCTCGGTCTCAAGGACCAGCAGAAGAAGAACACCGACAACGAGAAGAAGATGCAGGTGCTTGCAGCTGTAGCTTCCCATCTCGACCGGGTGCCCGACCTCCAGAACGCAGGTGAGATTTGGGCTTCGCTCAACATGGACGACAACAAGTTCACCGTCAACCCCAAGGGACAGGTTCTCGAGGGCGTGGATCCATTCGAGATTGACTCCAAGAGCCAGTTCTCCCAAGGCAAAGTCATCGACAGCGCCCAACTCCCCGTCTTCAAGGCTGTCATCGGCAACAAGGAATATTACATCCTCGCACTCTATGGCAACGGCCTTTGGGACGTTATCTCAGGTTACGTTTCTGTGGAGGCCGACGGCAACACCCTCGCAGGTGCCACCTTCGACCACAAGGGCGAGACGGCAGGCCTCGGTGCCAAAATCAAGGACGACCCCGCCTTTGCAGCCCAGTTCGCCGGCAAACATCTCTTCAAGGACGGACAGTTCACCTCTGTAGCCGTACTCAAGAAGGGCAAGACCTCCGAGGGCGACAAGGTGGATGCCATCACCGGTGCCACTATGACCTCCAACGGCGTGTCCGACATGATTAAGAATTCTCTCGAGGGATACCTCCCCTTCCTCCAATCTCTTCAAAACAAATAATCTATGGCAGCAGAAAAGAAACAAGGGGTATTCACAGGTCCCCTCTGGCAAAATAACCCGATTGTCGTACAGGTCCTCGGCATCTGCTCGAGCCTCGCTGTCACGACACAGGTCAAGCCCGCCCTCGTCATGGGTATCTCCCTGACTGTAGTGCTGGCTTTCAGCAACGTGTTCATTTCTCTCCTCCGCAACACCATCCCCAACCGCATCCGTATCATCGTGCAGTTGGTCGTTGTGGCTGCGCTGGTGATTTTGGTCAACGAAATTCTCAAGGCTTACGTCTTCGAAGTCTCCAAGCAACTTTCGGTCTATGTAGGTCTTATCATCACCAACTGTATCCTCATGGGTCGTCTCGAAGCCTTCGCCCTCGGCAACAAGCCCTGGCCCGCCTTCCTCGACGGTCTCGGAAACGGTCTCGGTTACGCCCTCATTCTCCTCATCGTCTCCGTACTCCGCGAGCTCCTCGGCTCCGGTACGCTCCTCGGCTACAATCTGCTCGGATGGGCCGAACAATATGGGTATATGAACTGCGGCTTCTTTGTCATGCCCGCTGCTGCGCTGATTATCATCGGCTGCATCATCTGGTATCAGCGTGCCAAGAATCCCGAACTCCAAGAACAAGCTTAATCCCCTTTATCTATGGAATACCTCAATATATTCATCAAGGCGGCGTTCATCGACAACATGATTTTCACGCTCTTCCTCGGCATGTGTTCGTTCCTTGCCGTGTCGAAGACCGTCAAGACAGCCGTAGGTCTCGGCGCTGCCGTCACCTTCGTCCAGGTCATCACACTGCCTGTCAACTATTTGCTCAATAAGTACATACTGGCTCCCAATGCCATTGTCGAAGGGGTGGATCTCTCTTTCCTCACCTTCATCATGTTCATTGCCGTCATCGCTGCCATCGTGCAGATTGTCGAGATGGTCGTCGAGAAGTTCTTCCCCGCCCTCTATGGTTCCCTCGGAATCTTCCTCCCCCTCATCGCCGTCAACTGCGCCATCCTCGGCGGTTCGCTGTTCATGCAGCAGAAGGAGTTCTCCAACGTCCTTCAGGCCATCGTCTATGCCCTCGGCACAGGCCTCGGATGGCTCTTCGCCATCGCATGTGTAGCCGCCATTCGTGAACGTCTTTCCTATTCCAACATTCCTGCTCCGCTCAAGGGACTCGGCATCACCTTCATCGTGACCGGCCTCATGGCTATGGCCTTCCTTTGCTTCAGCGGCATTAAACTCGCATAAAAACAGTATGACATCGACTATTCTTACAGCTATCGTTGTTTTCTTGGTCGTCATTCTCGTCCTCGTGGCACTCTTGCTCACGGTCAAGGCGAAACTGATGCCCGCAGGAAATGTGAAAATCACCGTCAACGGCGAACGTCAATTGGAAGCCGCTATAGGCACTACAGCCCTCAACGCTCTCCAGGCCAACAATATCTTCCTTTCCTCGGCCTGCGGCGGCGCCGCCAAGTGCGGCCAGTGCCGTTGCATCATCGAGGAGGGTGCCGGCGAAATCCTCCCCACCGAGAAAGTGTTCTTCTCGCGTAAGCAAATCAAGCAGCACTACCGTCTGGCATGCCAGTCGAAGGTGAAGCAAAATGCCGTCATCCGCGTCCCCGACGAAGTCTTCGGTGTCAAGGAGTGGGAGTGCACTGTCATCTCCAACAGCAACGTATCTTCCTTCATCAAGGAGTTCAAGGTGGCTCTGCCTCCCGGCGAACACATGGACTTCATCCCCGGCTCATACGCCCAAATCAAGATTCCGAAGTACGACTGCATCGACTACGACAAAGATTTCGACAAGGCGCTCATCGGCGACGAGTACATCGACTCGTGGAAGAAGTTCAACATCTTCTCCCTCAAGGCCCACAACCCCGAGGATACCGTCCGCGCCTACTCTATGGCCAACTACCCCGCCGAGGGCGACATCATCACCCTCACCGTTCGTATCGCCACCACGCCCTTCAAGCCCCGTCCGCAGGTCGGCTTCCAGGATGTGCCCACGGGCATCGCTTCGTCCTACATCTTCTCGCTCAAACCGGGCGACAAGGTCACGATGTCGGGTCCCTACGGTGACTTCCACCCCGTCTTCGACTCCAAGAAGGAAATGATTTGGATTGGCGGCGGTGCCGGTATGGCTCCCCTCCGCGCCCAGATTATGCACATGACCAAGACACTCCACACCCGCGATCGCGAGATGCACTACTTCTATGGCGCACGCTCGCTCTCCGAAGCCTTCTTCCTCGAGGACTTCTGGGCACTCGAAAAGGAATATCCCAACTTCCATTTCCACCTGGCTCTCGATCGGCCCGATCCCGTAGCCGACGAGAAGGGTGTCAAATACACTGCCGGCTTCGTGGCTCCCGTGTTGGGCGATACCTATCTCAAGCAGCACGAGGCTCCCGAGGACATCGAGTACTATCTCTGCGGTCCTCCGATGATGGCACAGACCGTGCTCGACCTGCTCGATTCGCTCGGTGTCGATCCCGAGAATATTCGCTTCGACAACTTCGGTTAATTTAACGGTCTAAGGTCGGTTAACCGTCTAAGGTCTAAGGTCTAAGGTCGGTTCACGGGTTATGGTTGAGCGCCTTTGACCTTTGACCTTTGACCTTTGACTTTTGACCTTTGACCTTTGACTTTTGACTTTTGACAGTCCTTTTTGGGGGGACTATCGATAATTGTTGGCATCCATGAACTGCATGGTGTTGCCGTTGAGCATGGCCTCCTCGAGATACTGACGGCTCGGCGCTATGGAGCCCGTGAGATAGCGTTCCATCACCAGCGAACCGATGGGGACGCCGTAGGTGGCACCGAAACCTCCCTGTTCGACGAAGACGCAGATGGCAATTTGGGGGTCGTCCTTGGGTGCGAAGCCCATGAAGACGGAGTGGTCCTTGCCGTGTGGGTTCTGAGCCGTACCTGTCTTGCCGCAGACGGCGATGCCTTTCATGTCGAGGCTGGCCTTGCGGCAGGTGCCGCCGGTGACGGCATTGCGCATACCCTCGACGATGTAGTCGTACCACTTGGTGTCGATGAGGGTCTTGCGGCGGACGCTGAACGTGTCGGGAAGCAGCGTGTCCTGAATGGCATGAACCACGTGGGGGGTGTAGAAATAACCGCGATTGGCAATGGTGGCTCCGAGGTTGGCTATCTGCAAAGGTGTGGCCATGATTTCGCCCTGACCGATGGAAATGGAAATGATATTGATGGTCTTCCAGGCTTCTGTCTTGAACGCTTTGTTGTAGAACTGATTATTGGGGATGAAACCGCGTTTCTCGTGAGGGATATCCACACCGAGAGGATAGCCGTAACCCATGGACACCATATAGTTTTTCCACTTTTCGAACGCTTCCTGAATGGTGGGATAGCGCTTGCGGTCGCCGAGGATGTTCATGAGCGTACCGCAGAAGTAGCCGTTGCAGGACGTGGCTATGGCGGGCACCAACGGCAGCGGCGACGGGTGTCCGTGACATCCCAGTTTGAAGCTGCCGAGGTGGAAGCCGTGATGACAGGGGAAGAGTGTCTGGGGCGTGATAGCCCCTTCCTGCAGGCCGATAAGTCCCTGTGTGGGCTTGAAGGTGGAGCCGGGCGGATAGGTTGCCGAGACAGCACGGTCGAAAAGCGGTTTGAACGGAGCCTTGTAAAGCTGGGCGTAGTTTTGGCCGCGCTGACGACCCACGAGAAGACGAGGGTCGAAGGTGGGCGCAGAGACGGCACACAAGATTTCTCCCGTCTTGGGCTCGATGGCAACCACCGCGCCGACCTTGTTGACCATGAGCGACTCGGCGTAGGCTTGTAAATCGGCATCGATGGAAAGGGTGAGGTTGCGGCCCGATACGGGCTGCACATCGAATGCCCCGTCGGCATAATGCCCCTGAACGCGTCCGTGGGCATCGCGATAGAGAATCTCTTTGCCCTTCACCCCGCGCAGACATTCCTCGTAGGAACGCTCGACACCGAGATCTCCCACATAGTCTCCGCGCTTGTAATAGGGGTCTTTTTCAATCTCCTTGGGCGAGACTTCGCGTATATTGCCGAGAATGAGGGGTGCCACGGGTATTTTGTACTGTCGGATGGTGCGGGGTTGGATTTCAAAACCCTGATAACGGTAGAGACGTTCCTGCAAGAGTCCGTAGTCAAAGCCGGAGAGCTGGGAAATGAAAGTCTGTTGGGTATAGGAAGAATAGCCGCGTGTGGTGCGCACTTTCAGCATTCGGGCCTCGAAAGCCTCCCGGGTGAGGCCGAGTGTCTCACAAAAATCAAGGGTGTCGAGATTTTTGACCTTGCGCATCGTGACCACAAGGTCGTAGGCCGGTTCGTTATCGACGAGGAGCTTTCCGTTACGGTCGTAAATGAGTCCGCGCGAGGGATAGACCACCCGCGTGTAGAATGCATTATCGACTGACTTCTGCTGCCATACGTCATCGAGCACCTGCAGCTGGAAAAGACGAACAATGTATATGAGAAGGATTAGGACAACCAACCCTCCGATGACGAACCGACGTTTCTCGAGTTGATAGTCGTGTTGCATGGTGAATCAATTCCTTTGTAAAACTTCCAACGACAACGATATGACGAAGGTGAGAATGAGAGAAACAAAGATTTTGAGGAGCAGCACTGTAGGTTGGAAGAGAGAGAAAGACTCCAGGCCATAGAGCACAACGACATGGAGGATAATGAGAGCCAACAGATACCTGGCGAATACAGAGAATCCGGGACGATAGATGCCGGGCACTCCGGCTTTGAAATCTTCGGAATCGACAAACAGGCGGAGCAGGGGCTCGCGTAGCCACATCGTGGTAGCACCCGTGAAAGCATGCATTCCCGGCGTATTGCAGAAGATATCAATCACCAGTCCTGTCAGGAAACCTACAAACACCTGAAGGGAACGGTTCATCTCTACGGGCAACTTGGCCAATGTATAGACGTAAACCATAGCCACACCGCCCCAGATGCTGAGATGATTGAACACCAGCACCTGAACAACGACAGCGACAATCAGCCAGAGGAAAGAGAAGACGTAGGTCATTGATTTTCGAGTTTGTTAAGTTCTTCCTGTTTGTCGTTGTGAATCACATACACATTGCCGAGGCGATTGAAGTCCGTAAAGAGCTTGACACGGAGGACGAGGAAGTTGTCGTCATCACGGTCAAGGGCTTCAGTGACAGTACCCACGGGCAGTCCTTTGGGGAACGAACCCGAGTAGCCGGAAGTCACGACCGTATCGCCCGGAGCGTACTGAACCGAACGGGGCAGGTCGGCCAATGTGGCGTATTCACAACTCTTGCCGTCCCACACCAATGAACCGAAGGATTCGTAATCCTTGAGTTTCACCGAGATACGTAGTTTGGGATTAAGCAACGAAATCACCAAAGCGTAGTGGTCGCTCACCGCAGCCACAATACCTACAACGCCATTGTGGTCGGCCACACCGAGATTGACCTTCACCGAGTCGAGACGTCCGCGGTCGAGCGTGATATAATTCTCGGCTTGGGCGATGCTGTTGCCCACCACGTGCGCTATTGAAAAGTGATATTGCGACGAGGTATCGACGGGTTGCAATCGCTGATCTTCGTACTGGGCAATCATGGAGCGCAGACGTTGGTTTTCGGATTCCAGCACACCCATGCTGCGAAGCAATTCCTCATTGGTCTCGCGAAGTCCGAAATATCCCCGGAACATACTCATCGACTCATAGAGCGAACCGACAACCTGATTGGCACTGCCCATCCACAGGGAACGGTGATAAGGGTTGCCTTGACTGAGCAGGATGACACTTGCTGCAGCCAAGACAAGCCATGTAAGGAAAGCGCTGTTGCGTTGAAGGAAACGGAAAAGCGAATACATTTATCGTATCAGGAAGGGGTAGCGTTCGATGTTCTTGAGGGCAATACCTGTACCTTTGGCCACAGAGAGAAGGGGATCTTCGGCCACATGGAACTGGATGCCTATCTTGTCCTGCAAGCGTTTGTCGAGACCGCGAAGCATGGCGCCGCCGCCCGTGAGATACACACCGTTGCGCACGATGTCGGCATAGAGTTCGGGAGGCGTGGATTCGAGGGCCGAGAGAACGGCTGCCTCAATCTTGGAGATGGACTTCTCGATGCAGTGAGCCACTTCCTGATAGCTGACGGGCACCTCCATGGGGAGCGCTGTCATCTGGTTGGGACCGCGCACGATGAAATCCTCGGGCGGGTTGTCGAGCAGTGTGAGTGCAGAACCTACATTGAGTTTGATTTGCTCGGCGGTAGGCTCGCCCACACGGATGTTGTGCTGACGGCGCATGTAGTCCATGATATCCTGTGTGAGGTCGTCACCGGCCACACGGATGGACTTGTTCGAAACGATACCGCCGAGAGAGATGACTGCAATCTCGGTCGAACCGCCGCCGATATCGACAATCATGTTGCCCTCAGGGGCCAACACATCGATACCGATACCGATGGCAGCAGCCATAGGCTCGTAAATCATGTAAACATCGCGTCCGCCGGCGTGCTCGGAAGAGTCGCGCACGGCACGAATCTCGACTTCGGTCGAACCCGAAGGAATGCAAACCACCATACGGAGCTGGGGCGTGAAGAGGGACTTCTTGGATGCAAATGCCATCTTAATCATGCCGCGAATCATCTGCTCGGCGGCGTTGAAGTCGGCTATCACACCGTCGCGCAGGGGACGTACGGTACGAATCGTGTCGGGGGTACGACCCATCATCTGCTGCGCCTTGTGACCTACGGCAACAAGTTTGTTGTCACGCGTCTCGAGGGCAACGATGGAGGGAGCATTCACGACGATCTTGCCGCCGTGGATGATGATGGTATTGGCTGTACCCAAGTCAATAGCCACCTCTTGGGTGAGGTTGAATAAACCCATTGTTGTGAAGAATTAAATAAAAGAGTGAGTAAAAAAATGAGAGTTGTTATTTCTGCTCGGCGAACCAAGCGTGAATTGCAGTATCGTAGTGGGAAGAAACACCGAAGGCCTGTTCTGCAAACGAGAGACGGTCCTCGTAGTCGCTCTGTGCGCCCTTCCGTTCAAGCATGTCGGCCAACTGCCGATATTGTGCCTTGGAAGCCACAATGATGACATCCTTGAAGTTCTTGGCAGCGGCACGAATAAGAGAAATGCCGCCGATGTCGATTTTCTCAATGATGGACTGGAAATCTGCACCCGAAGCAACGGTGTCCTCAAAAGGATAGAGATCGACAATGACGAGGTCGATTTCCGGAATCTCGTATTTACCCATCTGGTCGCGGTCGTCAGCGTTGTCACGACGACCCAAAATGCCGCCGAAGATCTTGGGATGAAGAGTCTTCACACGTCCGCCCAAAATGGAAGGATAGGTGGTGAGCTCTTCAACGGCCTGACAGGGAATGCCGAGACCTTCTATGAACTTCTGCGTACCTCCCGTTGAGAGGAGCTGTACCCCCTCCGCATGGAGTTTCTTGATGATGGCATCGAGACCATCCTTGTGGAATACCGACACAAGTGCGGTTTTGATTTTCTTCTGATTCATTATTTTTGAGTAGTTTTGATAAATTTCTGATTATTTGGGTGCAAAGATAATAAAAATTTCCGACATACAATCATTTTTACACCCAAATTTTAACAGAAATTTTTTATCTTCTATTTTTAGCGTCCATGGAGTTGCCAAAATGCCATGTGGAAATGCAGATTTTGAGACATTTGGCTTCGGGAAATTGGGACATTCCCCCAAAGCATAACGCAGACAATGGCGTGTAACCATCACTGGCGTTTGACCCGCTGTCACAGCATTCAGTCCGGCTCCGTTGTCTGTCTCGAAGGCCGGAGCTACGTCTGCGATGCCCAATTCCTCACATACCTCGCGAGCTTTCCCGTTCAAAACATTGGCACGGAAATCGGTGGGAAGAATGTCTTTGGCCGATACCGGGAGTTTTCTCTGCAATACGGGCGATTCCTTCTTCAGACTGCGATGTTTTTCGCGAGCCGTTTCCAGATTTTCCGCAGCCTGTCGGCGGAGACTGTTCAACACCGAACCGGGCACGAAGCGTTCCACTTCGGCCTGAAGGCTGAAACTGCGTGCCGAGAAGAGGCTGTCGCCGAGTTTGGTCAGTTGCCTGCGATAGTTGTCGCCTTGCGGGTGCCGGGCCGGCTCGAAGGGTGTTTCCGAACAGAAAGAGGCAGCGGCTTCGACCCCGTGAGGGTCGGTGAGCGTGAGCCTGAGTTCGTTGTCCGTCACCTCGAAACGCAAATCGACGGGAATCTTCCGCTCTGCCGAACGGCGCGAGAGCAGGAGGTCGAAGGCGTGGTCTCGATTGCGCCATACTTCCATTCCCGGTCGCAGCTGACGCGTAATCTGCGTGCCGCCCAAGGGAAATATCTGACGACGCTGCGGGTCCCAGCGATTCAGACGGAAGCCGATGAGACTGTTGTCCAAAGCATTGGGTTCGCTTCCGGCGAGTGCCATCAGTCCGTCGCCGTTGTGAATCCCGGCCTTGGTCTCCAACTCAAACGAATCGCGCATCACACGCACAATCCTTCCCAGCTTCTCCCCCATCGATTTTGGAGTCAGAAAGTTCCAGACAGGCTCGGCTTTTGCTTCGGATTTTGTCTCCTTATTACCTTTTAAATAATAGTCGGTGAACCCGCGGTTGAACGATGCCGCAGGATTGGGTTCAAAAGTATAGGTACAGGAACCGTCGGAGACCGGCTCCCAATCGTCCTGCCCGGCCAGGATGCGGTCGAGCAATTGACGATAATAGGCCGTGACGTTCTTCACGTAGGTGATGTCCTTGAGCCTTCCCTCGATTTTGAGAGAGGTGACGCCGGCCTCGATGAGTTCCTTCAGATATTGTGAGCGGTTCATGTCCCGCAGCGAGAGCAAGTGTCGCTGACGCACTATGGGATGGCCCTCTGCGTCATAGAGATCCATCGGCAGACGGCACGATTGGGCACAGGTGCCGCGATTGGCCGAACGTCCGTTGAGCCAGGCACTCATGTAGCATTGGCCGGAGACCGAAACGCAGAGAGCGCCGTGAACAAAACATTCCAACTCCGTCTGCACCCGGCTGGAGATTTCGCGTATCTGCCCGAGAGAGAGTTCTCTCGCCACCACAATGCGCCGGAAGCCCAACGACTCGAGAAGCTGCGCTTTCTCCGGCGTGCGCGTGTCCATCTGGGTGGATGCATGCAGGGGAATGGGCGGCAAGTCCAAGCGGAGGAGACCCAAGTCCTGCACAATCAGCGCATCGGCACCGGCCTCCCACAATTGGCGTATCATCTGCCCGGCACGGGGCAGTTCTTCATCGTTGAGGAGGGTGTTGAGGGCCACGATGGTACGGGCATTGTAACGATGGGCATACGTTGCCAAGCGCTCAATATCGGGCACCGACACACCGGCGGCAGCACGAGCGCTAAAGAGCGGAGCACCGATATAAACGGCGTCCGCTCCATGATTGACGGCTTCGATGCCCACCTCCGCATCACGGGCGGGGGCAAGGAGTTCGATTTGTTTCACTTTTTGACAGGAATGGCTTCGATACGGGCCTGATGACGACCGCCCTCGAAATCCGTTGCGAAATACTCGTCGAGAATCTTGCGTGCCATGTCCTCATCGATGAAACGTCCGGGCATGACCAAGACGTTGGCATCGTTGTGTTGACGAATGAGGTGCGCGATTTCGGGAATCCAGCACAGACCTGCACGGATGCCCTGATGCTTGTTGAGCGTCATTGAGATGCCTTCGCCCGAGCCGCACATGGCAATGCCGGGATA